>NZ_JBMJCT010000022.1:0-437162 GCF_049222185.1 Streptomyces sp. LaBMicrA B280 | reverse complement strand
CTGGTACCGCAAACACATCGGCGCCGACCGAACCCCCGTCGTGGACACCTGGTGGCAGACCGAGACCGGCGCCATGATGATCTCCCCCCTCCCCGGCGTCACCGACGCCAAACCCGGCTCCGCCCAACGCCCCCTGCCCGGCATCAGCGCCACCGTCGTCGACGACGACGCCCGCGAGGTCCCCGACGGCGCGGGCGGCTACCTCGTCCTCACCGAACCCTGGCCCTCCATGCTCCGCACCATCTGGGGCGACGACCAGCGCTTCAAAGACACCTACTGGTCCCGCTTCGAAGGCAAGTACTTCGCCGGAGACGGCGCCAAGAAAGACCAGGACGGCGACATCTGGCTCCTGGGCCGCGTCGACGACGTCATGCTCGTCTCCGGCCACAACATCTCCACCACCGAGGTCGAATCCGCCCTCGTCTCCCACCCCGCCGTCGCCGAAGCCGCCGTCGTCGGCGCCGCCGACGAGACCGGCCGCGTCGACGACGTCATGCTCGTCTCCGGCCACAACATCTCCACCACCGAGGTCGAATCCGCCCTCGTCTCCCACCCCGCCGTCGCCGAAGCCGCCGTCGTCGGCGCCGCCGACGAGACCACCGGCCAGGCCATCGTCGCCTTCGTCATCCTGCGCGCCACCGCCTCCGCCGACGACGACACCCTCACCGCCAAACTCCGCGACCACGTCGGCGCCACCCTCGGCCCCATCGCCAAACCCAAACGAATCCTCCCCGTCGCCGAACTCCCCAAGACCCGCTCCGGCAAGATCATGCGCCGCCTCCTGCGCGACGTCGCCGAAAACCGCCAACTCGGAGACGTCACCACCCTCACCGACTCCAGCGTCATGGACCTCATCCAGTCCAAACTCCCCACCACCCCCACCGAGGACTGATCCCGCACGACGGTGCGCGACGTCGCCGAAAACCGCCAACTCGGAGACGTCACCACCCTCACCGACTCCAGCGTCATGGACCTCATCCAGTCCAAACTCCCCACCACCCCCACCGAGGACTGATCCCGCACGACGGCATCCGCGCACCCCCTAGGGTCTTGGTGTGCCGACGTACAGCATTGGGCAGGCCGCGCGCCTGCTGGGGGTGAGTCCGGAGACCGTGCGCCGATGGGCGGACGGCGGACGGTTGCCGATGGACCGGGACAGTTCGGGGAACCGGTCGGTCGACGGGGCCGGGCTGGCCCGGTTCGCGGCGGAGCGCGCGGCGGGTGACCTGCGCGGCGCCCCCGAGGACGCGCCGCCCACCTCCGTGCGCAACGCGTTCACCGGCATCGTCACCGCGCTGGCCGTGGACGAGGTGGCGGCCCGTGTGGAGGTCCAGTCCGGGCCGCACACCCTGGTCTCGCTCGTGACCCGCGAGGCCGTCGAGGAGTTGGGGCTCGCGGTCGGCATCACGGTCACCGCGCGCGTGAAGTCGACGAATGTCCATGTCGATCGCCGGTGACGCCCAGGGCGCTCCGGCACAGCAGGGCGGCCCACAGGTCGAGGCGGTCGGTGAGGCGGGACAGATCGCGGCCGGTGAGGCGCTCGATGCGGCCGACGCGGTAGTGGACGGTGTTGACGTGCAGATGCAGGGCCTCGGCGGTGCGGGCCCAGGAGCCGTCGCAGGCGAGGAAGGTCGTCAAGGTCTCCAGCAGCGGTGTGGCGGAGGTGCCGCGGATGTCGAGCAGTGGTCCGAGGACGGAGCGGGTGTACGCGGCGCGGACCGGTGCCGGGACGCCGGTCAGCAGGGCTTCGAGGCTGGTGAGCGTCGTGGCGTCGGTGAGGAGTGACGCGTCCGGCGCGGTGCTGCGCGCGGAGGCCAGGGCGTAGCGGGCCTCGGCCAGCGCCCTGGGCAGATCCTGGAGGCCCCGCGCCGGGGATCCGGTTCCGCCGTGCAGCGGCACGGTCCGCTCGCACGCGGCGACCCGCGGCCACACCGCGCCGATCCCGGAGGTCGTGACGGTCCCCGCGGTGGCTTCGGGCACGACGGCGAAGACGGTGCCGTCCGGCAGCCGCCCGACCGCCGCCCCCTCGGTCCCCGCACCGGCGAGCACCTCCGCAAGCGCGCCCTCCGCCAGGCCCGCCCCCGGTGCGCCGGTGGCGGCGGCCAGCACCCGGTACGACGCTCTTCCGATCTGGCCCGCAGCGCGCCCTCGACGCCGACCGCGTCGGCCCCGTCCGCGGCGAGCAGCGCCCCGAGTGCACCGGCCGCCCGGCGAGCGGTGGCCCGGAGCTGGGCCCGTGCCGCCTGGCTGCGGCCGAGGAGCGCGGCGACCTCGTGCAGCAGGCGGGGCGGCGCGGCGGCGGGGTCGGGCAGATGGAGGTACCAGCGCTCGTAGGGGGAAACGGCATCCGCGTCGACGGGGACCGTCACGCCACCGCTGTCCGCGAGGATCCGGGCGGCCTCGGGCGCGGGCAGGACGTCCGCGCCCGCGGTCACCGCGACGGTACGACCGGCGGCGGTGAGGACATGGGCGGCGGCCCCGTCCGCGAGATGGGCGAAGGCGGTCGCGACGATCTCCTGCGGCCCGGCGTCCCGGGCCACGAGCCGGCTGAGGCGCCCGCGCACGTACTCCGGCAGCGCGTGGTGCCGGCTCAGTTCGCCCCACTGCTGGAGATAGACCGTCTCGGTGACGGCCCGGAACATCACATGGGCCGGGACACCGGCCACCGGGATGCCGTGCCGTGAGCATGCCTCGATCAGCTCGTCGGGGACCGAGCCGTGGGTCTCCTCCCCCGCCAGCAGCACGGCGGCGTCGGCGTCCCGCAGCGCGGAGACGAAACGCTCGGCCTTGGCCCGGCCGGCCTCCGGCGTCCACCACACCAGTCCGCTGAGCACGGCCTCGCCCGGCCGGACGAAGCGCGCGGGGTCCTCCAGATCGGTGACGGTCACCCCGTTGATCTCCCGCCGCAGCAGCGCGCCCTCGGCCCACAGCAGACGCAGGCCGAGAGACTCGTCCCCGAGGAGGTGTTCGACGTGCATATGTGCGCTGGCTCCCTGTGCGGCAGCCGAGCACGGGGCGCGTGCCCGGCATCTCACATTCACCAGGTGGATGCGAGTCATCGCATCGTAAATGCCAGATCAGACGGGCGGAATGCCTCTTGGTTGATCCTCCATGGATCGGCCCGGAAAAGTCCGCGTTTCCGTGTGGTGAACCAGTCGTCCGGGCCCTGGTCGGATTGCTTCACTGACGGCCATGGACCTGAACACGGTGGTCGAGGTGCGGGACGCCCGCGATCGCGCGCCCTGGCGGCCGGGTGACGCCTGGCTGGGCGGCGGCACGTATCTCTTCTCCGAGCCCCAGCCGCGGCTGCGGCGCCTGGTGGACCTGAGCCGGACCGGCTGGACACCGGTGGAACTACGCCCGGACGGCTCGTTGGAGATCGCCGCCACCTGCACCGTCGCCCAGCTGTCCCGCTTCGGCAAGGAGCTGCCGGACCGGGCGGCGCCGCTGTTCGAGCAGTGCTGCCGGGCCTTCCTGGCCTCCTTCAAGATCTGGAACATGGCCACCGTCGGCGGCAACCTCTGCAACGCCCTCCCGGCCGGGCCGATGATCTCCCTCACCACCGCGCTGGACGGCCGATGCCTGCTGCTGGCCCAGGACGGCGCCCGCCGCCGGGTGCGCGTCGCCGACTTCGTCACCGGCGCGGGCCGCAAGGACCTCGCCGAGGGCGAGCTGCTGCGGTCCGTCACGCTGCCGGCCCGCGCCCTGTCCTGCCGTACGGCGTTCCGGCAGGCGTCGCTGTACGGGCTGGGCCGCTCCGGGGTGCTGGTCATCGGCGCGCTGGACCCGGTCGACGGCTCCCTCGCGATCACGGTCACCGCGTCGACCGTCCGGCCGGTGCGGCTCTGGTTCCCGCTGCCCCCGTCCGCCGGGGCGCTGCGGGCGGCCATCGGCTCGGCCGTCGCGGACGGCGAGTGGTTCGACGACATCCACGGGCTGCCCGAGTGGCGGCGCCATATGACCGTGCGGTTCGCGGAGGAGATCCGCGAGGAGGTGACCGGGTGAACATCGAGGTCAACGGCCGCTCCCACGAGGAGGAGCCGCGCCCCGGCCAGTGCCTGCGCACCTATCTGCGCGAACGCGGCTGGTTCGGTGTGAAGAAGGGCTGCGACGCCGGGGACTGCGGTGCGTGCACGGTCCATGTCGACGGCGAGCCCGTCCACAGCTGCCTCTACCCGGCCTTCCGCGCCGACGGCCGATCGGTCACCACCGTGGAGGGTTTGGCCCCGGCGGACGGTGAACTCCACCCCGTACAGCGGAAGTTCCTCGACGCCCAGGGCTTCCAATGCGGATTCTGCACCGCCGGGTACCTGATGACCACGGCCGCTCTGGACGAGGACCAACTCGCCGACCTGCCCAGGGCGTTCAAGGGCAATCTGTGCCGCTGCACCGGCTACCGGGCCATCGAGGACGCCGTTCGCGGGGTCAGGCACTTGGAGGCTCCCGGCGCGGGCGAGTCCGTCGGCCGCAACCTGCCCGCCCCGGCCGGGCCCCAGGTCGTCACCGGCACCGCCCGCTACACCTTCGACATCGACGTCCCCGGCCTGCTGCACATGAAGCTGCTGCGCTCCCCGCACGCCCACGCCCGCATCACCGCGATCGACCCGGCCGCCGCCCTGCGCGTCCCCGGCGTCCACGCCGTACTCACCCATGAGGACGCCCCTGGACGGCACTTCTCCACCGCCCGCCACGAACACCCCGAGGAGGACCCGGACGACACCCGCGTCCTCGACGACACCGTCCGCCACATCGGTCAGCGCGTCGCCGCCGTGGTGGCGGACAGCGAGGCCGCCGCCGAGGAGGGCTGCCGACGGATCGAGGTCAGGTACGAGGTGCTGCCCGCCGTCCTCGATCCGGAGGAGGCGATGCGGCCGGGCGCCCCGGTCGTCCACGACAAGGACGCGGCGCGGGCCCGGATCGCCCGCCCCCGCGACAACGTGGTCGGCGAGGCGCACGGCGAGATCGGCAACGTCGAGGCGGGCTTCGCCGCGGCCGACACCGTGTATGAGGAGACCTTCCGCACCCAGCGGGTGCAGCACGCCAGCCTGGAGACGCACGGCGCGGTGGCCTGGCTCGACGAGGACGGCCGGCTGAACGTCCGGTCCAGCACCCAGACCCCCTTCCTGACCCGCCGCGCCCTGTGCGCCCTCTACGACCTCCCGCACGACAGGGTCCGGGTCGTGGCGGGCCGGGTCGGCGGCGGGTTCGGCGGCAAACAGGAGATGCTCGTCGAGGACATCGTCGCGCTGGCGGTGCTGCGGCTGCGGCGTCCGGTGAAGCTGGAGTACACCCGCGCCGAGCAGTTCTACGGCGCCACCACCCGGCACCCCTTCACCATCGGCGTCAAGGTCGGGGCCCGGCGCGACGGCACCCTCACCGCGCTCCAGTTGAGGGTGGTCTCGAACACGGGCGCGTACGGCAACCACGGCCCGGCGGTGATGTTCCACGGCATCGGCGAGTCCACGGCCGTCTACCGCGCCCCGCACAAGAAGGTCGACGCCTACGCCGTCTACACGCACACCGTCCCGGCCGGCGCCTTCCGCGGCTACGGCCTCGGCCAGGTCATGTTCGCCGTCGAGTCCGCGCTGGACGAACTCGCCCGCCGACTCGGCCTGGATCCCCTGGAGTTCAAGGCGCGCAACATCATCGGACCCGGCGAGCCGATGCGCACCCCGGGCGGCCACGAGGAGGACCTGCACATCGCCAGCTACGGCCTCGACCAGTGTCTGGGCATCGTCCGCCGGGCCCGGACGGAACCCGGGGGCGATCCCGCGCCCGAGGGCTGGCTGGTCGGCGAGGGCGCGGCCCTGGCGATGATCGCCACGGGCCCGCCGGGCGGCCATTTCGCGGACGCCCGCGCGGCCCTGCTGCCGGACGGAGCCTTCGATCTCGCCGTCGGCACCGCCGAGTTCGGCAACGGCACCACCACCGTGCACCGGCAGATCGCGGCCGGGGAACTGGCCACCACCGTCGAGCGGATCACCGTCCGGCAGTCCGACACGGACGTCGTACGCCATGACACCGGCGCCTTCGCCTCGACCGGTGTGGTGGTCGCGGGCAAGGCCACCCTGCGTGCCGCCCGCGCCCTCGCCGACATGCTCCTCGACTTCACCGCCGCCCATCTCGGCGTGCCGCGCGCCGACTGCCGCCTGGCGGAGGAGGCCGTGCTGCACCCGGGCGGACGGCTGCCGCTCAAGGAGCTGTACGCGACCGCCCGCGCGGTCGGCGTCGAGTTCGCCGCGGACGGCCACTTCGGCGGCACCCCGCGCTCGGTCGCCTTCAACGCCCAGTGGTTCCGGCTGGCCGTGGACCCCGGCACGGGTGAGATCCGGATCCTGCGCAGTGTGCACGCGGCCGACGCGGGCAAGGTCATGAACCCGATGCAGTGCCGGGGCCAGGTGGAGGGCGGGGTCGCGCAGGCGCTCGGGGCCACGCTCTTCGAGAACGTCCGGGTCGACGGGCGCGGTGCGGTCGAGACGGCCGCGTTCCGCCGGTACCGGCTCCCCCAGTACGCCGATGTCCCGCGTACCGAGGTTCACTTCATGGAGACCGCGGACGCCATCGGCCCGCTCGGCGCCAAGTCCATGAGCGAGAGCCCCTTCAACCCGGTCGCCCCCGCCTTCGCGAACGCGCTGCGCGACGCGACCGGCGTCCGCTTCACCGAACTCCCGCTGACCCGCGACCGGGTGTGGCTCGCCCTGCACCGGGCCGGGGTGCCGGATCAGCCGAGGGTGAGCAGCTCCTCGTAGAGGCCGCCGGGGCTTCGTCGTGTCCGCCCGCCCACACGGCAGGGGTCCGCTGGGCCCAGGGGGCGGCCTGTTCCAGCTGCCCGGCGAGGCGGAAGAGGACGTCCTCGCGGCCGTACCCCGCGGCGAACTGGATGCCGATGGGGAGTCCGGTGGCGGGGTCCGTCTCCAGGGGGACGGACATGGCCGGGGTGCCCGCGATGTTGAAGGCGGCGGTGAACGGCGAGCGGTGGAAGACCTGTTCGAGCCAGCCGAGCCCGTCGAGGCCCTCGGCGTTCTCGGCGTACGTGCCCAAGGGGACCGGCAGTTCGGGCAGGGTCGGGGTGAGCAGCAGGTCGTACTCCGTGAAGTAGCGGCCGATCGCGCGCGCGACGCTGTTGCGCATCGCGAGCGCGTCGACGAACTCGGCGCCGCTGACCCGCCGTCCGTAGACGTAACTGGCGAGCGTCTCGGGTTCGAGGGTGCTGAGGTCGACGGGCCGTTCGAAGGCGGTGGCGAAGCCGTCGATCCAGGTCACCAGATTGGTGCTCCAGAGACGGGCGTTGGCCACGACGAACTCCGGCCAGCCGATGCCCAGTTCGACCTGGACCTCGTCCACCCGGTGCCCCAGGGACTCGGCGAGCCGGGCGGCGCGGAGCGCGGCGTCCAGGACGGTGGCGTCGATGTCCCGGCCGCCCCAGGGCCGGGTGAGGAGACCGATCCGCAGCCTGCCCGGGGAACGGGTGATCTCCCGCGTGTACGGCCGCTCGGGCCGCGGGGCGGCGTAGGGGTCGCCGGCCTCGGGGCCATGGACGAGGTCGAGCAGCGCGGCGCTGTCGCGCACCGAGCGGCTGAGGAAGCCGTGCACGGCGAGCCCGTTGAAGACCTCGTCCGTGTCCGGCCCCATGGAGATCCGGCCGCGGGTCGGCTTCAGCCCGAACAGGCCGTTGGCGGCGGCGGGGACCCGGACGGAGCCCGCCGCGTCGGTGGCGTGCGCGATCGGGACGACGCCCGCGGCGACCGCCGCTCCCGAGCCGCCGCTGGAGCCGCCGGGGCTGCGGGTCGGGTCCCAGGGGTTACGGGTGGCGCCGTACAGGACGCCTTCCGTGGTGGTGCTGTACGCGAACTCCGGCGTCGCCGTGCGGCCGAGCGTCACCAGCCCGGCGCGACGCAGGCGCGCCATGAGTGACGAGTCGGCCCCGGCGACGTTTCCGGCGGCGATACGACTGCCCAGCTCCACCCGCTTGCCGGCCATCGCGACGGCGAGGTCCTTGATCAGGAACGGCACCCCCGCCAGCGGCGTACTGCCCGCGGCCGGTATGTCCTGCGCGGGCCAGGTCTCCACGACCGCGTTG
Organism: Streptomyces sp. LaBMicrA B280; assembly: GCF_049222185.1. Taxonomy (NCBI): domain Bacteria; kingdom Bacillati; phylum Actinomycetota; class Actinomycetes; order Kitasatosporales; family Streptomycetaceae; genus Streptomyces; species Streptomyces sp. LaBMicrA B280. The sequence continues at coordinate 429,082 of NZ_JBMJCT010000022.1, read as the reverse complement.
AGCCGCGGATGCACCGCGTCGGACGCCGCCTGGGCGGTCGCGGCGAGTTCCGCGGCGGTCACCTGGCCGCGAGCCACCAGGTCGGCCAGGCCGACGCCGTCGTAGCTGACGTACTCGGAGAGCTTCATGTTCGTCCCTTCGGGAACAGCGGTACCGATCAGTCCCGCACGATACCGCTCGGTATCGTGCGGGACTGATCGGTACCGTAGCATTGAGACGGGGCGGCGCGACGCTCCACCGGAACCGACGAGGGGCCGTACGGCGAACATGGACAGAGTCAGCAGGCAGAGCAGGGTGGCCACGCTGCCCCCGCGGGAGCGGATCCTCGACGCGGCGGAGGAACTGTTCTCCCGCGAGGGGATCAAAGCCGTGGGCGTCCAGGCGATCGCCGACCGGGCGAAGACCACCAAGATGGCGCTGTACCGGCACTTCGCGACCAAGGACGCGCTGGTCGAGGAGTGGCTGCGCATCGTCGCGGCCGACTACATCGCCGTGTTCGACCGGCTGGCGGCCGCGCACCCGGACGAGCCCCGGGAGCAGATCCTGGGCATGGCCCGGTTCATCGCCGACGGGCTTCCCGAGATCTCGCACCGGGGGTGTCCGTTCATCAACTCCCTCGCGGAACTGCCGGACCGCGCCCACCCGGCACGGCGGCTGATCGAGGCCCACAAGTCCGGCCAGTTGCACCGGCTCACCGACCTGTGCGCCCGGGCCGGGCTGCCCGAGCCGGACGAGGCGGCGGCGGAGATCACCTTCGTCCTCGAAGGGGCCCAGGTGAGCGCCCAGAACGGCAGCGTCGAGCGCGCGGGGGAACGGCTCATGAGGATCGTCGAGGCCGTCCTGGACCGCCACTCGGCCCCCACGACCGCCCCGTGAGGGGCCAGGCGTTGCCGGCGTTGTCGGCCTTCGAGAGCGTTGCGGAGCAACACCGCGGCAACAACTGTCCCGCCAACCCCCCTGACCTGCCCGCGACTTGATGTCATGCGGCGACAACACCCGTGCAACAGGCCCTCGTTGGAGCCCGCGCCATCGAATCGTGGGCCGCAACGCCCCTCGCTTCCTCCATCCTGGTTCGGACGAATGGAGGACTCGATGGACCCGGACCCCCTGCTGCCGCCGAGACGAACGGCGCCCCTTCTGCCCGCCGGTGCGGCGAGAGGCGGAACGACGGCCGCGGGGGCGCACCATGGGTGAATTACGGCCTCTGGGAGACGACCTCAACGCGGCTTCCCGGGCGCTGGCCGAGGCGCTGCGCGAGTTGTTCGAGAGCCTTCATGTGTCCGTCCGCCGGTACGCGGCCCGCCGCGGACTCGACCCCGGCACCGTCTCCCGCTACCTCAACGGCACCCGGCTGCCCCCGTGGGGGGTGATCAACGATCTCTTCACCGATGTCGCCGAGCATCGTGGCACCGCCGTCACCACCGAGGCCATCGAGCTGGTGCGGGGCCTGTACGGATCGGCCGTGGACGCCGCCTCCTCACCGAAGCACGCGGTGGAGATCCTGGAGCGGCAGCTGGCCGACGCCGACCATGTCTCCCGGCGGTCCAGCGTCCGCGGCGACGTCCTCGGCGACGCGCTGCTGGACCGGACGCAGCGCATCGCCGACCTGGAGACGCGGCTCAACCAGCTGGAGGCCGACCGCATCGCGGAGCGGAAACGGGCGGACGAACTCGCCGAGGCGCATCCGGACGTGTACGGCCTCATCCAGGAGCGCGACGAGCTCCAGCTGGAGGTCCAGCGGCTCGGAGCGGCCCTCCAGGAGGCACAGGCCCAGCGTGCCGCGGCGGAGGGCCGCTGCGAACTGCTCGAACGCCAGCTGGAGGCCGTCGAACAGTCCGCGCCCGCCCCGCTGCCGCCAGGGCGTCAGGACATGCCCAAGATCCTCATCGTCGACGATCAGCCGGACAACCTGCTGGCGATGACCGCGGTGCTGGCGACGCTCGAACAGGAACTCGTCACCGTCTCCTCCGGCCGGGAAGCCCTCAAGGCCCTCCTCGACCACGACGACTTCGCCGTCATCATCATGGATGTCCAGATGCCGGAGATGGACGGCTACGAGACGTGCGCCCACATCAAGCGCCGCTCAAGAACCCGGGACATCCCCATCATCTTCCTGACCGCGATGGGCCTCGGCTCCGAACACTCCGCACGCGGCTACGCCGCCGGCGCCGTCGACTACATCAGCAAACCCTTCGACCCCTGGGCCCTGCGCGCCAAGGTCGCGGTGTTCACGTCCATCCATCTGGAGCGGCACAACCGATAGACGTCAGCGGGGTCAGAGGGTCCGGCCGGTACAGCGCCTCGGACAACGGCGGACCGCCCCTCGCGGCTACGGACCGACGGGCCCGCGGTTCAGCGCGTCCGCGGGCGGTACTTGGGATTCCTGGCCGCACCCGCAGACCGACAGCCCTTCACAGCACGGCCCTTCACACACGAGACGCACGCGTAGTGCGGCTTGCGGTAGGTCATGGCGTAGCAGCACACTGGCGCACCGTACCGAGCAGTCCCGCAAGCGGGCCACCCGATGCAAGCGGCCGGCCGTCCGCCATCAGAAACGATGTCTAAGCACCTGTCTCCGTCTCATTGATGAACCAGGTAGTGGGCTCCCACGGAGGCGACGGCGCAGTCGCCTCCCGAGCAGGATCGTCGTCTCGGATCATGCCTTCTGCCAGCACGAGGTCTGCCAGCAGAGGCAGGTGCTCCGGCGCCACACCGGCGATCTCCGCATGCATCTGCTCCCATGGGCCGCAGCTCAGCGCCTCGGTCAGGACAAGGCGCCCCTGCGGGCAGGGCCCGAGTGCCTGGGCGATCGCCGCGATCGCCTTGCTGCGGTGCTCGGGCGCGGTGAGGGCGTCCGCCAAGGCGCGGGCCGCATCGCGGGCGCCGGCTCGGCAGAGCGCCTTGACGACCGCCGGTGTGGCCGCCTCGCGCCGGGCAGGGTGGCTGATCTCCTCCAGCAGCGCGGTGGCACGCGCGATGTCCCCCGTGGCGGCGACGCCCGCCGCGAGGTAGCCGATGGCGTGCTCGTCTCCTCCCCAATCGGTGACCCCCTCTGCTGTGGTCAGATCGCCCACGGCCACGAGCCTTTCCACAAGAGCGGCGAGCATCTCGTCCACCGCGTCCTCCGGCAGGCAGCCTTCCAGCTCGAGCACCGCGTCGATATCGTCCGCCGCGAGGAGCGCACCCGCGGCGGCGTACATGTCCCAGCGCCGCTGGTAGGAGCTGTCGGCGGTGGCGGCCAGGGCCAGTATCTCCTGAGCCACCTCTGCCGCTTGGTCTGGTTTCCCGATGCGGCCGAATACCTCGGCCACCTGCCGCAGGCCCTCGGCGTGCTCGGCGTGATCTGCCAGGACCCGGCTCTCCTGGATTACACGGCGCAGGAGTTCGTCCCCCTCCGCGGAGCGACCTGTGCGGTGCAAGCCCTCGGCCACCTCCGCGAGGCCGACGACGCGTGCGTAACTGTCGGACGTGTCGGCGGCCTGTTCGGCGCGGTGGATGAGACGGGCCGCAGCACCTCGCTGTCCAGACCGGTCGACTGCGACAGCCGCGTTGATGAGGGCACGCACCCCGGGCCCCCGGCCTCTCCGCAGCATGTTCGTCGCCCGCTTGACCACGGCGTGGGCATGTTTCTCCTGGCCCGCCCGCAGCAGGAAGTCGGCGGTGTCGGTTGACAGCGCCACCCGCCAGTGGAGGTACGGCACCTTGTCGGTGGCCTCACCGGCCTGCTGAGCCAGGTGCAGCGTCCGCACCGGGTCATAGGAGTTTGTCGTCATCTTGCCGACGGCGTTGAGGACGCGCGCCCGGTAGATGGGTTCCGTGATCCGCTCGGCCAGCTCCAGGGCCCGGTCGGGGTTACCGGTCTCCGCGGCCGCGATGCCCATTTCGACCAGCCCGTCCTCCGGATCGTTCAGGCAGCGGCTGACCAAGTCGATCGCCTCTTGCCGGTGTCCTGTCGCCTCCAGGCCGGCGGCGACGTGGGGGTAGACCCAGTCATCGCCGACGAAGTCGTCGACGTCCGCCACCAGCCGGGCCGACGTCACGGCGAACTCGGCGGCCTGCGCGGCGAGACCGGGTGCCATGGACATCCCTCGGGCGAACAGGGCGAGGGACTGCGCACGCCGAACCGTGGCACCGGAGTCGACCGAACGGGACACGACGCGCTCCGCCAGCGCCAAGGCCCGGGGATGCTCGCCGAGCCGTGAGAGCGCGGCGGCCAGCGAGGCGCCCAGGACGCTCTGGGAGACGGTGTTGGGCACCGCCATGACCGCGTCGACGGCTTCCAGCGCCCGGGAATCCGCATCAGTATCCCGGACCCCGGCCTCCTCCTGAGCCGTCGCGGCGTTCCCCGTGACTGCGGCCAGGGCACCGACGGCCGCGACGAGAGCTTCCGCCCTGCGCTCCGGGTCGCTGATGTGGGCGGCCATCTGCAGGGCCTCAGATGGCCGCCCACAGTCCGCAAAGCCCTTGGCGATCGCCGTGCCGAAGTGGTCCCGGGCTTCGGGGTCGGCCGCTCTGCTCAGGAGAGCGGCCGCCTGATCCGGGCGCACGGCGGCCAGGGCGCCGGCGATGGCGCTCAGGGCGACTGTCCTGTCCCGCGCGTCTCGCTGCGACTCGGCTAGCTGAACGGCCCGTGCCGGGTGCCCGCACCGGGCCCACAGGGCGACGAGGCCGGGGGAAAGAGACGCTGTTCGCTCATGCAGCCCGTCCCGCGCGACGGCGAGCCGCAGCGCCATGGACACATCCTGATCGCTGTGGCGCCCGCCGTCCGCGAGCACCAGGTCGAATGCGTCCGATACCGCGCTGAGCGCCTCCAGGTCCGCCCCGGACGCCTGCCACAGCCGCTCCTGGCGCCGGGTGTCGCAAGCCAGCGCGACCAGCCTGGAAGTGTCGTGCTGTTCGCGCAGCAATCGGGTGTAGCCGCGCAGCAGGTACTCGGGGGTTTCCTCTGGCCACCCGGCATGCCGGTACGAGTCCGCCCACTGGTGCAGACGGCTGCGGTCGGCCGCCAGCTCCTGGTTCGTGGCCAATTCGGCCGCGACGCGCCGGATCTCCTCGTGCGCGAAGAGAAAGACGGGCGGACCGGCGGATGTCCAGTGCCCGAAGCGCCGACCGAAGCTGCGGCCGTTCACCGCGGACAGCTCGCGCTCGACCAGCCTCACCGGGCTTCCGGTCAGCTCCGCGAAGTCGGACGGGCTCAGTCCGCCCCCAGCCGCGACGGTCAGGGCGGCCAGCTCCCAGCCAAGGCCGCCGCCGGCCCGCAGTCGCAACAAATCCTCCTCCGCGTTCTGGCGCACCGCTCGGGCGTACGGGGACGGCTCCAACTGGTGGTCGATCCGTGTGCTCCGCAGGGGATGGTCCGCGTGTACGTCCTCCGGTACGGGAGGATGCGGACGGCCGGCGACGACGATCCGCATGCCGTGCGAGGGCACGCGGGGCAACAGCGCCGCGATGCTGTGGCCGTCAGGGCCGGCGATCACGCCTCGGTCCTCGTCCAGCCCGTCCACCACGAGCACGAGCCGCCGGCCGCGCGCCTCGCACCACTGTGCGGCGCGATCCAGCGCGAGCAACATCTGCTCGTCGCGGGTGGCGGGGGTGCTCAGCGGGTCCACCTCGCCCAGCAAGGCGTACACCTGCCGCTGGATGACCTCGCAGAACACCGCGGCGTCGTTCTGCGCGGCCATGCGGGAGGTGACGAAGAACGACACGACGTCGACGCCGGGTGGCGGATGCAGGACGAAGTGCGCCAGCAGAGCGGACTTTCCCGCCCACGCCGGGGCCACCCAGCGCCAGTAGCTGGTGCCAGGACGGTCGGCGGGGACCTCCTGCGTGCAAAAAGCGGCCATCTGGACGAGTTCGCTCTCCCGCCCTTGGAAGTCAGCGGCGACGAGGTCCTGTTCCACCTTGAGGAGATAGCCGGAGACGGCGGCGCGCCTCTCGACCATCTGCACGCAGCTGTCAATCATCACGCCGCTGTTGGCGAAGGCCCCGGCTCCCTCGGCGGTGGCTCCGCCCGACTTGCGTACTGCGGCACGCCTGCGGAAGATCATCTGATGCGCCGCTACTCCTGCCGCCGGTAACCGGTGTTCGCGCTACCGCCGTCCGCCCGCGCGTCACCGGTCTCCCTGATGGAGACCGCACCGGCGGAGGAAGGGAGGACGGCACCGGTGTTGGCGTCCCCGCCGCCGGTAGCCGTGGCACCCCCGGTCCTGGACACCTGCACCACCGCGGTCCCGGACGGGGCCAGCAGCGCGCAGACTCCGGCCCCCAGGGCGGCCACCCCGACGAGCGCGGAGACCACTCCGGCCAGTTGGTTCGCCCGGTCCCAGCTCAGCAACGACAGCACACCGGCGAAGACCGCCAGGACCAGCACCGTCGCGACCAGGACCGCACGCCGATGACGCCGCACAGGCACCCCCGCCTCCCTCACACCTCCGCCACATGCTAGGGGTTGCCGGGGATCAATACGTCGGTTTGATCGTGGTTCTGGTTTTGCCGGGGGCGAGGATCCCGGCCCCGAGCGTGAAGCCGTGGTCCCTGCGACGGCCGCCGCAGGGGCCCTTCCTCCGTGGTTCGCTCGGGCTCGGGAAGGCAATGCCCTCGGCTGCCCGACATGCGTGAGGTCGCCGAGCGCGGAGCCGGTCCGGCGGCGGGCCTCGGCCCGTGTCGGCCGCTGCCTGGGCGGGGCGTCAGATGTGGCACAGGCCCCGCTCGTAGTCGACCGTGGCGGTCTCCTTCGAGTGGGTCCACTGAGGGCTCAGCAACTGCGCGTCGAGCTGCTGGGCCGCGCCGGGGCTCTCCACGATGTACCCGAAGTCCTGCAACCACGCCGGGTAGAGGTTCTTGGATCCGATGTAGAAGGCCGAGCCGTCGACCGAGACCAGCTTGTGGTGCTGGGCGTAGGGATGCCCGTCCGCCCAGCGCGCGCTCGGGGAGCTGCGGAAGGCCGCGAGCTGGAGGTTGGCGCAGAGCGCCGCCCCGGCGCTGGTCTCGTCGCCGGTGATGCGGGCCAGTCGGTCCCGCAGCACGTCGCTGACCTCGGAGAGGGACTTGATCTGCGAGTAGCCTCCGCTGCCGACGGCGCCGCGGTTGGCGGGGTCGCTGACGACGATCCGCACCTTCACGCCGTCGGCGAGCTTGGCGGCGAGGGCGTCGTAGACCCGGGTGTCGTAGCGGGGCAGCGGCGGGCAGGTCGCGTTGAGGTCCTGCTGTGAGATCTCGATGTGCCGGGTCGCGCTGGAGATCAGCGCACGCAGGGCGCTCTCTTCGGGGTTGACCGTGTCGTAGCCGCGGTCCCCGTTGGTGTTGTCGTGCAGGCCGACCACGCACCGGGTGTCGGAGGTGGCGGGCAGGGCCGGTCGCCAGGCCGAGGCGGGGTCGGAGTCCTCCATGCCCACGCCGAGTCCGCCGACGGCGATCACCGGCACGTCACCGGTGGCCGGGACGGCGCGGGGGTTCGTGTCCCGCTCCATGGTGGCCATGCAGTCCGATCCGCCCGAGGCGGCGTACCACACGCTGGCGGCGTTGCCCTTGTTGCGGCAGGTCCAGCCCCACAGCCGGTCCAGGTAACGCCCGGCCGTCCCGGCGGCGGGGCCGCTCAGCGCGAGGTCGACGTCGCTGACCGGATGGTCGGTGTCGAGATAGTCGCCCTTCCAGTCGTTGACGCCGCCGGTGACCGCGGACTCGCCGTCCACGACCAGCAGTTTGGAGTGGTTCCACGAGAGGGCGGTCTTCGACGTGGTCATCGAGGCGACGTTCAGCGTGACGGCGTCGGCGGCCGGGCCCAGCTTGTCGCGCAGGTCGTCCCGGTACTTCGAGGGCAGCACGGTCATGTGGTAGAGCGGCGCGGCTCCGACCAGGACCCTGACCTTGAGCCGGTGCCCGGAGGCCACGGACGACTTCAGGCCCGCGACGATGGCGTCCTGGAAGGCGCCGTCCGGGAAGGGCGCCAGACTGGAGATGTCGACGGTCCGCGTCGCCCGCGAGATGTTCTCGGTCATCCTGGCCAGCAGCCGCCGGGTACCGACGCGGTCCCGGCAGCCGGCGTCACCCCAGCAGCCGGGCGTCTGGAGCAGCCAGCCCGCGGGATCGTCCGCCCCGGCGTCGAGCCGGTTGCCGGCCGTCCGCTCCCACACATCCCCTTCGAGGCCGGGCGAGACCTCGCGCAACGTGCGCTCCACGGCATCGAGATGAGGAGCCGCGGCGTCGGCGGCGACGGCGGGCGAGGCGGGCAGCACGGTCAGGGCGAGAGCGCAGATGAAGGCGGCCCGGGCCGCACGGGATAAGCGAGACGAAATGATCATCTACAGAAATTACCAGGTGAGAGGCCTCGCCCCCGGTCGGCTTCGGTGCCGTCCGCCTGGTCCCCGAAAACGATCAGGGGCGGTTTCGGATCTCTCCGAAACCGCCCCTGATCTGCGACTTTTTCAAGTCGGGACGACAGGATTTGAACCTGCGACCCCTTGACCCCCAGTCAAGTGCGCTACCAAGCTGCGCCACGTCCCGTTGCGACCACACGCGGTGTTTCGCGTGATCACGCAGGTCAACACTACCGTATGCGCGCGGGTGCCCGGTGACGTCGAGGGTCGGGTCACTTGATGAGGGCGTTGGCGACGACCACGACCAGGCCGAGGAGGGCGTCACCGAGGCCCATCAGGACGGCGGCGGGCCAGGGGCGGGCCGCCTGGCGGGCGGTGGTCAGGCCGAGGACGAAGAGGATCAGGATGTTCAGGGTGAAGGCGGGGTATTCCACGCCCTTGGCCGGCCACCATCCCCAGCCCGCGCCCGCGAGCAGGAAGACCGTCGGCACCACGGCCGCGACCAGCGGCCACTCGTTGCGCAGCGCGCGCAGGCCGTCCCAGCGGCGGTGCGGGGCGCGCTCGGCGATGTAGTGGGCGTAGCCGTGGGCCAGGGCGGAGGCGAGGGCGGTCACCAGCAGCCACAGGGCGTCGTAGCGGCGGGTCGCGGGCGTGCTGGCGCCGTAGCGGGTGAGGGCGGCGACCATCGAGCTGGCGAGGACGGAGCCGTAGACCCCGCCGAAGAGGAGCGCCTCGCGGGTGCTGTGCCCGCCGGGGCGCGGCCCGTCCTCCGCATACCCGTGGGCGTCCGCCGCGGTCGAGTCGGCCATGTCTTCCACGATCACCCCCGGCCCGCGCGCCCGCCAGTGGGCGCGGGCCGACGAAGTGTCCTCCGACCAGGCCCGATGCCGCACACTCTGTCGACGGCGGCCGAGGCGCGGGCCCCGTTAGGGTCGGGCCCATGACGCACAGCTTCGCGCTCCACATCCCCGACGCCGACCTCGAACCCGACCCCCTCGACCCCGGACAGATCGTCTCCGGGAACCCCGAGGTCACCGGGAAGGTGGTCTGGGAGTCCCCGGACGGCCGGCAGATCCGCGGGATCTGGCAGATCACCCCCGGTGTGGTCACCGACACCGAGGCCGACGAGCTGTTCGTCGTGATCAGCGGCTCCGCCACGATCGACTTCGAGGACGGCCCGACGCTGCGGGTCGGACCGGGTGACATGGCGGTGCTGCGCGCGGGCGACCGTACGACATGGACCGTGCACGAGACGCTCCGCAAGGCGTACGCCATCAACCTGTAGGGGCCGATTCCGGCGCCCCGCCCCGTTCGGGGCGTTGACAGCGCCACCATGTCAGGACAAAGGTGGCCGGGCGGGAAGGCGGGCCGGTCCCGCGGTGCTGACGCGGAGAGGCGGGCGGGGTGGAGGAGCTGGGTGTCGCCGTCGTCGGGTTCGGCTGGACGGGCCGGGTGCACACCCGGGCGTACGCCCGTCTCCCCCACCACTACCCCCGGCTCCCGCTGCGGCCACGGCTGATCGCGGTCGCCGAGGAGGCACCGGGCCGGGCCGAGGAGGCACCGGGCCGGGCCGAGGAGGCCGCCGCGCAGTTCGGTTTCGCCACCGCGACCCGCGACTGGCGGGAGGTGGCCGCCGATCCCCGGGTGCGGGCGGTCAGCGTCACCGCGCCGAACTTCCTGCACCGCCGGATCGGGGTGGCGATGGCCGGGGCGGGCAAGCATCTGTGGATCGAGAAGCCGGTGGGCCTGTCCGCCGGGAACGCCCGCGCGGTCGCGGACGCCGTCGCACGGGCCGGGGTGCAGGGCACGGACGGCTTCGACTACCGCAACGCGCCCCCCGTGGAGAGGGCCCGCGAGCTGATCGCGGCGGGCGAGATCGGCACCGTCACCCATGTGCGCATCCGGCTGTTCAGCGACTACGCCGCCCACCCCGACTCCGCCCTGACCTGGCGCTACGAGCGGGAGCGCGGCGGCAGCGGGGTGCTCGGCTATCTGGCCTCGCACGGCGCCGACCTGGCCCGTTTCCTGCTCGGTGAGATCACCGCGCTCACCGCCGACACCGCGGTCTTCGTCCCCGAGCGCGCCCGCCCGACCGGCGCCACCGCCGGGCACGACCGCGAGTTCGTTCATCCGCCGGAAGTCCCAGAACACCGCGCCGCTCGTGCCGTGCAAGCCGGGGCTCATCCTTCCAGGACCAGCCGGTGAGCACCGTGCATGTCGGCCCGGGCGACGGGGAGTTCGCCGCGTTCCAGCCGGGCGCGGCCAACGCGATGGGCTACGACGATCTGAAGCTGATCGAGGCCCACCGGTTCCTGCGTTCCGGCGCCGAAGGCACACCGTACGGCTGGGTCGATGTGTAGGCAGGTTGGTCAACACCCCTGGCGTCTCGCCCCGTTCGTCCGAACCCTCAAGGAGCGGCAACACCCATGCGTATCGGAATCCTCGGCCTCGGCCGCATCGGTGCCTTCCACGCCGAGACCCTCTTCGGGCTCGACGCCGTCGAATCGCTCGTGTTCGCCGATCCGTTCGCGGACGCCGCGAAGGCCGCCGCCGAGCGGTTCGGGGCACAGGTCGCGGATTCTCCGGGGGCGCTGCTGGCCGCGGGGGTGGACGCCCTGGTCGTGGCGGCGGCCACGGACGCCCATCCCGCGCTGATCCGGGCCGGGGTGGCGGCGGGTGTCCCGGTCTTCTGCGAGAAGCCGGTGGCCCGCACGATGGCGGAGGGCGTGGCGGTGCGCGACAGTGTGCGCGGCAGCGGGGTGCCGATCCAGATCGGCTACAACCGCCGCTTCGACGCGGGCTTCGCCGCCGCGCGCGCCGCCGTACGCTCGGGCGAGTTGGGGGCGCTGCACACCGTGCGTTGTACGACGCTGGATCCGGCGCCGCCGCCGGCCGCGTACGTCGCCGCCTCCGGTGGCATCTTCCGGGACTGCTCGGTGCACGACTTCGACATCATCCGGTGGGTGACGGGGCGCGAAGTCAGCGAGGTGTACGCGGTGGGCGGCAACCGGGGCGCCGACCACATCGCGCGGGCCGGTGACGCCGACACCACGGGCGCGCTCCTCACGCTGGACGACGGCACCATCGCGGTGGTCTCCAACTCCCGTCACAACGGCCGGGGTCACGACGTGCGCATGGAGCTGCACGGCTTCGCCGACGCCCTCGCCGTGGGCCTGGACGACCGGTTGCCGCTGCGCTCGGCCGAGCCCGGGGCCGGCTTCCCGTCCGGCACCCCGCACGCCTTCTTCATGGACCGCTTCGCGGCCGCCTACCGCGCCGAACTCACCGCCTTCACCGAGGTGGTGGCCGGCACCAGACCGTCCCCGTGCACCGTCGAGGACGCCCTGGAGGCGGGCTGGATCGCGGAGGCCTGCACGCTCTCCCGCGCCGAACACCGTCCGGTGGCGATCGCGGAGGTGCGGCAGGCCTGACGGGCCCGGTACCGGGGGGCTTCGTCAGCCGCAGTACCGCACCAGCCACTCGTCCGCGTGATACCGGTCGCGGGCCGGGTCCGGCAGCGTCGCCGGGCTGGTCTCGACCGTGTCCTCGGGACGTATCCGCTCGGGCAGGGTGCCGAAGCGTTCCCGGCGCTGGGCCGCCGCCTCGGCGGTGTCCGGTGCCGTCTTCCGGGGTTCCGTACGGTGTGTCATCCTCGTCCTCCCGTCTGCGCGGGCGCCCCCGTTCACCTCAACAACGCCCACGTGCCCCCGGTTGGTTCCCGGCCGCGCCTGGCGCGAATCCGTCAGGGTTACGGAGGAACGGCGCCCCACTCCTGCAGCGCTGTGACTGAACGCCGCAGTTGGCGAGTTGAGTGCCTCGGATGGTCCTCGTTCCGCGTCCGGAGGATGATGTGCTGAGCCGGGACGCGCTAGTTGGAACCGGGCCACGACGGTTGGAACCAAGATCAGCTCGTGGCACGGTCGGGACCCGGGTCCTCGGGGTTCGCGGGGAGGATCGCTGCGTCGTGGGCGGCGAGTTCTTCTCGGGTTCCGACGAGGGCGGGCCCGCAATGGGGAGGGAGCCGGTCGACGACCATCGTGACGGCCTGCTGTGCCGTTGCGGCCGGACCCACGGACTCGCTGCGCAGAGGGCCAGAGACCCAGTATTCGCCTTCTGCTGCGGGCTGGATGTAAGGAACGTCCCATGCCCACGGCCACTCTGTGCAGCGGCTGAAGTGCAGCTCCCCCATTCCCGTCCAGGGAAACAGCCGGCGTAGGCGGGGCTCGGCGTAGGCGGCTTCGAGCAGCTCCGGACGGACCCGCCCGTCGTCGCGAACGTTCTGCCAACCCACTTCGACCAAGGCATGCTGGTCCGCTGGTGTCATATCCACGGTGACCATCATCCCCGCGCTTCGGAAGCCGGTTGTTCGGATCCGGCTCCCACAACGACGGCAATTCGACGCTGGTTCCAAGAACCGTGACCACTTGGTTCCAGCCCGCCGCGATCGTCGCAGCGGAGTGACCGCGAAAAGAAGCGAGCGGCGAGGGCCGTGTGCACTCCGCGAGACGCCTGTTGCAGGTGATTGCCGACAGGCGTCACGGCCGACAGCGCCGGACCAACGCGGCGAGGGCGCGCCGCGGGTCGTACAGCGTGCGGGCGCCGTCGGTGACGACACGACGGGTGCCGGGGTCGACGGGATCGGTCCGCGCCCACTGCGGGCCGCCGATGCCGAGCTCGACCTCCAGGCCGGAGGCGAGGGTGTGACGTCGCTCGGTGATGAGTCCCCAGGCGCGGGTGCGGACCGGTCGGCCCAGGCCGAGTTCGCCGGCCCGGTCGGTCCATGTGCTCCCGGATTCGGCGGTGTCGGTGAGGTACGACGCCGGGTCCGACGTCAGGAGGACGATGTCCACGTCCGAGTCCGGTCGCGCCGCCCCGCGCGCGTAGGAGCCGACGAGGAGGAGGCCGACAATGTCCTCGCGGGTCGCGACCCAGGGGGTGAGGCGGTCGAGGAACTCCCGTACCTCGGCGAGGCATTCAGGTGGCACACCGGTCTGGTCCGGCGGGCTCTCGGCCCCGTCCCCGCACCTCACCCCTCACGCCCCACAGGACCGCAGGAACCTGCGTGTCCGCTCCGCGATCGGCAGTGGCCTGTCCGGCTCGCACGGGTACATGTCCTGCTCCACGATGGCGAAGAGATCCACGCCCAGCTTCTGCGCCGCCTCCAGCACAGGCCCCAACTCCGGTACCCCGTGCGGCGGTTCCTGAAAGACGCCGCGTGCCACGGCGGGTCCGAACGGCAGGCCCCGCGCGGCGACCTCGGCGAGGACCGCGGGGTCGACCTGCTTGAGGTGCAGATAGCCGATGCGTTCGCCGTACGTCTCGATCAGCCTGACGCTGTCGCCGCCGCAGTAGGCGTAGTGACCGGTGTCCAGGCAGAGGCCGACCGCGCCGGAGTCGGTCGCGTCCAGGAAGCGTGCGACATGGGCCTCGGTGTCGATATGGGTGTCGGCGTGCGGGTGGACGACGATGTCGAGGCCGTACGTCTCCTTCACCCGGCGGCCCAGCCGCTCCATGCCCCGGGCGAGGTGGCCCCACTGCTCGGTGGTCAGCTCGGACGGTTCCAGGATCTCGGCGGTCTTGTCGTCGCGCCAGAAGGACGGGATCACCACGAGGTGCCGGGCGCCCGTCGCCCGGGTGAGCGCGGCGACCTGGCAGACGTGGGCCCAGGTGTCGTCCCAGACGGCGGGGCCGCGGTGCAGGCCGGTGAAGACCGTGCCCGCGGAGACCTTCAGGCCGCGGCGGGCCACCTCCTCGTTGAGCCGCGCGGGGTCGGTGGGGAGGTAGCCGTAGGGGCCGAGTTCGATCCAGGCGTAGCCGGCTTCGGCGACCTCGTCCAGGAAGCGTTCCCAGGGCACCTGCCGGGGGTCGTCGGGGAACCAGACACCCCAGGAGTCGGGGGCGGAGCCGACCCGGATGCGGTCGAGGTCGTGCGGCATGATCAGGTGGTCCCTTCGGGGAAGGTGTCGCCGAGGTCCTCGGGCAGCGCGTCGAGTTCCAGGGTGCCGAGGCGCAGCACGCTGAAGTGGTCGCCGACCAGGCAGGCGTGGTGCGGGTGGTGGGTGATGACGCGGGCGCCGAAGTGGACGGCGCGGGCGATGGCCACGCACTGGGGCTGGCCGCCGGAGAGGGTGCCGACGGGCTGCTCCAGGTCGTCCAGGACGATGCCCACGCGGCGCAGTTCCCGGTCGGCGGTCTCCTTCATCCGGGCGATGTCCAGGCGGCGCGGCGGCCAGGGGCCCCGGGTCGGCTCGGACCCGCGCGAGCCCGGGCGAGAAGAGCGATCCATCGTTCTCTGCACCTCACTGTGCGTGCGACGGGAAGGGCGCTGTTGCGTCGGGACGCGATACAAGTCCCCGCCGGAGCCGCTGTCAACACTTTGTCCAGACATGGCCCCGCCGCACGGTCCGGGATTCATGTGCTCCACACCTCCGGAATATCCGCACACAAAGCCTGCTTATATGACTTACGAATTCACCCTCTTCACCACCCGGTTGCACTCCGGGGTGGTGAAGAGGGCGCGTATTTCGCACCCCTCATGAGATCCGGCCAGAGGTGGATCATAATTGGCCGGAGAATTCACCGGCATGGCAGTCGGACCAGCTGAGGGACATACTGGCGACGTGCCACTCCGCTCCCGGACCGGATGGCGGAAAGGCCACAACGGTGGATTCGGAAACGCTGCTTTCGTCGATGTTCACGGCCGAGGGGAAGGAAGACCCCTATCCGGTCCTGGCCGAACTGCGCCGTATCGCCCCCGTCTATTACCACGAGAAGCTCGACACCTACTTCCTGACCCGGTTCGCCGACTGCCAGCAGGTGCTGAGCGATCCGTCCTGCCTCACTCCCGATCTCACCTGGTGCGAAACGGAGTTGCCGGACTGGCGGGAACATCCGGCCGCCGTGTTCTTCTATTCCTCGCTGCTGCGCGCCAACGGAACCGACCATGTACGGCTGCGGCGGCTGGTGGCCGACCGGTTCAGCGCCCGCCGGGTCGCCGTCCTCACGGAGCGCATCGAGACCATCACCGCGGAACTCCTCGACCGGTTCGCCGACGCCACCCGTGACGGCGGCGCGGCCGACTTCCAGGAACTGGTCGGCTACCCGCTGCCCGTGGCCGTCGTGGGCGAACTGATCGGCGTCCCGCACACGGACCAGGACCGCTTCCACCACTACGGGCAGGACGCCGGCCGGCTCCTTGAGCCGGTGCGCACCGACGAGGACTGGAAGCGCGCCGACGAGGCCGTGAGCGCCCTGCGCGGCTACTTCGCCCAACTGGTCGCCCTGCGGCGGCGCAGGCCCGCCGACGATCTGGTCTCCGCGCTGCTCGCGGTGCGCGAGACCGACGACGGGCGGCTCGCCGAGAGCGAGTTGCTGGACATGCTGCTGCTGGTGTTCGTGGCCGGTTTCGAGACGACCGCCAGCCTGCTCGGCCTGACCGTGCACGCCCTGCTCAGCCATCCCGACCAGCTGGAAATGCTGCGCGAGGATCCGGCCCTGGTGCCCAACGGCGTGGAGGAGTCCCTGCGTTGGGACACGCCCGTGCGGATGACGGAGCGGATCGCCACCCGCCCGCTGACCGTGGGCGGCGTCGCGATCCCCCAAGGCGCCAACATCACCACCGTGCTCGCCGCCGCGGGCCGCGACCCCGCCCGGCATCCGGACCCCGACGCCTTCGATGTGCTGCGGCCCGACATCCGGGTGCTCAGCTTCAGCGCGGGCGCCCACTACTGCCTGGGCGCGGCCCTGGCCCGTCTCGAAGGCGCCGCCGTCGTACGGCAGTTGCTGGCGCGCTTCCCCGGACTGGCCCACGCCCGGCGCCCGGTGCGCCGGGACAGCATCAGCCTGCGGGCCTTCACCCGGCTGCCCCTCGTCACCTCGGGCTGAGCACCCCGGCCCACAGAAGGGACGTCCGTGAACTTCCTGCACACCGAACGCGCCGTGCTCGACCGGCTGCTCCCGGGCCTGGACACCGCGCTCGCCGCGCATCCGCTGGCCGATCTGGAGCGCGCCCCGAGCCCCGCGATCGAGGCGTTCCGCGCGGCGGGCGGCCCGGGGCTGCTGGTGCCCGCCGAGCACTCCGGCGCCGGGGCGACCGTGCTCCAGGCGGTCCGGGCGCAGCGGGCCGTCGGCGCCCGGTGCCCGTCCCTCGCGGTCGCCACCACCATGCACCACTTCTCGGTCGCGGGCCTGGTGGAGACCGCCAGGGGTGGCACCGGCATGGAGGGCCTGCTGCTGACCGCGGTCGCCGGGGAACGGCTGCTGCTGGCCTCCGGGTTCGCCGAGGGCAACACCGGCCAGAACATCCTGCGTCCGGGCATCCGGGCCGAACTCCGCGACGGACGGGTGGTGCTGAACGGATCCAAGAAGCCGTGCAGCCTGTCCCGCTCGATGGACCTGCTCACCGCCTCCGTCACGCTCACCGGCGCGGACGGGGTGGCCCGTCTCGCGGTGGCGATCGTACCGGCGAAGACCCCGGGGCTCACCGTGCGGCCGTTCTGGGGCAGCCCGGTGCTGGCGGGGGCCGAGAGCGACGAGGTGGTGCTCACCGAGGTGGAGCTCGATCCGCAGATGGTCGTCACCACGGAGGTCACGGCCGACGCGGTGCCCGACTCACTGAATGTCGCGGGCTTCCTCTGGTTCGAACTCCTTCTGACCGCAGGCTACTTGGGCGTGATCAGCGGCCTGGTCGAACGGGTGCTGACCAAACCCGGGGGCTTCGGCGGCGATCCGACGCCGTTCCTGGTCGATGTCGAGGCCGCGATGCTCGCCGTGGAGGCGGTGGCGACGGCCATGGAGAGCGAGGCGTGGGACGACACGCTGCTGGTGCGGGCGCTGCACGCCCGGTACGCGGCGCAGGACGCCATCGCCCGCACCGCGCCCCGCTGTCTGTCCGCCCTCGGCGGGATGGCGTTCATCGGCTCGCCCGACGGCACCTATCTGGCCTCGGCCGCGTCCGGGCTCGCCTTCCATCCACCCTCGCGCACCCGCATGGCCGCGCCGCTGCGGGAGCACCTCGGCGGCGCCCGGCTGCGCATCGGCTGAGCGGCGCGGTGCGCACGGGCTCCGGACGTCGATCCCACCCGCCGAGGAGGCACCCATGAGGCGAGAGCGCGGCACGGCAGCGCGGCACGGCGAGCCGTCGCCCGCGCGGACGCCCTACCGGGTCGAGATCGCGGACACCGTCGACGCCGTGCCGTCGACGGTCTGGCGGGAGCTGGCCCCGGCGGACGATCCGCTGTGGTCCCAGGGGGTGTTCGCGGCGATGGAGCGCGGCCGCCTCGGCCCCGAGGGCTACCGCTATCTGCTGCTGCGCCAGGGGGACGAGACGGTGGCCGTGCTGCCGCTGTGCCTCTTCCCCGGGCTGCGCCTGGACGACGTGGTGGGTCCGCGCGAACGCCGGCTGCTGCGCCCGCTGCGCGCCGCGTGTCCCGGGCTGCTGCGCGTGCCCATGCTGTTCTGCGGCCATCTGCTGGGCCAGGGCCACATCGCGGCGGCGCGGCCGCTGCCGCCACAGGCCGTACGGCTGCTGGTGTCGGCGGCCGGAGACGTGGCCGACTGGTCCGGGCTCGGAACCGTGGTGTTCAAGGACTTCGGCGACACGGAACTCATACTCCTGCGACCGGAGTTGGAGCGCGCCGGATATTTCGTCACGCGCAGCATGCCGGACACCGAACTGCGGCTCGGGTACGACTCGTTCGACGCGTACGTCCGCGCGCTGCCCGCCAAGCCGCGGCGCAACGCCCGGAGCAAGCTGCGCAAGTTCGCGGCCTGGCCGGGTGCCCGCGTGGAGATCGTCGAGGACTTCGCATCCCTGCTGCCCGACGTACTCGCCCTGTACGGACAGGTGATGGACCGCGCCGACCAGACGCTTGATCGCCTGGACGCGTCCTTCCTCACCGCCCTGGCGGGCTCCGCCGAGCCCCGGCGGGCGCTGGTCTGCGTGTTCGAGGACGACCGCCTGGTGGCGTTCCTGCTGTGCCTGTTCCGGGGCACCGGCGCGACCGGGGCGCGGATCGGCCTCGACTATCGTATCGCCCACGAGGCGCGGCTCTACCACGCCGTGCACTACGCGGCGATCCGGCTGGCCATCGAGTCGGGCTGCACCCATATCCGGTTCGCGCAGACCGCGTACACACCGAAGGTGGAGCTGGGCTGCGGCCTGGTCCCGCAGTCCTACGCCCTCACCCACCGACGCCCGCTCCCCCGCGCCCTGTTGCGCGCCCTGCTGCCGCGCGCCCTGGACTCCGCCCTGGCCGAGGCCCTCGGCGCGCACGCCGATCTGCTGCCCGCACCCCTCGCCGCCCCGCCGTCCGCGCCCGAGAAGAGGACTTCGCATGCCCCGAGTTGACGTGGAACTGCGCATCGCCGCCTCGCCCGATCAGGTCTGGGCCGCCGTGGCCGACGTCGAGTCCTATCCGGGCTGCATGGACAACGTGGAATCGGTGACGGTGATCGAGCGCGGCGACGCCCGGCACCGCACGACGGCATGGTCGGTCCGGCTCAAGGGCTCGGTCCTGCGCTGGACCGAGGCGGAGGTGCTCGATCCCGGGGCGCGGCGCTTCGACTTCCGTCAAGTCACCGGCGATCTGGGGGACTTCTCGGGCCACTGGGCGGTGACCCCGACCGGCGCGGCGCACAGCACGGTGTCCCTGCACGTCGACTTCGACATCGGCATCCCGCTGCTGGCCGAGATGCTCAACCCGGTCGCC
Source organism: Streptomyces sp. LaBMicrA B280 (assembly GCF_049222185.1). NCBI lineage: Bacteria > Bacillati > Actinomycetota > Actinomycetes > Kitasatosporales > Streptomycetaceae > Streptomyces > Streptomyces sp. LaBMicrA B280. The sequence continues at coordinate 410,058 of NZ_JBMJCT010000022.1, read as the reverse complement.
TCGGACGCGCTGCGGGAGAACGCCGCCCAGATGCTGCGGGCGCTGGAGCGGCGGCTGGGGACCGCGGACACGGACGCGGGGGTACGGCGGTGACGGGGAGCCCGGCCGCAGGGCTCGACCAGGACCGTGAACTCCCCGACGCCCAGCGCACGTTCGACCTGGTCCGCCGGCACTTCTCGCCCCGGCTCGCGCTGACCGGGAGCTTCGCGGGGCGCGGTGCCGTGGAGGTGGGCGCCGTGGGATGCCGGGTGACCCTCTCCGACGGCCGCAGTGTGCTCGACTTCGGCTCCTACGCCGTGCCGCTGCTCGGGCACCGGCATCCGGCGGTCGTGGCGGGCGTGCGGCGGGCGCTGGAGACTCTGCCCACCGCGACCCGCAGCCTCGCCAACCCGGTGACGGCGCGGGCGGCCGCCACCCTGGTGCGGTACTTCGAAGGCGCCCTGCCCAAGGTGTACTTCGGGCTGAACGGCGCCGACGCGGTGGAGGTGGCGGTCAAGCTGGCCCGGCTGGCCTCGGGGCGCGACCGGGTCCTCGCGGTGCGCGGCGGGTTCCACGGCAAGTCCACCGGCGCGCTGGCCCTCACCCACAGCCCGCTCTTCCGCACCGGGCTGCGCGGCAGCGTGGTCGATGTGGTGCACGCGGACCCGGAGGACTTCGAGGCCGTCGAACGGGCCGCCGCCTCGGGTGAGTTGGCGGCCGTGGTCTTCGAGCCGGTGCAGGGCGAGAACGGCGTCGTACCGCTGCCCTTGGCCGTGCTGCGGCGCTGGTGCGCGGATGCCCGGCGGCACGGCGCGTTCACCGTCGCCGACGAGATCCAGTGCGGGCTGCGGCGCTGCGGCGAGCGGTCCGTCGCGCTCGCGGAGGGGCTGCCCGTGGACGCGGTGCTGGTGGGCAAGCCGCTGGGCGGAGGCGTCGTACCGCTGTCGGCGGTGGTGTGCTCCGAGGAGTTGTACGCACCCCTGGAGGCGGACCCGTTCCTGCACTCGGCGACCTTCGGCGGGCACCCGCTGGCGTGCGCCGCGCTGCCACCCGCCCTGGCCGCCATCGAGCAACTGGCCGCACATGGGACCGAGTTGGCTGAGGCGATGACCGAGGGGCTGGACCGGCTCCGGAGCCGTCATCCCGGTGCGGTGCGCGAGGTGCGGGGCCGCGGGCTGCTGTGGGGGATCGACTACGCCTCGCCGCGGCTGGCCGGCGATGTCGTCCTCGGTCTGGCCGACGCCGGGCTGCTGGTCTCCCCCTGTCTGAGCCGCCCCGCCACCGTGCGCCTGCTGCCCTCGCTGGCCTGCGGCCTGTCGGAGGTGGCGGAGGCGCTGGCCGCCCTGGACCACGCCACGGCCGAGGCCGAGGCCCGGTGCGCCGAGAGATGACCCCGAAGCCCGTCCGTGCCGCGCCCCCGCGCCCCCGCTCAAGGAGAACGGAACCCCCATGCCCACCCGGACCCGCGAACAGCTCGACCTCCTGCTGCGTACCGTCGTCTCCGATGTGATCGGCACCGAACCGGCGGAACTCCACGGCGGCACCAGCCTGGTGGACGACTTCGGGATCGACAGCCTCGAACTCATGGAGATCGGCTCCCGGTTGGAGTCGGCGCTCGGACTGCGCATCCAGGTGAAGGACCTGACGGCCGCCGAGACCCTGGGCGAGGCCGTGGACCTGCTGGAGACCCGGCTCGCGGAGCCGCGGTGAACGCCCGGGACGCGCGTGGCCGGTTCCGGGTGGCCGTCACCGGTGTCGGGGTGAAGTCACCCGCGGGAAACACACCCGAGGAGGCGTTCCAGACGTTCCTGGCGGCCAAGTCCACGGCGGCGACGGTCGATCGGCTCGCGGCCGAGGAGGTGCCCGTGCGCTTCGCCTGCCTGGTGCCGCCGTTCGAACCGGAGGAGTATCTGACCCGCCGCGAGGCCCGGCAGATCGACCGGGTGACCATGCTGGCACTGTGCGCGGCGGCCGACGCGGTGTCCGACGCCCGGCTGCCCGGCGATCTGCCGCCGGACCGCACGGGAGTACAGCTCGGCACCGGTATCGGCGGACTGCCCAGCATGGAGGCGACCGCGCTCGACCACGGCGCCTTCCCGATGGGCATGCCGGTGCACACCGTGCCCCGGACCATGACCAACTCCCCCGCGTGCCGGATCGCCATGCGGTTCGGGTTCCGGGGCTCGTGCACCACGTACGCCACCGCGTGCGCCAGCGGCACCACCGCGCTCGGCGAGGCGGCCCGCAAGATCCGGCACGGGGAACTGGACGTGGCGCTCGCGGGCGGCGCCGACGCGCCGGTCACGACCGTCATCATGAGCGGCTTCGCCCGGATGCGGGCCGTCTCCCTGCGCAACGAGGAGCCCTGGCTTGCCAGTCGGCCCTTCGCCGCGGACCGCGACGGGTTCGTGGTCGGCGAGGGCGCGGCGCTGCTGGTGCTGGAGCGCTGGGACCTCGCGGTGGCGCGCGGGGCGCGTATCCATGGAGAGATCACGGGCTACGCGGACAACTGCGACGCCTTCCACATCGTGGCCCCGCACCAGGACGGCTCCGTCGCCGCAGCCTGTATGCGCTCGGCGCTCGCCGACGCGGATCTGGCACCGTCGGAGATCGGCCATGTCAACGCGCACGGCACCTCCACGCTGCTCAACGACCGTGCCGAGGCCGCCGCGATCGACCGCTGCTTCGCCGGGCAGTCCCCGCCGGTCACCGCGCTCAAGGGCGTCACCGGCCATCTCATCGGCGGTTCCGGGGCGTTGGAGGCGGCGCTGGCCCTGCGCTGCGTCTCGGCAGGCCTGGTCCCGGCGATCGCCAACACCCGCACCAGCCCCGAGGCCGACCTCGTGGACCTGGTCACCGGGGCGCCCCGGACGGTGCGTCCGGCTCCCGTGCTGTCCAATTCCTTCGGTTTCGGCGGCCAGAACGCCTGCCTCGTGCTCTCTCCCGCCCCCTGATCCCTCGCGCCCGCTCGGAGACGGAACCATGCGCATTCTCGTCACCGGTGCCACCGGTGTGATCGGCACCGAGACCGTCGACACCCTGCGCGCGGCCGACGCGCCGCCGCACGTCCTGGTCCGTACGGCGCGACGCGCGACGGACGCGGGCATCGTGCCCTGGGCTCTCGGCGGGGGCCCGGTACCGGCGGGGCTCGGCGGCCACTGGGACGTCATCGTGCACACCGCGGCCTCCACCCGCTGGACGATGACCCGCGCGGAGGCGCTCGCCGCCAATGTGGAGCCGCTGCGCGCGGTCCTCGCCCTCGCCGGCCGCGACACCCATCTGGTGCATGTGTCCACGGCGTACGTCGCCGGGGAACGGAGCGCGGCGGCAACGGAGTTCGACGGCTATCGCAACGGCTACGAGTGGTCCAAGGCGGTGTGCGAGCAGGTGGTGCGCGAGGAGCACCCCGGCCCCTTGACGATCGTCCGCCCCCCGCTGGTCGTCGGCAGGCGCCACGACGGCCGGATCGCCCGCTTCTCCGGCCCGTACACGCTGCTGCACGCCCTGGTGTCCGGGCTCGCCGCGGTCGTCGTCGGCGACCCGGACGGCTTCGCGGAGATCAGCCCGGTGGACGAGGTCGCCCGCGCGATCGCGGACGCGGCGCTCTCCGCCCCGCCGCCCGCGTCCCGCACCGAGATCGTGGCGGCCGGCCCCGAGAGCCTGCGCCTCGCCACGCTCATCGACGTGACCTGCGCGGCATTGAACACCTTCCGCGCCACGCACGGCGCCCCACCGATCGCCCGCCCCCCGATCGTCCCCCCGGACACCTGGACCCGCTTCTTCCTCCCCCTCGCCGACCGCTACCTGTCCCCCTTCCAGAGCGAGGCGGTCAAGCTCTTGGCCATGTTCCAGAGCTACACCAGCATGGCCACCCCTTTCACCCCGACGTATCCCGTCCGGGATCCCGCCGAGGCGATGACGACCGCGGTCCAGCACTGGGCGGCGCGAAAGCCCCGGTTGGCGTTGGCGGAGCCGCGGCCGTGGACGTTGCTGACGAAGGGCGCGTGAGCGGATCGGCTCCGGGTTCGGCCCGCGCCCGTCGCCACCACGCGAGAGCGGTCCTGCCGTGGTTTCATGCTGGGGTGGAACAACCGGCACAGCCCATGGTGGAAGAGGCTTCCGGCTGCTGTGTACGGCGGCGCGAGGACGCGGATCTCGACGCCTGCGTGGAGCTGCTGGCCGAGGTGCACGAGCGGGACGGCTACCCGGAGAACTGGCCCGAGCGTCCCGGTGACTGGCTGGCCCGGCCCGCCCTGTTCGCCGCCTGGGTGGCCGAGCTGGACGGCCGGATCGTCGGTCATGTCGGCCTGTCCGAGGGCGGGGCGGAGGACCGGGCGCCGGGCCTGTGGAGCCGCCGCGCCGGGACGCCCGTCGAGGCGGCCGTCGTGATCAGCCGTCTGTTCGTGTCCCCCGCGGTGCGCGGAAAGGGGGTCGGCGCCCTGCTGATGGAGCGGGCCGCGGGCGAGGCACGGCGGCGCCGGCGCCATCCGGTCCTGGACGTCCTGACGTCCGACACCTCGGCCGTGGCCCTGTACACACGGCTGGGGTGGACCTTGCTGGACACCGTCGACCAGCGGTGGAGCCCCACCGAGACGGTGACGGTGCACTGCTACGCCGCGCCCGTCGTCCCCGAAGGTGAGCGGCGGGCCCCGTCCGGGCCCTGAACCGGATGCCGCCGTCGCGGGTCACTCGAAGGTGAAGGTGAAGACCGAGCGGACCTGTTCGGCGATCCCATGGAGATCGGCGACGCCGTCCGCGATGATCATGGCCTCGGCGAAGAAGTTCTCCCGGTCCATCGTCACCACGCGGAAGTTGTCGAACAGGTAGCCGTCCACCACCCCGGGAATCCGCTTGAGCTCCTCGACGGAGGTGGCGCTCACCAGGGTGCCGACCCGGTCGGCCTCGAAGGGGAGCATGGCCAGCAGCTCGGCGCCGCCGCGAGTCGCCGCTGCCAGGGCGTCGTCCAGCCGCTCGCCGAGTGCCATCCGTACCGACATGTCGATGGGGTCGACCCCGCAGGTCCGCTGGGTGGCCGTCCGGTACATCCGGCCACCGGGGCGCGGGTTGATCTCGACCAGCTCGCAGCTGCCGTCCGCGCGCACCCGCCCTTCGACATGGAACCAGCTGCTCTCCAGGCCGAGCGAGGCGCAGAGGATCCCGATCCGCTCCGACAGGTCGCGCACGGCCTGCCGGACGTGCGCGGAGGGCGGGGGCGAGATGAGGAGTCCCGCGTCGTGGTGCCGCTGGTTGTCGTGCTCGGTCTTCTCGACCTCGAAGAGCGGGTGGAACAGGCCGTCCAGCACCGGACCGTCGACCGAGAACTCGACGCCGTCGATGTACTCCTCCACGATGGCGTCCGTGTCCGGACCCATGGTGTCGGCCAGGTCCTTGAGGCGGGCGCGGAGTTCCACGGCGTTCCCGGCACGGCGGACGAGCCGTGAACCACCCGAGTCCTGGTCGGGCTTGACGATGACGGGGTACGAGGTGACCGCCTCGACGTCCAGGGCGGCGACGGTTCCCGCGACGAACGGGAGCGAGGACAGGCCCCGTTCCGCCATGGCCGCCCGCACCCGGGCCTTGCTCAGCAGGACCTCCCGGCCGCGCTCTCCGCCCGGCAGCCCGTAGTGCCGTGCCGTGCGCACCTGCCAGGAGATCAGCGAGTCGACGAAGTTGACGACGGCGGTCGGCTCCACGCCCGCCGCGCCGACCGCCGCCACCAGCTCCGCCAGGCTCGCCTGCTCCCAGTCGACGACGATGTGGGCCGCGCAGTGGTCGCGGTTGACGTCCTCCGGCTCGTCGGAGACCAGGACGGGGCGGCGTCCCATGTCCGAGAGCATGCGCGAGACGAGGCGTACCCCGCCCTCGAAGCGCTTGGAGTAGATCAGGACATCTCGCTCAACAGCCACGTCGTTTCTCTCTATCTGTGTCCGGGCGGAGGGGCAGGAGGTGATGCGGGCCGGGCGGGCGGCCGGTCAGGAGGTGGAGGGCTGCTCACCGGCGGTGTCCGCGGTCCGCGGCTCCTCGCCCAGCACACGGGCCTGTTCGAGGGTGGTGGCGGAGCGCAGCGGCGAGAACATCAGCCAGAAGGAGACGCACAGGTACGAGGCCGCGACGATCCAGATGGCCCGGCCGGGCCCCAGCGCGTCGGCCAGGGCCCCGCCGGCGAAGGCACCGAGCGGCAGCGTCCCGAGGGCCACCAGCCGGTAGCTCGCGGTGACCGCGCCCAGCTGGTCCTCCGGCGGGATGGTCTGGCGCAGACTCACCGCGAAGACGTTGAAGAGCGCCACCCCGAAGCCGTTCACGACGAAGGCGAGGGCGAAGAGGGTCACCAGTACGACCGTACCGAGGTCGAAGAGGGCCACGGCGGGGACGAGGAGCAGACCCACGGCGGCCAGGACCACGCCCCAGGTGAGCGCCCTGCCCACGGTGAGCCGGGCGCCGATGCGCGCGGCCACCAGCGAACCGACCAGCGCGCCGACGCTGCCGATGCCGATGGCCACGCCGATGGTGGTGCCGTCCAGGCCCAGCTCGCGGACGGCGAAGACCAGGAAGACGGTCAGGAAGCACTGCTCGTGCAGGTTGGACAGGCCCGCCTGGGTGCACAGGTCGCGCAGGGGCCGCAGGGACCAGGTGTACCGCAGCCCCGATCCGATCGAGCGCAGTGCCGACTGCCGCGGCACACCGGGGGCCTTGACGCCGCGGAGGAGCGATCCGCTGAGCGCCGCGCCCGCGAAGAGCGCGGCGGTGATGGCGAAGGTGGGCGACAGCCCCGCCCTTCCCACCAGGAAGCCCGCCGCCGAGGGTCCGGCGAGCTGGCTGATGGAGTAGGTGGCCTGGTGCAGTCCGTTGGCCGAGGAGATGGCGTCCACCGGGACGATCTTGGGGAGGGTGGACTGGTAGGCGACCTCGTAGAAGACGGTGGCCGTGCCGATGACCGCGGCGGCCGCGACGACCTGGGCGGCCGTCAGCCCTCCGGCGGCCTGGGCGAGGCCGAGGAGCCCGAGCGCGGCGCCCCGGACCAGGCTGGTGAGCACCAGCGTACGGCGGGGCGGGTGGCGGTCGACGACCATCCCGGCGACCAGCGACAGCAGAACGACCGGGACGAACTGCACGGCGGAGATGAGGCCCACCTCGGTACCGCTGGCGTGCAGGGCGGTCACCGCGACCAGCGGGAGCAGGAAGTTGGTCAGCTGGGCCCCGAAATGAGCGGCGGACTCCCCTGTCCATACGTTTCGGAAATCCCTGTTCTCCTTGAGGAGAACTCGGATTTCGTCGTCTAGGATCGCCATCTCGTCCTTCGATCGAACCAATTTGAAAATGAACCTAGCACACGCCTCACCCATACGCTAGAGTGCGTCGCGGACCGACGGTTCGACAGACGTCCAGAGAGGCGAGGATACGGTGTCGGAATATTCGGTATTGACAGAGGAAGAATTAAGGCTGCTGCCGTCGGACGAGGATGTCCTGCGCTACGAGGAAACCGGCTGGTATCTTTCGCAGAAACTGCTCAGCGACGCGGAGACCGAGGCCCTGACCGAGGCCAGCGAGCGCTTCTATGCAGGTCAGAGGGGTCGCGAGCTACCCGTTCGACCGGATCGACTGGCCGACTGGTCCTCCGCCGACGGCGAGATCCAGCGCAACAGCGACTACATTCATTACCGGGACGAGACCATCGCCGGAATTCTCCGTAAACCTCTCGTCGCCGCCGTGGCCGCACGATTGGCGAGAACTCCGGAGATACGCACCTTCCAGGCGACCCTCATTTACAAGCCGGCCGCTCCGGAAGAAACGTCGAACATTGTCTCCTGGCATTTCGACAAATACTTCTGGCCCACCTGCTCGTCCGACAACATGCTGACTGCCTTCATCCCTTTCCATGACTGCACGGAGGAGGCGGGCACCATCACGATGGTGCCGGGAAGCCACCGGTGGGAACGGCGGCACGGCGCCGAGCGGCCGGCCGGCGATCCCGCCGATGTGGCCCGCGAGTACCTGCTGGAGGGGGACGCGGAGCGCAACGGCGCCACCGTCGAGCGGGTGCCCGTGCACATACCGCGGGGTCATATGACCTTCCACCACTGCCTCCTGTACCACGGCAGCGGGCCCAACCGCAGCCCGCACCCCCGCCGCGCGATCTCGTTCCACCTCCAGGACGGGTCCAACGCCTACCGGCACTACCGGAACTCCGACGGCCGCCAGCAGCCGTACAAGCACGACGTCCTGGTACGGCGGACCCCGTCCGGCGAACCGGACTACGCGGACCCGGAGTTCTGCCCCACCCTCTGGCCCGCCGGGGGATGAGGGCTCCGGCCCCGGGACCCGCGCGGGTCCCGGGGCCGAGGCTCGCCCGGGGTGCCGTACCGGTCGCCCGGCGCGTCACCCCCTGGAGCCCGCCGTGCGGGTCACAGCGGGGTGACCCGGCCGAATTCCCACTCCCCCTCGTCCATTCCGCCACCGGCCTCGGCCCGCACCGCGTCGGCGAGGGCCTGGTCGGCGGCGGTGTCGCGGGTCAGCCCCGCGCCCCGGACCAGCGGCAGCGGCAGCACCGCCGCCCAGACCGGATGGAGCCGCGCCCCGCGTCTGACCTTGGCCTCCACCGCCGACAGGCCCAGATGCAGGGTGTCGAGCCGATGCCGCTCCATGTGCCGCAGCGGGCCGTAGTACACGGCGTTGAAGTACTCGTACGCGCCCCGGGTCCGGGTGTAGTCGAACCCGGCCACCCGGGCGTAGAGCATCTCCCGCCAGGCGAAGGCGACATGCCCGCCGACCAGGCCGCCCTCCTCGTCGACGACACGGAAGACCGTGCTGAGGCCGTCGAGGTGCTCGGCCTGGACCTTGAGGAACGCCCTGATCTCCGCCAGGTCCAGGGACGCGTCGTACCGGTCCATGGTCTGGCCGATCAGCGGCGCCAGTTCGTCCACGCACTCCGACAGGGGCGCCGTCTCCAGCGAGAGCCCGGCCTGTTCGAACTTGCGCACCTCGTAGTCACGCTTGCGGACGTTGTGTCCGAGCAGTCGGCGGTACGACTCGAAGGTGCCCTCCTCGTTGTGGATCACGGCCTCGGCGCTGCGCAGCTGTGCCCGGACCGGGAACAGACCGGCGAGCAACCGCAGGCTGTCGGTGGTGAGGAAGTCGAAGAGGAGGGCGTCACGGCCGAGCCGCAGGGCGTGCTCCGCCAGGCCCCCGACCAACTCGGCCAGGGCGTCCCGCTGTTCCGCCTCCCCTCCGGCGAGCAGGAATTCATTGTGGTACCCGGTGCGGGTGCCGACGCGCAGCACCGCGCGGTCGGCGGCGACCGGCGGAAGGGGCGGTGCGTTCCTCGCGGGGAAATCGTAGGACGGGGTGGCGGCGCGCAGCCTGCCCTCCGACGACACCACGGTGTAGGTGGCCGCGGCGAAGTCGGGGCGCTCCTGCCCGGCGAGCCAGCCATGGCTCTGGTAGAAGCAGGAGGCGGGCACCAGGGAGTCCCAGGTGTCGCGGGCGATGTCGCCGATCGATGTCAGATGCCTGGTCTCGGTCACGGCCGGGGCCTCCTCGCGCACCGTCCGGTCCGCGGGGCGGTACGCGGGTTCACAGCTGCCAGTCCTTCGTGTCGACTCCGCCGACCACGTGCCGCGCGTACGCGGCCCCGAACGCCTCGGTCTCCTCGCGGTTGCGTTCCCGCACGGCGTCGGGGTCGGCCCCGAGGGGCCGGTCCACGCCCACGAGCACCGTGTACAGGGGCACCGGCTGGGCACCCCGGCTCAGCTTGGCCTCGAAGGTGCCGAGGCCGAGGTGGATGGCCCGGGTGGACCGCCCCGTCCCCTGTGCGATCGGGTGGTAGACGACCAGGTTGAAGTAGTCCGCCTTGTTCTCGTAGCCGTAGTCGAAACCGGCCACCCGGGCGTACAGCATGTCCTGGTGGCGGTAGCGCAGGGCGAAGCCGACGGGGTTCTCGCCCTCCTCGGCCAGCAGCAGGGTGCTGCGCTCCCCCAGGTGCCGTCCTTGCCTGCCGTAGACCTCCGCCGCCTTGGCGACGCCGTAGTCGTGGCCGTGCTTGCGCATCAGCGCGCTGTTGAGCGGGGCGATGCGCTCCACGACCCCGGGCAGCGCCACCTCACGCACGGTGCGCCCGCTCTCGCCGAAGGTCCGCACCTCACGCCGGGCACGGGGGCGCCGTTTCGCGGGGAGCCACGCGTAGTAGTCCTCCAGGTCGTCCCAGAGGCCGACCGGGAGCACCGTCTCCACGTCGTGGAAGAGGACGACGGCATCGTCGTGGGCGGTGGCGAGGTCGAGCGCGTCCTCGCGGGGAAGGTAGTAGTAGGCGAGGACGGACGCCTCCGCCTTCTCGGCGAAGGCCAGGGCCTCGGCCGTCAGGGCCTCGACGGCCGCCGCCCGCCGCTCGGGCCCGGCGTCCGGGTGGTGGACGATCTGGCCCCGGAACTCGGACCAGCCCGCCCCGATCGCCAGTGGCCGCGAGGCGACCGCCGCATGGCGTTCCTCGTCGACGAGTCCGGCGAGCAGATCGGCGGGCGTGTAGAGCGCGTGCGGGGGCCGGGCGAAGGTGTAGACCTCGAGTCCGGCCGCCATGGCGCCCTGGGCGTCATGGGCCGTGACGCGCCGGGCCCGGGCCCCGGGCGGAAGCTCTTCCTCACGTACGCCCTGGAAGGCCGCGGTCGAGTAGATGGTGGACCCGGACGTGAGAGAGTCCCAGTCGGCGCCGGGCAGCGCGCCGACTGTGTCGTAGGTGCGGACATCCATGGGTAACTCCCGACATTGACAAGAGGGTTGTTGCACCGGCCTGGAGAGGATCACCGGGGGATCCGGCCGACGAGGTCGCGTACGTCGCCGTCGCGGAAGCGGATGAGGCGCACGCCGGACTTCGCCAGCCGTGCGAACAGCTCCTGGTTGGCGCGCTGTTGCTCCGCCCGCACCTTGAGGGCGTACCAGAGGATCGAGCGGGGTCCGACGACGGTCCACAGGGTTTCCCGGGTGCCGCCCCAGAGCTTCTCCCGGCGTATCCAGCGGCGCAGGGTGCGGCGCAGCAGCCGGGGAAAGGCCAGGCGCAGCGGCGGGTCGACCCAGACCACGCAGTCGGCGGTGTGCGCGTAGGCGGCGACGGCGGCCGGGAACTGGCCGTCCACCACCCAGCGTTCGCCCTCCAGCGCCTTGCCGACCTCGGCGAGGAACGCCTCCTCCGGCACCGGCGTCCACCCGGGCCCCCAGAACAGGGCGTCCAGGCAGACCGGGGGCGCCTCGGACCGCGTCAGCAGTCCGGCGAGGGTCGACTTGCCGCAGCCCGGGCCGCCGACTATCCATACCTTCCCCGCCGGTGGGCCGCCGGAAGGGTTCTCTTCGCTCACAGCAGGTTCCTCTCCACCCACATGGCCACCCCGTCCTCGTCGTGGGAGGCCGTCAGTTCCGTCGCCGAAGACCGTACGTCAGAAACGGCGTTGGCCATGGCCACCCCCCTGGCGGCGGCGCGCAGCAGGCTCAGGTCGTTGGGCGCGTCGCCGAAGGCGACGACGGCGCTCCAGTCGAGGCCCCGGGCCTCAAGGAGCCATGAGACGGCTGACCGTTTGTCGGCCCCCGGCGCCGAGACCTCGACCAGCCCGGCGTCCGAGGAGGTCCAGCCGAGACCGGCGGGCGCGAGGAGGTCGGGCGGGGGCGGGTCGGCGCGCAGGGCCATGAGGCAGAGGACGTCCTCGTCGTCCGGCACCTGGCCGACCCGGGGCGCGTCGGCTCCCCCGCTGCTGAGGACGTCCGGCCAGTCGGGTCCGAGCAGCCGCCCGGAGGGCCGGTCCAGAGCCCAGGGCACCGGGCCGAGGAGGGTGAGCGCCTCGCGCACCCGGGCCGGTGCCATGGCGCGGACCCGCCGCGGCCGGGGGTCGTCCAGATCGCCGGTGACGGCGCCGTTCGAGGAGACGAGGGACGCGCCCAGGCCGCGCAGCGGCAGCAGCACCTGCCGGGCGGACCAGGCGGGCCGGGCGGTGGCGAGGACCAGGTGCACGCCGGCCGCCACGGCCGCGGTGAGGGCCTTGGCGGTGCGCTCGCCGACCTCGTGGTCCGCGTTCAGGAGGGTGCCGTCCAGGTCCGAGACGACGACCGCCGGGCGGGCGCCCCCGGGAAGGTGGGGGCGCCCGCCGGTCCGTGCGAGGTCCGTGGAGGTCACGGGGCCGGTTCGGGGGTGGTGGGCAGCGGCATGCGGTGCACGATGGCGGCGGCGTACCGGTGGTAGTGCCATTCTTCGTAGCCGAGGTGGCTCTCGCCACGGATGCCGAGGTCGGCGTTCTCGAAGAGCTGCCAGCCGGGGCGGTCGACGATGGTGTCCATCTCCTCCCTGGGCGGGTAGTAACCGCACCGCCGCTCCTCGTCGTTGAGCCCGATCAGGTACTCGCCGAAGAAGATGCCGCCCGGGGCGACCATGTCCATCGCGTGGTGGATGAGCGCTTCCAGGGTGTGCGCCCGGTTGGGGGGCATCGACCACAGGCCGCTGCCCAGCACCAGCTGGAAGTCGCCCGAGGCCGGGAGGGTCATGTAGTCCTGCTCGACGATGGCGCAGTCGTCGGTGAGGCCCTCGGAGGCCAGCCGCTGCCGGAGGCCGACGACCTCGTGGTGGCCGTCGACGAGGTCGAACTCGCCGCCGTTCAGGAAGAGCGCGTCGGTCTCCACACCGACGACCTCCCAGCCGGCGCGGAGCAGGGGAAGGGCGAACTTGCCGTCCGAGGCGCCGAGCACGCAGGCCCTCGGGCGGACCCGGCGGGCGTACTCGCCCAGCGGGATGTAGCGGGCGAGCGCGGGGAAGTACGAGTAGTACGGCCCCCAGTAGCTCTTCTCGTCGACGTCCAGCACATGGTCTTTCAAGGGAATCCTTCCGCTGGTGGGCGTCATGCGCCTATGGGGGTCGCCGACTCGGCGGCGCTGTTGCGGGTGCTGCCCCATCGCTTGGCCGCGGCCTCGTGGATGAACCAGATGTCGTCCTCGTCCAGGAGCCGGGAGACCACCTCGGGGTATGCCTCTTCGAAGTACGTGTAGGGCGGCCGGTTGTCCTTGCGCGAGTGGTAGTCGAGCCGGTCCTGCCCGTGTGCCGCGGTGATGGCGGTGCCGGGGTGGTAGGTGAGGATGTTCGGGCTGGCCATGACGAGCAGTCCGTCGTCGATGAGCCGGCCTATCTCCTCGATCGTCTCCTCGATGGAATCGCGGTTCTCGCCGTCGAGTCCGAAGAGGACGGAGCTGCCGACGCGGATCCCGTGGTCCCTGATGGTGGTCAGGGCTTCCCGCACCTTGCTCACCCATGCCTCGGGGTTGCGGCGCAGCAGGTTCTTGCCGACGTTCCGCATGACCTGCTGGGCCATGCTCTCGATGCCGATGTAGACGTAGGTGCAGCCGTTCTCCCGCATGAGGTCGAGGGCCGCGTGGACCTCCGGCGCCTTGGCGCGGTTGAGGACGACGTCCACGGTGAGCTGTGCGCCCCACTCGAAGGACCGTAACCGCGGCTTGCGGGCCCGCAGGCGTGCCAGGTCGTGGCAGAAGTCGGTGATGGCCTTCCAGTTGCCGCCCCAGAAGACCGGGTCGTCGAAGAAGGCGGCTTCCGTTCCCCAGTCGACCAGTTGCTCGATGCGCTGGGCGACGTGCTCGGTCTCGGACACCGCGAAGCGCGTGGGGCGCTTGGACACCTGGATGCTCTCGGAGCAGAAGGTGCACTTGAAGGGGCAGGCGTCCAGTGTCATCACATGGGCGGTGCGGCTGCCCAGGGGGGAGCTGCCCGCGCGGGTGAAGATCCCGAACCGGGCCCGCACGGAGAAGGCCTGGTACGGCGAGGGGAGCCGCGCCGCGTCGATGCGCTCGCCCCGTACGGGGACGAGCACGGCCTCGTCCGCCGTGAGGCCGACGATGTTGCCGGCCCCCTTGGTCGTCCCGTCGTGGGCGGCGACGAGCGCGAGGGCGTCGAGGACCGCCTCGACGGGGGTGGGGTCCGAGGTGGGGGTCGTGACCAGTGCGACCGCGCGTAACAGCAGGTCGAGGAGGGGGGATCCGTCCCCTGCCACCACGAAGTCGACCACCGGCCGGGACCGGCCGTCGCGGATGACTTCCACCGTGCTGCTCCAGGACAGGTCGGCCGTGCGGGTGGCGTCCTGGTAGCGGACGGTCTCGTCGGCGTGCCTGCCGCCGACGATCACCAGGCAGCCGGGGGCGTGCTCCTTGGCCAGTTCGGCCATCTCCAGCGCGTAGCGGTGGCCGGCCGACACCGAGCTGAGCAGCAGCACCTTGGGGCGCAGCGCCCGGAGTTCGGTGATGAACGCCGTGCGGGCCACGTCGTCCCAGATGCGCGGGTCGAAGACATGGCCGTCGGTGGTCCGGCTGTCCGCCACGAGCACGGAGCGGGGTCCGTCCTCGGCGAGGCGGTAGGCGTCGTCCGGGTAGTGACCCCAGTCGGCGGCGACGTCGTCCAGCGACGGCTGTTCGGGGAGCCCGCGCACCAGGCGTGCGACGGATCGTTCGACGGTGAGGGAGAGCGCCGAGTAGAGGCACATGGGGTCGCCGGGGTAGGCGACCTCGCCGCCTCGGCTGGTGGCGACGGGGACCAGGGCGGCCATGATCGGGAAGAGGTAGGGGTCCCGGGCCGGGTGGGGGGCGGTGTCAGCGGACCGCGCGAAGAGTTCGCGGCGGCGGGAGAGGCGGTCGGCCAGCTCCTGCCGGGTGACGGAGTCGGGACATCGCGGTTCCAGGGGGGGACGAACCGTCAGTATCACGTGGGGGCCTGCGATTCCGGTGATCAGATCGACGAGATCAGCTCGGCCACGGCGGGTTCGGCCGCGCGGCTGGTCACCAGGGAGGTGCTGTCGCCGAGCTTGCGGTAGGCGTGGGTGGCCAGGCAGGCGCGGGCCACGTCCGCGTAGTCGGTGACGGCCGGTGTCGCGGCTATCTTGTCGACCGCGGCGGTGTCCTTGGCCTGGGCCGCCTGACGGAGCCGGGATTCGAGGTCGACGAGTTCCCGCGCCGCCTCGCGGGCGCCCTCCGGGGTGGTGGGGAAGGCGGGCAGGGAGGCGGGGACCGCCGGGTCGTCCGCGATCTTCCGGGCGAGCGCCGTCTCGTTCTCGTAGAAGTGGAACGTGCCGGCCTGGTGGATGTACCGGCCGGCGGGCACGCCGAGCAGACCGGCGGCGTACTGCTGCAGGCCCATGAACAGGAAGGCGTCGTACGGCAGGACGGTCAGCGCCTGCTGGGCGCGCATCACGGTGAGCCATACGAGGGCCCCGTCCCGCAGGAAGAGGTGCACGCCCACGGCGCAGGGGTATTCCCGCGACTGCCGGAAGTTGTCCTGCGGCTCCAGGACCAGGGCGAAGGCACGGCGGTGGGCGGGGTCGCGCTCGATGCGGCCGACGACCTCCTCCAGCTGGTTGCCGTTGGCCGTGATGAGCCGGTGGCCGAAGGCGCCGCTGAGGGTGTGTTGGTCGTCCGAGTACTCATGGGCGCCGCGGCGGTAGTACGCGGGGGTCTCCACGTCGTTGCGCCCGTCGAGCGACCAGGCGAGCAGACCGAAACAGTAGGAGAGGTTCACCGGCAGGTGCGGGGTGACGGCGAGACAGGACGTCGGGTTCTCGATCGTGCTGCGGTGGGCGATGACTTCGCGGTAGGGACGGTCGTTGCGGCCGAAGTCGGACGCCTTGGAGAGCGGGTCACGGACCGAGGCGATGTCGCTTCCCTCGTCGAGGACCGCCTGGAGGCCGGACGTATAGGCATCAGCAAAAGAACGGAAAACATCCATGCCACGTTCCTTAATTCTGAGAGCTGCCCGAGAGATTGCGAAGAGTTCACCTCACGTCAACCCGGACAAACCATCGTGACCTGTTGGCCAGCTACCCGAGCGATCCCACACCAGCCACCCGATCATTGTCAACCAACCCCCTGGATAAGCGAGTTACAGTCTCCGGCCGCCTCCCCGGTTGCCCAGGAATCGGTAAAGTCACCGAGCGTTGACACGCATTGGAGAGGCCCTGCTAGTGTGCGCGCTTGAATTTCCGGTAATTACCTGGCCGCCGGTCCGAATGAGGTCAAACAATGGCTGGTTTCAATCGCTCCGCCCCGCCATGGCTGAACGAGCGATGGCGCATCGGGTGGGGCACCGGCGTGGTGCTCGTGACCTACGCGGGGCTCATCGCCGTCCACCCCACCTCGAAGCACGGCGTGGGTGGCCCGATCGCACTGCTGGCGCTGGTGGGTTACACGCTCGGCGCCCTGCTGATCGTCTCCGGCGCGGTGGCCCGGCTGCCTCCCACCACCGTGGCCCTGTTACCCGTGGCCATCACGGTGAACATCGTGATGGGCAAGATCGTCTATTTCAGCGGCCTTCCCCTGCAACTGGACTCCATCGGCACCGTGCTGGTGGGAGTGGTCGCGGGGCCCGCCGCCGGGGCCGCCACCGGGGCGCTGGCCAGTGTCATCGTGGGCATGACGATCACACCCGGCGCCCTGCCGTACGCCGTGACGGCGGCCATGATCGGCTTCACCGCGGGCGTGCTGGCCCGCGCCGGGATGTTCCGGCGGCTGCCCACCGCGGTGCTCGCCGGTGGCTTGATCGGAGTGGTCGCGGGCGTCATCTCCGCCCCCATCACCGCCTTCGTCTTCGGCAACGCCAGCGGATCGGTGGGCCAGTCCGCGCTCATCGCGACCTTCCAGGCGTTCGGGAACGGCATGCTCAAGGCGGCCACCCTGCAAGGGCTGGTGGCCGATCCGCTCGACAAGGCGCTGACGGTGGTGCTCGCGATGGCCATTCTCAAGGGCCTGCCACCGGGATTCCTGCACCGCTTCCCGTTCGTCCGCGACCGGCACGTCCTGGCGCCGCGGGCCGAGTTGGTGAGGGCGGCGTGAACGCCATGCAGGACACAACCCACACGGGGGGCGTTTCCGGGATTCACCGGCTCAATCCCCTGACGAAACTCGCCTTCGCCGTCACCGTGACCGTCTGCGCTTTCGCCGTGGTGGATTACCGGTGGCCCTTGCTGCTCTTCGCCGCCCTCCTCCTTCCGGTCGCGATCGGCGCGGGAGTGTTACGCCGATTCCTCCTCCTGCTCGCCACGTTCTGGGTTCCGGTGGCCGTGGTCCTGTTCCTGATCCAGGGATTCTTTCTTCCCGGCGCCCACGATGTGATCGCCCGGCTCGGCCCGCTGGAGCTGAAGAGCGAGGGCGTCTCCTTCGCCCTTCAGACGGCGCTGCACATCCTGGTGCTGATGAGCGGGTTCTTCCTTCTGCTCCTCACCACCCACGCCGGCGCGTTCATGAGCGCCCTGAGCGAACGCAACGTGTCGCCGAGCCTCATCTACATCGTGTCGGCGGCGCTTCAGATCGTGCCGGCGCTCAACCGCCGGGCCACACGCATCCTCCATGCCCAGCAGGCACGCGGGCAGGTGATCCACGGGCTGCGCGGCCGGGCGCGGGCGCTGGTACCGCTGATGGGCCCGCTGATCCTCGGCGCCTTCACCGACGTGGGCGAACGCGCCGCCGCGATGGAGACCCGGGGCTTTGGCGCCACCCGCCGTCCCACGAGCCTCACCGAGGTCCCCGACAGCGGGGTACAGCGCCGCCTCCGCGCCGCGATGCTGCTCTGCGCCGCGGCCGCGGTCACCGTGAACGTCTGGGGAGTACTGCGTTGATCGAAGTCAAGGGTTTCTCCTTCACCTATCCCACCGGCTCCCGGCCGGCCCTCACCGATGTCGCCTTCGAGGTCGCCCCGCGCGAACTGTGCGCGGTGGTGGGCGGCGGCGGCGCGGGCAAGAGCACCCTGGCCGGCGTGGTGAGCGGCACCGTTCCCCATCTCACCGGCGGTACGGCGGAGGGAGTGGTCCGGGTCAACGGCAGGGACCTGGCCGAAACACCGCTGTCGGGACTGGTCGGCGAGGTCGGGCTGGTCATGCAGAATCCGTTCAACCAGATATCCGGCGCCCGCTTCTCGGTACGCGAGGAGATCGCCTTCGGCCTGGAGAACCTCGGCGTCCCGCGGGACGAGATGGCGGCCCGGATCGACCCCGTCCTGGACGACCTCGGACTCACCGGGGTGCGCGACCGGTCGCCGTACGAACTGTCGGGCGGTCAGCAGCAACTGCTGGCCATCGGATCGATCCTGGTCATGCGGCCGACCGTCATGGTGCTCGACGAACCGACCTCGCAGCTCGACGCGGCCGGGAACGCGCTGGTCTTCGACGCGCTCGGCACCCTCAAGGAGCAGGGCGTGACCGTGCTGCTGATCGAACACCGCATGGAACGCCTGGCCCGCGCGGCCGACCGCGTGCTGGTCCTCGACCGGGGAGCGATCGTGGCGCAGGGCCCGCCCGGTGAGGTACTGGCGGACGAACGGCTGGCGGAATGGGGGGTCTCACCGCTGCGCTACACGGTGGCCGCGCGCCGTGCCGCGGCCCGGCGGCTCTGGCCGGACCGGAAGCCGCTGCCGGTGACCCTCGACGCCGCCGCCGAGGGATTCGCCGAGACGGCGGCCCGCCTCGACCGAGGAGACCGAGGAGACCGAGGAGACCGAGGAGACCGAGGAGACCGGCGATGATCATACGGATCGATTCCCTGACGTTCCGCTACCCCAACGGCACCACGGCCCTGGACGGGGTGTCCTTCGGTGTCGGGGCCGGTGAACGGGTGGCGGTCGTCGGTGCCAACGGCGCGGGCAAGAGCACCCTCGCACGTCACCTCGTCGGCATAGAGCGCCCGGCCTCCGGAACCATCAAGATCGACGGCCGACGGACCGACGGGCTCGGCATCGCCGAACTCGCCCGCACCGTGGGATTCGTCTTCCAGAACCCGGACGACCAGCTGCACGCGGCGAGCGTCGTCAAGGAGGTGGGATTCGGGCCGCGCAACCTGCGCTTCCCGGCCGCACGCCGCGCGGAGCTGGTCGAGTCGGCCCTGCGGCGGACGGGCCTCACGGAGGCCCGCGACACCCACCCCCATCACTTGTCGCTCGGCGAACGCAAGCGGGTCGCCCTCGCCTCGGTCCTGGCCATGGACACCCCGGTCGTCGTCCTCGACGAGCCGACGACCGGTCAGGACCACGCCTCGATCGTCCTGCTGGGGAACCTGGTCGACAGCCTGGCCGCCGACGGCCGGACCGTCCTCGCCATCACCCATGACATGGACTTCTGCGTGGAGCACTTCGACCGCGTGATCGTCCTGGCGAACGGCCGGGTCGCCTGGGACGGCCCGGTCGCCCACTGGCCGGAGCATGTCGCCGACACGGCGGACGAGAGCCTGGAACTGCCCCAGATGACACGGCTCGGCCGCCGACTGGGCTGGGAGGGACCGGTGACGACCGTGGCGGGCTTCCTGGACCGCCTGTCCGCCGGGGCCGACCCCGCGCCGGTTCCGCCGGGCGGCTGACCACCGCCCGCGCGGCGACGCGGGCGCACCCGGGCGGTCACCCGCTTCCGTTCCGTACGCTCAGACCCGTGTCCCCCGCCGCGACCGGTGAGGTCTGCGGCCGGTCTCGGCGTTCAGCGCGAGCACCGTACCGGCGTGCGTGCCGAGGTGGACGACCCCGTCGGCGTAGACGGGGCGGGTGCCGCGGCCGTCGAGACGCTGCCGCCACCGGACCTTGCCGTCGCTCAGGCCGATCTTGAACAGGCCACGCCCGTACTTGGCCCCGACGATCCAGCCGGAGGAGCCGCAGACCGCCGGGGAGGAGGCGCCGTAGGGATCCGGCAGATGCCACACGTGCTCGCCGTCGGCGGCGGCCACCGCGTGCAGGCCGCTGTGGCTGTCGCCCACGAGGACCAGGCCCTCGGTCAGCGCCGGGGTGTGGTCGACCACACCGGCCGCCGGTGCTTCCCACAACCGCTCGCCGGTGACGGCGTCGTACGCGTGGCACCGGCCCGCCCCGGTGCCCGCGCAGACCATGCCTGCCGCGACGCTCGGGGTGCAGCAGCTCAACTGGCCCGCGGTGGCCCCCTGATGCCACAGCTCCTCGCCGCTCACCGCGTCGAAGGCGGTCAACTGGCCCCCCGCGCCCTGCACATGGACCCGGCCGTCGGCCACCGCCGCCGCGGCGGCCGACCCGTCGGGCAACCGCCGCGCCCAGCGCTCGTCGCCGGTCGCCGCGTCCAGCGCGCGGATCCGGGAGGCGTCGTGCAGCAGGTCGGCCGGGTGGTGCACGACGTAGAGCAGACCGTCGCAGACCACCGGCGCGCCCGAGTGGCCCACCCGCTGCTGCCGCCGCTCCTGTCCGTCCGCGGCGTCGATCGCGTGCAGCACACCGGACTCGCCGACGATGTACACCGTCCCGTCGGCGACCGCCGGTGTGGTCTTCAGGGCACCGATCGCGTCGAAGGACCAGCGGGCCGCGCCCGTCACCGCGTCCAGCGCGTAGCAGCGGCCGTCGCAGCAGTTGACGTACACCGTGCCCGCGCAGACGACCGGCGGGGCGACGACGGCGCCGGGCAGCCGGACGCTCCATGCCTCGAAGCCGGGCGGCAGGGTGCCCTCCGGATAGACGCCGGTGTGGGCCGGGCCGCCGTGGACCATGGCGGACGGTCCGCGGGTGGCCGCCGCCGTCCCGGGCCCGGCGTCGTCCGGGGCGTTCCGCGCCACCGCACGGCCGTCGCCGGTGCCGGGGCTCGTGTCCACCGACTCGCCCCACAGCCCGGGGTCCATGATCTCCACCAGGTCGACCAATGACCGGAGTTGGAGCAGGATCGCCTGGGTGTCGTCCGGCGCCCCGCGCGGTCCCGGGGGCGCCGCGTGGACGAGGTGGCCGCCGTCCACCCGCCACTCCAGCCAGCGGCGGTCGTCGGCGAACTCGCGCACCGCCGGGGTGAGCAGCCGTGCCGCCGTCCGCGGGTCCGCGCACTCCACCACATGGTGGGCGTCGTAGACCGGTTCACCGATCTCGTACAGATGGCGGTCCGGACGCTCGGTGACGAGCCGCTTGAGCAGCGGGACCATCGTGTCCACGCCCAGTGAGTGCCGGCTCACCGCGACCAGCGGCAGTACGGTGGGCAATCGGACGAGGTACACGGTACGGCCGGCCGAGGGATCGCCGTCGGGGACGCAGTCGACGACACTGAACCGGTGACCGTCCAGGGTGCCGCTCACCATGTCCAGGGCCGTCGCCTTCTCGGCGTCGATGCCGGGCAACCCCGCGCACAGGCGCATGCGTTCGGGGTGCCGGTCCGTGTAGGTCCACCCGCGCTCCTCGGCCAGGCGGCGGCGCGCGGCGCCGCGCTCCCGCTGGTCCCTGTTCCTCGCCATGTCCGCCCTCTCCAGTCGCCCGGCGCCTGTCAGTCCCAACTCCCGTCAGGAACGGGGGCGTTAGGACCCGCACGGACAATTGTGGCCCGGGACCGGGCGGCGTGGGTCAGCGCAGGGAGCGGACGGTCGGGCTCGTGGCGACCAGGACGGCGCACGCGAGGACGGCGCCGCCGCAGACCAGGAACAGCGTCGTCGTGCCGTACGGCAGGAGCAGACCGGCGACGACGTAGGAGAACGGGTCCAGCGCCACCGTGGCCAGCACGACGAGGCTGAGGACGCGGCCCAACAGCCGCTCGGGCACCCGCTCCTGCAAAGTCGCCACGACCACCACCCCCAGAAACGCGGACCCGAGACCCACGACCGAGGCGACCGCCGTCGCGGCGGCGACATGGGTGACGACACCGAGTCCCGCCACACCCGCGCCGATCGCCGCGACCCCGCCCACCACGGTCCAGCCACGCCGGGCGGGCGGCCGCCAGCCGGCCAGCAGCGACCCGGCCAGCGAGCCCGCGCCGAAACCGGAGAGCACCGCCCCGAGAGACCCCGAGCCACCGAGGCGCCGATCGGCGAGCACCGCACCACCCACGAGGACCGGGCCCACCACCGCGATGTTGATGAGGGCCACGGCCGCCAGCATCGCCCGCACCAGAGGCTCGCGCCAGGTGTATCCCAGGCCCGCCCCGAGAGCACGCGCACTGCCGAGCCGCTCACCGTCGACGGCACCGGGAACGGCGTCTCCCCCGGCGCGTTCACCGCGTCGTACCACGCGCGCGAGCGAGCTGAGGGCGAGGGCGGCGAGCACCGCCATCGCCGAGATCCCACCGAGCGTCGCGTCGAACCCGACCGCGGCGACGGCCGCGGCGGCCACGGCAGGCCCGACCAGGTCGCCCCCCGACTCCGCGCCCTGGATCAGCGCGTTGACCCGGGAGAGCCGCTCGGCCGGCACGAAGGCGGGCAGCACCGCCAGGGCGGCCGGGAAGTACGCGGCGTCGGCGACGCCGAGCAGCGCGGCGATCACCGCGACCGTCGTCACCGACGGGGAGGCGAGGGTGATGACGGCACCGAGGGCGAGCAGCACGGCGACCCGCAGCCAGGCGGCACCGACCACGACCCGCACGGGTCCGAGACGGTCGACCATCACGCCCGCGGGAAGCAGGAGAACCGCTCGCGGCAGCGCCGCGGCCACGAGGACGAACCCGGTGACGATCCCGGGTTTCGACAGTTCGAGCACGAAAAGCGTGAGCCATACGAGGAACAGCGCGTCGACCACGGCCGCCAGCCCCTGGCCCGCGACCAGACGGCGCAGGTGCGGATCGCCCAGCGGTCCGCGCGGACGGGAACGGGCCGTCGGCTCCGTCGTCATGCTCTGCCCCCCGGGGTGCCGAGTGGATCGGTCCTGCGCGCGACGCTCCGGCGACATGGCCGCGCCCGGTCACGCCGAGGCGGACATGACCGTATCGCTCATCGATCGACACCTGTGGGAAGGGAACGCGCCGGTGTCCCTACGCGATGTGTGTGCCGCCGTCGACCGTCAGGGTGGTGCCGGTGATGTACGACGCCGCGTCGGAGACGAGGAAGACCAGGGCGGCGGCGAGTTCCTCGGGCTGCCCGACGCGGCCCGAGAGCACCCGCGGCAGCATCGCGTCGAGGTAGCCCTCGGCGTATTCGTCGGTCATCGCGGAGGGGAAGAAGCCCGGTGCGAGGGCGTTGACGCGGATGCCCCGGCCGGGGGTCCACTGCTGGGCGAGGTCGCGGGTGAGGCCGAGGAGGCCGGCCTTCGACGCCGAGTAGGCGGCCTGCGGCAGACCGCCGGTGACCAGCGCGAGGATGCTCGACACATTGACGATGGCGCTGCCGGGCGGCATCACCGCGCCCGCGGCCTGGGCCATCCAGTAGGAGCCGTTGAGATTGATGTCGATGACCTCGCGGAACTGTTCCGGCGTCTCCTCCGCCGCGGGTCTCTCGCCGCTGATCCCGGCGTTGTTGACGAGGATGTCCAGCCGCCCGAAGGCGCCCACGGCCGCGTCGACCAGGGCACGGCAGTCCTGCGGCCTGGAGATGTCGGTGCGCACCGCGACGGCCCGGCGGCCGAGCTGCTCGACGGCCGTGCGCACCGCCGCCAGCCGCTCGGCGCGCCGGGCCCCGAGCACGACGTCGGCCCCGGCCTCCGCCAGCGCGGTGGCGAAGGCGACACCCAGTCCGGAGGAGGCGCCGGTGATCACGGCCACGCGGCCGTCGAGCCGGAAGCGATCGAGGACGCTCATGGTCCCGGTCACCGATGGGTGGCGATGAAGCTCACCACGTCGCCGACGGTCCTCAGTTCCGCGGCCCGGTCGTCGGGGAACTTCACCTCGAACTTGTCCTCGGCCGCCACGGTGATCTCCACCATCGACAGGGAGTCGATGTCGAGGTCGTCGGTGAAGGACTTCTCGGTGGTCACGTCGGCGGGGTCGATGCCCGCGACCTCTTCGACGATCTTCGCAAGGGAGTCGAGAATGTCGGCGTCGTTCGCCATGGTTCCTCCTTCTTGGGGCGGGTTGCCGTGAGTCGGCCGTGGTGGGTGCGGGAGCGTCAGAGCCCGAGGCGTCGCCGGTAGGTGAGGAGGGTGTCCAGGAAGCCCTCCATCTGTTCCTCGGTGTGGCCCGCGTGCGGGAACAGGCGCAGCAGCGCCTGGTTGCGGGCGACCGCCGGGTAGGAGAAGACGGGCACGAGATAGCCGTCCCGCACGAACCACTCCCGCATCTGCAGGGCGGCGGCGTCGCTCCCGACCGGCACGGAGAGCATGTACGACTCGGTCGGTGTCGTGGGCGTGCCGGCCTCGCGCATCTGCCGGCGGAGGCGGGCGGCGTGCGCCAAGTAGTCGTCGACGATGCGCGGTTCGTCGGCGAGGGCGTCGATGGTGTGCTGGGCGGCGTAGGCGGTGGGCGGCTGGATGGCGGCCGTGAACATCGAGGTGCCGGAGAGCAGTTCGAAGGCGTCGATGGCCGCGGCGGGCCCGGCGATCGCGCCGCCCTCCAGACCGATGGCCTTCGACAGTGACACCATGACGAAGTCGGCCCGCTCCCGGATCGCGGCCGCCTCCGCGGCGTAGGGCCGGTTCTCGGGCCCGTACACCATGAAGCCGTTCGCGTCGTCGATCATGCTGATGGCGCCGTGCCGGTCGCACTCGTCGAGGATCTCCACGATGGGCCCCATGGTGCCGTCGGCCGAGTAGATGCTCTCGGCGATCACCACGGTCTTGGGGGCCCGGACCCGGTCCAGGACGCGTGCCAGGTCGGCGACGTCGTTGTGCCGGAAGGCGTGCGCCTTGCGGCCGTAGCCGAGTCCTTCGAGGCCCTTCCAGATGCTCCAGTGGACATCGCGGTCGGCGACGAAGACCGTGTCGTGGTTGTGCACCTCGATCCCGGCGTCGAAGTGCGCGGAACTGCTCATGGCGTGGACGAAGCCGATGTTGGCCAGGAGTCCGGTGGCGAAGCTGATGGCCCGTTCCTTGCCGGTGTGGCGGGCGATCGTCTCCTCCAGCACCTGGTGCGGGCGGCAGATCCCCTGTGTCATCCGGGATCCGCTGGTGCTCAGTCCGTGGGCGAGCGCCCCCTGGGCGAAATGGCGCTGGACCGGGATGTGCCGCTCCAGGTCGAGGAAGCTGATGCTGGCGAAGTTCACCAGTTCGCGGCCGTCGCGGACGACGGTGGGTCCGACGGGGCCGTCCACCACCGGCGGGCGGTACGCGGTGTCATGGGTGTTCGCCTCGACGAAGGCGGCGAAGGCCCACGGGGCCAGGCGGTCCACGGTCGGTGCGGGGGTGTGGGACGCGGTCATGGCGAGATCTCTCCTCCACGGTGGGCGCGGGGCGGCAGGGGCTCAAGGGCCCCGGCGAGGTGGCCGAGCGAGGCCGTTCCGGTCAGTTCGTCCGACGCGATCCCGGTGAAGCCGGACCGGTGCAGCAGCGCCAGCAGCCGGGGGACGGCGACCAGGGTGATCCCGTGGTCGGCGAGGCAGCGGTTCATGTCCACGGCGGCACGGCCGGCGGCCGACGGATCAGGGGCCCCGACGGCGGTCACGGCGGCGGCCAGCGCCCGTTCGGCGTCCGTCGCGGGCGGACGGGACGGGACCCGCGGGGTTTCCGGGCCGCCGGTGGTGGCGCGGGGCGGGTCGGGGAGCGCGCCGGATCCGGGGGCGGCCTGGCACAGGACGTAGCGGCCCGGGGCCAGGGTGCCGGGTGCGTCGCCGAGGTGGTCCAGGATGTGGCGGTGCAGGTCGCCGGGGGTGACACCGGGGGCCGTACGGGCGTGTACGACGAGGTGTGGCGCGCCGCCCCGCGCGGTGGCGTCCCCGCCGGGTGTCACCGTCGCGTCGAGTACTCCGGGGTGGCCGCGCACCACGTCCGCGACCTTGGGCAGGCTCACCCATCCTTGCGGGGCGCGCCACCAGCCGGGGGCGGGCGGGGTGAGCCGGCGTGCCGGGAGCGCGCGCTCTTCGCCGTCGGCGAGCCCGCGCAGGAAGGCGCACAGCCGGACGGGCAGCGCGGCGGCCTGTCCCGCGTCGAGCAGATGGTCCCCGACGGTGACATCCAGGGTGACGGCCCCGCCGTCGCGGCTGAAGTCGACGTACAGCGTGTCGCAGGGCTCGTCGGGCGCGCTGCTGAGCCAGGTGGCGGCCCCGCCGGGCGGGGTGTCAGACGCGGGGACCAGGTAGTCGCGTGGCCAGGAGTAGCAGTTGTACTCGATGGTGGGTACGGTCACGGCACCGCGGCGGCGGTCCTGGCGCGCCTGGGCGGCGACCAGTTCGGCGGGGCGCCACCGGCCGTGCCGGTAGGCCGCGGCGGAGGCGGCGGCGACCGAGGCGGCCACCTCGCCGAACGCCGCGCCCGGACGGAGATCGATCTGTACCGGGACCGTCAGGGCCCGGACGCCGATGCTGTCCCGCAGCGCGGCGCGGGCCCGGTTGGACACCACCACCGAGGCGAGGAACCGGTGTTCGCCGGTGCGGGCGGCGACATCGTGGGCCAGTACGGCGAGCATGGCGATCTCCGGGCTGACCCGATGGCGCCGGGCGACGCGGTCGAGGTCGTCGTACGCCGCCACCGAGCGGTGCTGGAGGCGGTGGCGCCCCGCACCGTCGTCACTTCCGCCGAACGGATCCAGTACGCAGGTCGGATTGTCCGCGAAGCGGGTGAGCCACTCCCGCTCCGCCGCGCGGGCGCGTTCCGGGTCCTGGTCGCCGACCGCGTCGAGCGGGTGCGCGGTGATGGGCGGGTGCGCGGGCGTCTTCGCCGGTGTGCCGGTGCCGCGCAGCAGGGCGTGCAACTGGTCGAGCAGGACCCCAAGTCCCCAGCCGTCGATCACGACATGGTGGGCGGCCAGCACGACCGCGCGCGGCCTCCCCTCCGTCAGCAGCACCCGGGCGAGCCAGGGCGGATTGCGCTCGGGGTCGATCGGGCGGGCGGCCAGCGCCGCCGTGGCGGCCTCCAGGGCGTCGGCGGAGGCGGCGGGGACATCGGCGGTGTCGACCGGCAGCGGGGCCCAGTCCGCCCGGTGGACGTACTGCACCGGGCGGAGCGGGTCGACCGTGGTGCGCAGCGCCTCGTGGCGGGCGGTGAGGGCGGCGAGCGCCCGGTGGATGTCGGCGATCGTCGCCGGGGGCGGGACGTGGCAGTGGTCGGCGAGCGGTGTCGGGTTCACCCGCCGTGGCGCGGGAATGGTGCGTTCGTACCAGTGCCACTGCTGGACCCAGCTCAGCGGTCCGCTGCGGACGACGGTGGCGGGGCTCGGAGCCGGTCGCGGAGCGTGGTTCACGGCCGGTACCTCATACGGCCCGGACCACGAGCGCGGCGTTGTGTCCGCCGAAGCCGAAGGAGTTGCTCAGCGCGATCCGCATCCGCTCGTGGTGCTGCGCCCGGTGCGGCACGAAGTTGATGTCCGGGTCGATCGGTTCGTCACAGTTGACGGTCGGCGGGACGTCACCCGTGCGCAGGACCTGGATGGAGGCCACGAGTTCGACCGCCCCGGCGGCACCGATCATGTGCCCGGTCATCGACTTGGTGGAGCTGACCGGGATCCGGGTGACACGGTCGCCCAGCACCGTGCGCAGGACGGCCGTCTCCATGGCGTCGTTCAGCAGCGTTCCGGTGCCGTGCGCGTTGACGTAGTCCACGTCCGCCCCCGTGATCCCCGCGTCGCGCAGCGCCGCCTCGACGGCGAGGCACGCGCCGCGTCCCGCCGGGTGCGGGGCGGTCCAGTGATGAGCGTCGGAACTCGCCCCGTAGCCGGTGAGTTCGGCCAGCGCCGTCGCCCCGCGCCGGTCGGCCACCTCGGCGGCCTCCAGCACCAGCACGGCGGCTCCCTCGCTCATCACGAATCCGTCGCGGTGCGCGTCGAACGGCCGGCACGCCGCGGTCGGGTCGTCGTTGCGGGTGGACAGCGCGCGGGCGTTGCCGCTGCCCGCGAGGTCGACGGCGGTGACGCAGGCGTCGGCGCCACCGGCGATGACGATGTCGGCCTCCCCCTGGCCGATCATGCGCATCGCCGCGCCCACCGCGTCGGCGCCGCTGGCGCACGCCGTGCTCTGCGCACGGCTCGGTCCCCGGGTGCCCAGCCGCATGCTGATCTCGGCGGCGGCACTGTCCATGGCGGTGGTGACCTGGGTGAACGGGCCGATGGCCCGCGGCCCCTTGTCGCGCAGCGTGTGCGCGGCCCGGTAGATCGACCCCACCGGGCCGTAGCCGCTGCCGATGACCACCGCGACCCGCGGCGCGAGGCGGTCGTCGACGACGAGTCCGGCGTGTTCGCAGGCCTCCAGCGCCGCGGCGAGGGCGTACTGCGCGTACGGATCGGCGCGGCGGCTGACCGTCCGGGGCATGTAGCGGCCGGGGCTGAACGCGCGGACCTGGCCGCCGATCCGGACGCCGAGTCCGGTCACGTCGATCCCGTCCACGGTGTCGATGCCGCTGCGCCCGGCCAGCATCGCCGTCCAGGTGTCGTCGACACTGTGGCCCAGCGGTGTCACCGCCCCGTACCCGGTGACCATCACCCGGCGCCGGGCGTCACCTCGCTGTGCCGGTCCCGTCACGTCCGTCGCGTCCGTCACGTCCGTCACTGGGGAACCACCTCGGCGTCGCGGATGGGCGGGGCGATGTCGTCGGGGGCGACCGGCACCATGAGCACGGCCGTGCCGCCCTGGGCGCAGAACCGGCGCGCGGCGCGGATCTCCTCGGTCAGCGCGGCCTTGTCGCGCAGCACCCGGCAGTGGATGTCCGGGCCGTCCACCACGGGCGGTGGCGCGCCCGGCCGGGTGAACGGGTGGCGGTCGGCGTCGAGTCCGAGGCGGGCGCGCTGGGCGTCCAGCCAGCCGTAGCCGCCGTTGCACAGCACCACGTACAGCACACCGCCGTGGGCGGGAGCGGTGACGGCGATGTCCGCGCGGGCCGCGAGGAACGCTCCGTCCCCGACGATCGCGGTGACCTCGTGGTCCGGGGCGGCCCGCTTGACCCCGATGGCCGCCGCCGCGCCGAAGCCCAGCGGGGTCTGCTCCGACGGCACGACGGACCCGCCCCCGGCGTGGAAGGGGAAGCAGTAGGACCACATGTCCTGGAGCCCGTTCTCCTGGACCAGTACGCGGGGCCCGTCGGCGGTGGCGTCGAGCGCGGCGAGCAGCTCGGCGACGCGGATGCCCGGCAGCGTCGCCGCGCGGGCCAGCTCTGCCGCCACGCCGAGTGACATGGCCGTACGGGCGGCGGCGATCCGGTCCGGCCACGCCCCGGACGCGTCCGCCTGTCCGGCCCCGGGGTCCTCCGCCAGCGCCCGCGACCAGCCGAGCACGGCGTGCCGGGCGTCTCCGAGTACGCGCGGGCCCGCGAACTCGGCCGACAGGCCGCCGGGGTCGACATTGACCTGCACCACCGTGACCGGGGGCCACGGTGTCCCGCCTTCGACGGCGGTCTCCTCCAGTCGCCCGGCGAGCGACACCACCAGGTCGCAGGAGGACCACAGTTCACGGGCGGGGGCGGCGGCGTACAGGCCCGCCAGGCCGCAGAACAGCGGGTGGCGCTCGTCCACGGCACCGCGGCCGGACGCGGTGGTGAAGAGCGCCGCGCCGAGGCGTTCGGCGAAGCGCTCGACCGCCCCGTCCCCGTTGCGGTGCCGCATCCCGCCGCCCACGAGGACCACCGGCCGCCGGCTCGCGCGGATCGCCGCCAGCGCCGGTCCCGGCGGCACGGGGGCGGACTCGGCGAGCAGCCGTTCGGGCGGTGCCGGTGGTGGTCCGGTGGCGAGGATCTCCGCCGTGCGGACGTCGTCGGGCACCTCCAGGTACACCGGGCCGGACGGCGGCCCCGCGACCCGGGTCAGCGCCGTCACCGTCGCGGGCACGACCCGGTCCGGATGCCCCACCCGGTGCGCCCACCGCACCAGGGGCGCCACCGCGGCGACCTGGTCGAGTTCCTGGAACCCACCGCTGCCCCGGCGCCGTTCGGCCACTGCGGCGGCGAGCACGAGGACCTGTGCGCCGGACTCCCGGGCCTCCAGCAGCCCGGTGGCCGCGTGGGTGACGGCCGGACCCTTGCCCAGGGCGCACACGGCGAGCCGGCCCGACTGGAGCGCGTAGCCGGTGGCCATGTACATCGCGTTGCGCTGGTCACGGCACGGTACGAGGGCCACGCCCGCGGTGTCGAGGGCGCGGAGCAACTCCAGGTCGTCGCCGGGCAGTCCGAAGCAGGTGTCCACCCCGCTCGCCACCAGCAGGTCGACGATCGCGGACCACGCGTCGGCGTATCGCTTGCTCACCGCGTTCACCTTCCACCCACCGCGTCCAGGGCGGCGGTCGGGAGGTTCCGGGCCACCGCCTGCGACATGAGCAGCGGTTCGGCGTGCCGCTTCCCGCCACAGGAGATGTAGTTCGCCCTCATCCCGAATCCACCGAACGGGCGGTTTCCGTCCTCGGCGTCGAGCAAGGTGTGGTTGACACAGGTCTGGTGACGCTCGGACAGGACTCGCACCGTGTCCGCGTCGCTTCCGTAGACCATCGCTCCCAGCGCGCGTTCGCTGAAGTGGGGGCTTGACAGCCGTTCGCGTAATCGCCTGGCACCGGGGTAGGGCACGACGTTGAACACCGGGGCGAACATCTCGTCCAGGGGGATCTTGTCGTCGAAGTCCCAGAGCAGCACGGTCGGTTCGATCCTGCGGGACGGCAGATCGATGCGCCCGCCGTGCCGGATGCGCCGTGCGTGGCGTACCAGGTAGTCCGCGCAGTTCACCAGCGCCGAGTCGTAGTGGATCGGCCCGTAGTCCGCGGCGGGGTCACGGTTGTCTCCAAAACGCAGCGCGTCCAGTCCGGCGGACAACAGGCCGAAGAATTCCTCGGTACGGCCCCGCGGTGTGAACACGACGTCGGGCCCGAAACAGTCCTGGCCCGAGTTGTAGAGCCGGATCCGCGTGAGGTCCCGCACGGCGTGCGCGAGATCGGCGTCGGGCGCAATCACAAAGGGGTTGATTCCGTTGCCGAAGAAGAGAAAGAGTTGGTCTTCGTCCAGGCTCTCGCGGACGGTTTCGGCGTTGTCGTAATTTCCGGTGAAGACGATGAGGTCCGCCTCGCGTACGGGCCCGGTCACGAACTTGCGCTGGCTGAGTTCGAAAAGCTCGATGGGTAAGCCGTGGACCGGCGCGAGCAGGGCGTGCAGGCGCCGCATCTGGCTTTTTGTCTCGGAGGACGGCCGAAAGGCGATCCGCTCGCTGTAAAGGGATGCGACCAGCATGTACAGCGCGTAGGAGTAGAGGGGGATGTTGGAGGGCATGAAGACGGCCGCGAGCGGCACGCGGCCCGGCCGGACCCGGCGGATCTCCTCCTCCGCTCCGTCGAGCGTGGCGAGGAAGGAGTGGATTTCCGCGACGGCGGTGCGGTGGGGGGACACTTCGGTGAGGATGTCCAGCACCGCGTCCTCGTGGTCGGCCACGTACCGGCGCACCGCACACAGCGCGTCGACACGGCCGGGGAAGGGGATGCGGTAGCCGGACACGCCGACGCCCCGGCCGGCCACGCTGGTGCCGCTGATCTCGTCCGGCGCCGTGGGCAGCGACGCCATGGCGATGTCCTCCAGAGCGGCCAGGTCGGGTTTTCCCGTGCCCGTCAGGGGCCACGAGGGAAGCACCACGATGTGGTCGGGCTGCTCGTAGCGGGCGAGCGCGGGGCGCAGCAGCCGCTTCCAGTGCGCCGGTTCGTGATCGTCCGGGTCCACGACGACGAACACCAGACGGCAGCCCAGACGGTCGTCGGGGACGGCGACGACCTGCGTCTCCACGCCGACCTCCGCGGCCCGCCCGGCGAGGTGGTCGGGATAGAGCGTGTGGCCGTCACGGTGCACCGCGTGCCTGCGTCCGATCGGGAACACCCGGCCGGCGTCGTCGAGCAGACCGATGTCGCCCGTGCGGTACACGGGATCCAGAACCGGGACGATCTCGCCGTCCTCGCCCAGTCGGCCGGTCATCAGGCCGCCGCTGCGCACGACGAGTTCGCCGAGCCGGCCGCTGGGAAGCGGCTCGCCGTGCTCGTCGTGCACCTCGACGACCACGC
This sequence comes from Streptomyces sp. LaBMicrA B280, assembly GCF_049222185.1. NCBI lineage: Bacteria > Bacillati > Actinomycetota > Actinomycetes > Kitasatosporales > Streptomycetaceae > Streptomyces > Streptomyces sp. LaBMicrA B280. The sequence goes on along the minus strand of NZ_JBMJCT010000022.1, from coordinate 378,288 downwards.
CGGGCAGTGGCGTGCCGCACCCGACCGGATCGGCATGGGTCGCCAGCGCGATGTTTCCCACCTCGGTCGCCCCATAGCCGTCGAGCAGGCGCCGGCCCGTGCGGGCGTGGAACCGGGCGGCCAGGTCGCGTCCCAGCGGCGCGCCGCCCACGCACCAGGCCCGTACCGTCTCCAGCGCGTCGGCGAGGGCGGGACGTCGGTCGAACAGATTGAGCAGGCTGTAGTAGGTCGACGGGGCCGCGTCCACGACGGAGAGACCGTGCTCCACGCCGACCGCGAGCGCGTGGTCCAGGCGCGTGGCCGGCCCGTAGACCACGAGCGTGCCGCCGCCCAGCCACCAGCTGAGGACCAGCGACAGGCCGTACTGATGGGAGTACGGCAGGACGGGCAGGAAGACGTCGTCGGGCCGGTACGCCATCCGTTCCGCGCTGAGCGCGAGGTTGTCCAGGATGGAGCGCCCGGAGCGGACGATGCCCTTGGGGCTGCCCGTCGTACCCGACGACCAGGAGATCGCGGCGTCCTGACGCCGTGTCCAGGCCGCGACATCGGGCACGGACGCCGTGTCCGGCGTGGGTGGTGGCGGCGCGGCGGTGTCCGTCCCGTCGCTGATTTCGAGCAGTGCGCGCGCCTGGGCACGGATCTGCGATCGCCGTGCGGGGGTGGCCCGATGATCGGTCAGGACCACCGAGGCGTCGAGGTGAATGAGCGCCAGCAGATCGACGACCCATTTTGGGGAATTCGCCCCGCTCATCATCACCCGCGAACCGGGTCCGACGCCACGGTGTGCGAGAAGTTCCGTGGCACCAAAAATTCGGGCCACGATTTCATCCGTCTCCCAGATACGCCCCTCGGGCGAGATCAAGCGCCTGATAATAGGCACCTCGTGCTCCTTAAAACCGCCAGAGAGCGCGTTCAGCTCTCACGCGACTGTCCCACACCCGCAGATCGGCGTCGAATACGGCAAGGGGCGCTCCATGACACATACGGGATGCTTGAGTGCGCAGCGACGGAAGTGACGCACCGGGCGGCCGATTCTGATCGGCGAATTCATGGCGCGGTTGGCAGCGGCGTTTCTTTTTGAGTGCCGACAGGAATCCCGTCGATCAGGGCGGAAGCTCGGACTGTACGACGGCGGCCTCACCGGAACCCTCAACAGACGGCCACTAAAGTATTATTGAATGACCGGCACGACGGCCATTCTGCGACAATTCCGGCTGTGCAAGGGTGTGCCCGCGCGCTGGAACTCCCCGGCCCGGCAGCACCACTGCTGCCCACCGGGCCCGCCCTCTACACCGACGGCTCACTGACAAGCGCCGCACGCGTACCGGCGACAGGCAGCGTCGCCCGCCGCTCGTCCGCGAGTTCTGCCGTCGCCGGTGACGCTGAGCCGACAGCGCGGAGGCGCCGCCCGAGAACGGGCGGCGCCTCCGTGCTCCCTGAAGGAGTTGTGGTGTCCCCCGGGATCCGTCAGCCGGCCGGGGCGAGGCGAACCTCGGCGTGCAGGCCCTTGGCATCGACGCCGGGGAAGAGGCTGACGTGCCCGTCGCTCCAGCGGACCAGCACATCGGCGGCGCTGTCGCCCGTGAAGGCGCCGGCGGCGACCACCGTGGCGTCCTTCCAATTCGATTGCGCGGGGCGGATCTTGACCTCACCGGGCAGGGCCTTGGCGGTCACGCCCGGATAGACGGTGCTCTCACCGTCGACCCAGCGCACCAGCAGATCATCGGTGCTCTTACCGGTGAAGGAGCCGGTCGTCAGGTGGCCGGCGTAGGTCCAGGTGTTGTTCTTGGCGACGGTCTGGGTCTGCTTCTTCAACCCGTTGGCCGCCACGTCGCCGAAGACGGAGACATGGCCGTCCTTCCAGTCCACCAAGAGGTCGTCCCGCCGCCCGCCCGCCGTGAACCTGCCGCCGACCAGCAGCCGGGCATCGTCCTTCCAGATGGCGTTCTTCGGCGGCGCGAGCTGCTTCTCGCCGTGGAAGCCCTTGGCGTCCACGGTGGAGTAGAGGGACATCTCGCCGTCGATCCAGCGCACCACCACCCCGTCCGTGCCACCGCCCGTGTTGACGCCGGTGACCGCGAGCGCCTTGGCCCAGATACTCTTGGCGGGCTGGAGCCGGTACTCGGCGGAGAACGGGTGGGCGGGGTCGGTGCCGTCGCCGCCCTGATAGAGGGTGACCTCGCCGTCGTCCCAGACGACGATCAGATCCATCCTGCGGGTCCCGGCGGCGGCGCCGGTGTAATGGCCGGCGGTCATCTGCACGGCGTGCTTCCAGGGCGCGTTCGCGAACGTGGTGCCGTAGACGACCTGCCGCACCCAGCCGGCCACGTTGTCGACGCGGGCGGCCACCGCCCCGGTGCGGGTCTCGGCCGGGTCCGCGCCCAGGCAACCCCCCTGCCACGAGCGGCTGTTGACGGCGACGACCGCCGTACGGCCGTTGACGGTGCCCAGCGCGGGGCCGCCGGTGTCACCCTGGCACACGGCGGCGTTGTCGGACTTCGCCGCCAGGTCCACGGTGGTGGCGCTCAGGTTCTGGACGGTGAAGGTGGCCGCGTGCACCTGGTCGGGTATCCACTCCTCACGCGTACGCCCGTATCCCGCGACCTGGGCCTCGTCCCCGACGGCGGGCGCGCTGTCGGCCACCGGAAGGGGGGTGATGCCGCCGACGGGCTTGGCCAGCTGGGCCATGACCACATCACGGCCGGCGCGGGGTACGAGGTTCACCACCTGCTGGGCGGTGCCGCCGATGGTGGCCGTCGTCTTGAGTTTCGGCGCACCGGGGGCGAGGCTGCCGCCCGGAGTGTCGGTGAAACAGCTCGCGGCGGTCAGCAGCCACTGCGGTGCCACCAGTACGGCGGAGCAGCCGCGCTTGTCGTTGATCTGGGTGCCGATGTCGAGCCGGGCGAGGGCGGCCGCGGTGGCCACGTCGGCCCGCGGGCCGGATACGGCGGTCGCGGGTGCGGCCGACACGGCGGTGGCGGCCAGCGCGGCGGCGGCGATCAGGCCGCCGGCCCGCGCGGTGTGCGGACGAGAGCCGGACATGAGGTTCCCCGTTTCCTGTGAGGTCGGTGAAAAGTAGCGGTGACGCCGCTCGGGCGAATGCTCAGCTGGTGACGCGGAGTTCGACGAGGACGGACTTCTTATTGGTGTCGCCCGCCTCGCCGACCGGCGTGTAGTCGTTCTTCGGAGCGTTGACGACACTCTTCTTGCCGTCGGTGGTGAGCGTGGCCTGGACCGGGTGATCCTGGGTCCATATGCCGTAGGCGTCGGGGAGTTCCATGGTCAAGTACCCCTGTTTGCCGCTCACCTTGAAGCAGTAGTACATGCTCGCGGTGCGGGACTCGACCTTGATGTCGAAGGCCGAGTTGCAATCCGCAAGCATGATGTGGCCGTCGCCCCGCTTCAGCGTGATCTTGCGCTCGGCCTGGATCCCCTCGGCTCCGGGGTAGTCGAACGTCTCGACTGCGAACGGCATATCGGTGGCGGCGGCGGTCGGCTCGGGCGCGGCGGGCGCATCCCCCACGGCCACCGCGTAGGCGGCAAAACCGACAGAGCTCACCAGAGCCGTCACAGCCCCCACGACAAGGGCCTTCCCGGTGCGGGACATCGTCACGTTTCCTCCCGATCAGCGAAGTCTGATCAACCATGTGCATGTAAAGCGCAAGTGAACCATATGTAAAGTATCCCCGAAGCACCCCCCCCAACTGCTTCGAGCCCCCCACCTCGTGACGTCACGTCAGGACGACGTGCGGCACCTGCGTCCAGCGATAATCGTTCACTTTCGTGAACATCGACATGGACGCGTAGACAGGCCCGTCGATCGATAATCCCGGCGCCTTGGGGCTCACCAGGCATGAAAAGGACTTTGCATGAAGAAACGTTGGCGCCCGGTGCGGGCGTCACGCACCCGATCCGGCGAGCCCTTGTGCGCCCGGAGCCGTACCGCCTTGCGCGGCGCGGCTGCCGGACTGCTGCCGCTCGCCCTGACGGCCGGGCTCCTCGGTGCCTCGCCCGCCACCGCCGCGGACGACGAGTCGCACCCTTCCGTCGGCCGCGGGCCGGTGGTCGAGTACTGGCGCACCGGCGGCAGCGGCGTCAAGGAGGCCGCCGAGCGGGCGTTGCTCGGCGGCGACGAGGAGATCCGCGCGTTCATCCGCGACCGGCCGGCACTTCAGGCCGTGGACGACCGGGTGGATGTCAGCCGGGTCATCAACGCGGGCGGCCCGGCGGTGCGTTCGGCCGCGAAGGCGGCGCTCGCGTCCCAGAACCCGGACGAGGTGACCGCGTTCCTGCGTGACGGCTGGAAGGCCCCGCTGGAACAGGACCGGCGCGTCGAGGCCTCACGGGTCATCAATTTTGGTGGCCCTGGTGTGCAGGAGGCGGGCAAGGAAGCGCTCAAGGGCTCTGCGGAGGACGTGGCGGCCTTCCTCGGCCAGGGCCAGTACACGGCTCGCGAGACGGACGACCGGGTCAGGGTCTCCCAGCTGATCGGCTCGGGCGGCCCGGCGATGAAGGCGGCCGGGAAGGTCGCCTTGCAGGGATCGCCGGACGACATCGTGGAGTTCCTGGAGGTCGGACAGTTCACCGCGCGCAACCGTGACCAGGAGCACGCCACGATCGCGCAGCTGACCGAGCAGGCCAAACAGGCCGGCGCTCAGGCCGATGACGCCGCGAAGACATCGCAGGAGGCGTCGGCGAAGGCGGTCGCCGCCTCGCAGCTGGCCAAGGAGGCCGCGCAAACGGCGGCCAAGGAGACCGCGGCCGCGAAGAACGACTCGCTGAAGGCCGCGGCCAAGGCGCGGCAGGCAGCCGAAGCGGCGCGGGCCGCCGCCGGGGCCGCGCAGACCGCGATCAACGCGGCGAGCGCCGCGGACCGTTCGGCGCGGTTCGGCGCGGATCGCGGCACTGGCCGCCGCACAGACCGCCGCGGCGGCGACCGCCGCGGCCAACGCGGCCGGAGCCGCGTACAAGGCCGCCGCCGACGCGGCCCTCGACAAGAACAAGGCTGACGCCGCACGGGACTCCGCGAAGCAGGCCCGTGCCGCCGGTCTCCTGGCGAAGTCGTCCGCGGCGGCCGCCGAACAGGCCGGCCGGGCCTCTCTGGCCGCGGGAGCCGCGGCCAAGGCATCGCTGAGCGCGATCGGCGACGCGAACGCGGCGGCCGACGCGGCCGACGAGGCCAACCGTGCCGCGGACGCCGCGGGTGCCCACTCCGCCGAAGCGCAGGCCGCCGCGGCCGAGACGCGCCGTCACGCACGTGAGGCGTCCCGCGCGGCGAACGCGGCCGAGACGTTGGCCAAGGAATCCGCCCAGGCCGCCTACGACGCGCGGGACGCGGCGAACTCGGCCGCCGAACACGCCGGGAAGGCCGCGGACGCGGCCGACGAGGCCGCCAAACAGGCGGGGAAGGCCACGAACGCCGCCAACGAGGCGGCCAAGCAAGCGGGCAAGGCCAAACAGGCCGCCGACACCGCGACCACCGCGGCCGCGACCGCGCACAAGGTGTTCGCCATCGCCCGCAAGACCGAGGCCGAGGACCTGGCCACCCGGACGGGCGCGGCGATGGAGTCCGCGCAGTCGCAGAAGGAGTCCACCGACACCTTCACCTCCGAGCTGGCGAAGGTCGCCCTGGAGGACAAGCAGATCGGCGCGGACGCCGCGGCCCTCGCGGCCGACGCCGACAAGCCCGGAGCGGACACCGAGGACATCGCCGCAAAGGGCCGCGCCGTGGCCCTGCGCGCCCTGAAGCAGTACGGCTCCTGGCGGCAGGAAGCCGCCGCTCAGGCCCTTTCCGGCGACGACACCGCCGTCCTGGACTATCTGCGCACCGGCGCGAAGCAGGCCGAGACGGACGAGATCCGCCAACAGGTCGGCGACCTGGCCGAGTCCAGCCCGTACGAGAGTGTCCGCGCCGCGGCTGCGGACGCCCTCAAGGGCGACGACCAGCAGATCCGCGACTTCTACACCGGCGGCCAGTACACGGTGGCCACCGCCGACTACCGGGTGCTCGTCTCCCGGATCAACAACGCCGGCGGCCCGGCCGTCAAGGACGCGTCCAAGGCGGCCCTCGCCGACGGCAGTCCGCGGGCGATGATGGCGTTCCTCAACGGCGGCCAGTACCAGGCCCGCAACCAGGACGAGCGGGTGCTGGCGTCCAAGCTGGTCAACGACGGCGGGCCGGAGGTGAAAGCAGCCGCCAAGATCGCGCTGACCGGCCCCGCTGACCAGCTGCACGAGTTCGTCGAGGTCGGCCGGTTCATGGCCGACCGCAAGGACAAGCTCGCACAGACGCACGTCGCACAGATGCAGCGGCTGCTGGACGAAACCGACGGCATCGCCGCCGGCGCGCGCAAGGACAGCTGCCTTGCGGCCAAGGCCGCGGCCCACGCCAAGAACGCGGAGGACGCGGCCAAGAAGGCGGCGGCCGAGGCACAGCAGAACGCCGACCAGGCGAGCAAGTACGCCGCTGACGCCAAGAAGTCCGCCGACCGGGCACAGAGCAGCGCCAACGAGGCGGCCGACTCCGCCAAGTCCGCCCGCAGCGCCGCCGACCGGGCCGACCGGGACGCCGCCGACGCCGACGAGTCCGCCGCCCGCGCGGCGTGGTCCGCGGACTACGCCCGCGGCTCGGCCTCCGCCGCCAACGACGCGGCCACGGAAGCCCATTGGTCCGCCGTCTACGCGGGCAAGAGCGCCGCGGAGGCCAAGACCGCTGCCTCGCAGGCATGGTCGGACGTGGTGACCAAGCGCCAGGCCGAGGAGGCCGCGCTCCGCAAGCAGGTCGAGGAGCAGCGGAAACAACAGCGCGAGAAGGAGAAGCAGGCCGGCGAGCAAAAGCGCTGCGTCGCCTACATGAGCCGCGACAGCCTCCCGCCATGCGCACTGGCCGGCCAGCCCCTCGAACTGCCCGAGCCGTCCCCGGACCTGGCCAAGCTGCTGCTCAAGGGCGGCATGGAAGTTCTCGGCGTCAACGACCTCCTGGACTGCGCCAAGGAACCGGCACTCGGCAAGTGCACCCTCGCCGTGGCCGGCGTCCTGCCCCTCGGCAAACTGAAACTGGCCAAGAAGGCCGCCGAGGGCGTCGAGGACATCGTCAAGGCCTCCCGCGCCGCGAAGGCCGCGAAGAACTGCCTGCAGTGCTTCCTCGCCGGCACCAAGGTGCTCATGGCTGACGGCTCGGCCAAGAACATCGAGTCCGTCAGGGCCGGCGACTCCGTCACCGCCAGTGATCCGCTGACCGGGACCACCGGACCGCGGACCGTGACCGGCGAGATCGTCACCCAGGACGACAAGCACTTCAACGATCTCACCCTGGCAACCGGCCGCGGCACCGAGCACCTCACGGCGACCAGCGAGCACCCCTTCTGGTCACCCTCTTCCCGAGGCTGGGTGGAGGCCGAGCGGCTGCGCGCGGGGGCGACCCTGCGGACCGTCGACGGCACTACGGTCACCGTCCGGCACAACCGCTCCTTCGAGAAGAACGCGCGGACCTACAACCTCACCGTCGCCGACCTCCACACGTACTATGTGCTGGCGGGCAAGACGCCGGTCCTGGTTCACAACAGCAACTGCGGCGTGACCATCGACAACGGCAAGTGGGACTACTTCTTCGGGCGCGTCAACTCCAACCCGCACAACGCGGAGAGGTCGGCCCAGAACGCCTATCAGCTGGAATCCATCGGAATCCGCGACAACGCCGCCGGGCGCGAAGCGCTGACCGGGCACTTCAACGAGGCGATGAGGAACGGTGTCGTGGAGACGTACGTGAATCCGAAGTCCGGACTCACGAACATCCGAACGGAGTCGCTCCTTTACGGCCCGCGTGGAGCTCTCCTGATTCGCGCCAACTTCGAAGTGACCGACAATGGGGTGCGGCTCACCACAATGATCCCTATCGGAGGCAGGGGCTATGGCAAGTGAGGTCATGCAGATTCCAGAGGATCTGGAATTCATCGACGTACTCGGTGCGGCTCCCGAGCCTACGGAAGAAGACCCCGATGTATGGCGGGTCGAGACTCCGGTGGGTTCCGCCGGCGATCTTGTGGCGTTGAGCTTCGACATCGGCGCGAGGTCGGTGCGCCTGACCAGGGAGTCGATGGGCGAATGCGATATCGAGATCTACCGTGAACAGGTGGACCGCATTCTCCTGTACTCGCGGGACGAGGAGCGCGGCATCGTCGTCGAAGTGGGTGTCCCCGGCTTCAGGTGCGAACTGAGGGTCGTCATCTCCCCCAGATTCCGCCTGGTGGACCCCATGCTGTATCTGGGGCGTTAGCAGCGGTGCCCCTATGAACCGAAGCCCCGCCGGACACCACCCTGACACTGCGTCACGCTGGTTTCCGGCGGGGCTTCGCGATATCACCTGCTGCCGGTGTACCGCCACGGGGAGAAGGCGATGCGCCGCTCGAACGTGGTGCTGTTCTGGGCCCCCCGGACATGCGCCGGCCCCCCGGCTGGTGTCCGACATCGAGTGGGGGGCGTTGCACGACTCGCCCGGGCGGTGCTGGGTGCGCCGCCGGAGGCCGAGCGCATGACGTAACTCCTGCACTTCGCCGCGGCGTTCGGGGCGTCCGCCGTCGGCTCAGGGGCAGGGCATGCTCATGTAGAGCGCCTGCTCGCCCTCGGAAGGTGTGCCGTCGTAGAGGGAGATGTCCAGCCCGCAGAAGGCGAAGCCCATCCGCCGGTACGCGTGGATGGCCGGCGCGTTGACGTTGGTGACCTCCAGCCAGATCTGTCGGGCACCCCGCCCGCGGGCGAACTCCGCCCCGAGCCGCATCAGTTCGCGCCCGACCCCCCGGCCGCGGTGCTCCGGTGCGACCTCGATGTCCTCGACGGTCAGCCGACGGTTCCATCCGGAGTACGACACGGTGACGAACCCGGCCAGGTCACCGGCGGCCCCCCGGGCGACGAAGGTGCGGGAATTCCCGTCACCGCCCTCGCCGCTCTCACCACCGTCATCGTCCGATTCGTCGTCGGGGAACACCTTGGTCAGGGGCGGGTCCACGGGGATCTCCCGCAGCGCGAACCCATCGTCTCCGGCGGATACCCGGAAGACCGTGCCGGTGGTGAAGGAGCCGTCCAGGGCCTCGATGGCCTCGGCGTCCTCGGGGACGGCGGTGCGGTATCGGTAGACGGTGTTGTCAGCAGTGGTCACGGCACGACGCTAGGACCGACCGGAGAGCGACAGGGCGGCTTTCGGCCGACCACGCCCGCGTGGCCCGCGCGGCAGACCGCTCGCCGAAGCCCGAGAACGACCGAGAGACCACCTCAGATCCTCTCTGAAATGGCCTCTGACCTGCGACTCATTCGAGTCGGGACGACAGGATTTGAACCTGCGACCCCTTGACCCCCAGTCAAGTGCGCTACCAAGCTGCGCCACGTCCCGATGCGCTGACTCGCGGTGAACCGCGTGATCACGCGAAGAGAACTTTACCGCACGTACGGGGGTGCGCAGAAAGGGGCTCGGGGTGGGGGGAGAGAATCGGCGGTATGACGAATGCGGGTGACGGCGAGGAGCGGGATCGGGACGCGGAGGGGCGGGCCCGCAGCGCGCGGCCTCGGGACGGGCTCGGGCGGCCGTTGCCGTACGGCGCGCGGGGGGTGCCGCGGCAGCCGGAGGGTGTCGTGCGGGCGCCGGGCGAGACGGTCGCCGAGGCTCAGGCGCTGCTCGACGCGGGCCGGCCGTTCCACGCGCACGAGGTGTTCGAGGACGCCTGGAAGGCGGGGCCCGCGGACGAGCGCGCCCTGTGGCGGGGGCTGGCGCAGCTGGCGGTGGGGCTCACCCACGCGGCCCGGGGCAACGCGGTCGGCGGCGCCCGGCTGCTGCGGCGCGGCGCGGACGCGGTCGAGGAGTGGGAGCGCGGCGGGGGCGAGGACCGGCCGTACGGGCTGGATCTCGCCGGGGTCGTCCGGTGGGCGCGGGAGCTGGCCGGTCGGGTGGCGGCGGGCGGCGAGCCCGTGGACGCCGTGGTGGAGGCGCCCAGGCTCGGGCCCTGACGTCCCGCCCGGCGGCGGCCGTGCGGAGCCGGTGGGCCCGTTGTCAGTGGCGTACGGCAGACTCGGTGCCGTGCGAGAGATTCATGTCATCGGTATCGGCGCGGGCGACCCCGAGCAGCTGACCCTCCAGGCGGTCAGGGCGCTGCGCGGCACGGATGTGTTCTTCCTGCTCGGCAAGGGCGAGGAGAAGAGCGACCTCACCCGGCTCCGCCTGGACATATTGGACGCGCATCTGTCCGGGGGCTCGTACCGGGTGGTCGAGGCGCGGGACCCGGAGCGGGACCGCAAGGCGGGCGGGTCGGCGTACTCACCGGCCGTCGGGGACTGGCGCAGCGCCCGCGCCGGTATCTACGAGCGGATGATCGCCGAGGAGTTGGGCGACGACGAGACCGGCGCGTTCCTCGTGTGGGGCGATCCGGCGCTGTACGACAGCACGATCGGCATCCTGGACGAGGTGCTCGCGCGAGGCGCGGTCTCCTTCGAGTATGACGTGGTGCCCGGTGTCAGCAGCGTCTCCGCGCTGGTCGCCCGCCATCGCACCGGCCTGAACCGGGTCGCCCGGCCCGTGCAGATCACCACCGGGCGGCGGCTCGCCGAGGGCTTTCCGCAGGGGGTGGACGACGTGGTCGTGATGCTCGACGCCCACCAGTCCTTCCGGCACTACGCGGACGAGGACGTCGACATCTACTGGGGCGCCTACATAGGCACCCCGGACGAGATCCTGGTGTCCGGCCCGCTCGCCGAGGCGGGCCCCGAGATCGAGCGGGTGCGCGCGGAGGCCCGGGAGCGCAAGGGGTGGATCATGGACACGTATCTGCTGCGGCGGAACCCCGGGGCGCGGTGACCCGGTCCGGGCGGTCCTCTCACGTCGGCTTCCCGGCCTGTTCGGCCTGACCGGTTCCGTCCGGGGCGAGGCCCAGTCGGCGCAGCACCGCCGCCACATCGGGTACGGCCGGCACCCCGTCCGGTAGCGCCGGGCGGCGTACGACCACCACCGGCAGGCCGAGTTCCCTGGCGGCCGTGAGTTTCGCCGCCGTGGCCTCGCCGCCGCTGTCCTTGGTGACCAGGACGTCGATGCGGTGCGCCCGCAGCAGTTCCCGTTCACCGGCGAGGGTGAACGGGCCGCGCGCGAGCAGGACTTCGGTGTCCGGGGGCAGCGGGGGGTCCGGCCGTTCCACCGCGCGCACCAGGAAGTGCCGGCCGGTCAGCCGGGCGAAGGCGGCCAGGCCGAGGCGCCCGGTGCTGAGGAACACCCGCTCGCCCAGGCCGGGCAGCGCCTCGGCGGCCGCGGCCAGGGACGGGACGTCGTACCAGCGGTCGCCCGGGACGGGCCGCCAGCCGGGGCGGCGCAGTACGACCACCGGGACTCCGGTGGCCGCCGCCGCGCGGGCCGCGTTCGCGGTGATCGACTCGGCGAACGGATGGGTGGCGTCGACCAGCGCGTCCACCCGGTGTGCCCGCAGCCACTCCGCCAGCCCCTCGGCTCCCCCGAAGCCCCCGATCCGTACCTCCCCGGCCGGTGCCTCGGGCCGGGCGGTGCGTCCGGCCAGGGAGGTGGTCACCCGGATCCCGGCGGGGTGCGCGGCCAGAGCGGCGGCGAGGCGGCGGGCCTCGGCGGTGCCGCCCAGGACGAGGACATGGCGTCGCGGGGGCCGCGGGGACGGTGCGGGCATGAGGATGAGCGTATCGGCAGGTCAGGGGGTGGGGAAACGCGTGCCGTGCCGTCCCTTCCCCGTAGGGTCAACGGTCCGGCGGCCGGGGATGGTTCCCGCGGCGGATGTGACATTCCGCCCGGCCGATCACCCTGTCGCGGGGGACCGCGGGCACCCCATACTCCAGGACCTGATCAGCACACGGCCCGAGGAGCAGAGTGAACACAGCGGCGACGGCGGGGACTTGGACGCTCGGAGACCTGGAGGTGAACCGCGTCGGCTACGGCGCGATGCGGCTGACCGGCAACGGAATGATGGGGAACTCCGACGGCGCGCCGATCGACCGCGCCGCCGCCGTCGCCCTGCTGCACCGCGCGTTCGAGCTGGGGGTCGACCACATCGACACGGCCGCCTTCTACTTCTCGCCGCTGCGGTCCGCGAACGAGCTGATCAGCCGTGCCCTCACCGGCTGGGGCGGCGACGTGGTCGTGGCGACCAAGGTCGGGCCCGGGCGCGATCCCGGTGGTGAGTGGCTGCCCATGGCGCGCCCCGACCAGCTGCGCGGCCAGGTCGAGGAGAATCTGCGCCAGCTCGGCCGGGATCAGCTGGACGTGGTGAACCTGCGCCGCAACGGCCCCGGCATGGAGTCGATCGCCGAACACTTCGGCGCTCTGGCCGAGTTGCGCCGGGCAGGTCTGATCCGGCATCTCGGGCTCTCGAACGTCCGCCCGGAGCAGGTGACCGAGGCCCTGGCGATCGCGCCCGTGGTCTGTGTGCAGAACTCCTACGGCCTGGACTGGCGCCGCGCCGACGAGAGCGGTCTGGTGGACCTGTGCGGGGAGCGGGGCATCGCCTTCGTGCCGTTCTTCGCGGTCTCCGGCCTGCGCCGCGAGGCGAGCGCGGGTCAGGAGAGCGACGCCCGGGTCCGTTCCGTCGCCCGCGCCCATGACGCCACGCCCGCCCAGGTGCGGCTCGCCTGGACCCTCCACCGCGGTCCGCATGTGCTGGCCATCCCCGGCACCACCGACCCGGCCCACCTCGCGGAGAACATCGCCGCCGGAGCCCTGCGGCTGACCGAGGAGGAACTGGCCCTGCTCGACGCACCGGGCGAGAAGGCCGCCGGGAGCTAGCCCACCAGCAGTTGCAGTCCGCCCACCACCGTCGCCGCGATCACCAGCCGATCGAAGAGCCGCTGGTCGATCCGGTGCACGGCCCAGCGGCCGAGCAGGGCGCCGGGCACGACGAAGACCACCAGCGTGGCGTCGAGGAGCAGGGAACGGGTGTCGATCAGGCCGAGGGCGGCGCTGAACGGGACCTTGGAGACATTGACGATGAGGAAGAAGAAGGCCGAGGTGCCGAGGAAACCCAGTTTCCGGAAACCGGCGGACAGGAGGTACATGGACATCACGGGGCCGCCCGCGTTGGCGACCATCGTGGTGAATCCGCCGAGCACACCGTAGGAGCGGGCCTTCAGCCCACCCGCGGAGGTCGTCACCGCCTCCGGCGCGTCCTCCTCGCCCGCGCTCTCCTTGCGCCTGCGCCACAGGGTGAGGCCGGTCATCAGCAGCAGAATCGCGCCGATCGAGGTCCGTACGATCCCGTCGTCGGCCCACATCAGGAACAGCGTGCCGATCACCACGCCGACCGCGACGGCCGGGAACAGCCGCCACAGGGTGGGCCAGTGGGCGTGCCGCCGGTAGGTGAGGACGGCCAGCACGTCCCCGGCGATCAGGAGGGGCAGCAGGATGCCGGTGGAGGCGCGGGCGGGCAGGATCGCCGCGAAGACGGCGAGGCTGATCGTGTTGGCGCCGCTCACCGCGGTCTTGGAGAAGCCCACGAGCAGGGCCGCGAGGGCGAGGGCGGCGAACTCCCAGCCGGATATGTGCCAGAGCGTCATCATGTTCATGCGGAGACCGATGCTATGCGCAGGCATCGGTCCCGCACCCGGGCCCCCGGACCGTCAGCCCGCGTACCGCGTCCGCAGCTCCCGCTTGAGCACCTTCATGCTCGGGCCGAGCGGCAGTTCCTCGGCGAACTCCACGCGCCGCGGGTACTTGTGGCGGCCGAGGTGCTCCTTGGACCACTCGATGACGGCGGTGGCGTCGAGGGCGCCGCCGGGTGCCGGGACGACGATGGCGCAGACCTCCTCGCCGTGCAGCTCGTCGGGCAGGCCGATGACGGCGACCTGGGCGATGCCGGGGTGCCGTACCAGGACCTCCTCGACCTCGCGCGGGTAGACGTTGTAGCCGCCGCGGATGATGACGTCCTTCTTGCGGTCGACGATCGTGAGGAAGCCCTGCTCGTCCTTGGTGCCGAGGTCGCCGGTGCGGAACCAGCCGTCGACCAGGGCCTCGGCGGTGGCCTCCGGGCGGCCGAGGTAGCCGGAGAAGACGTTGTGGCCGCGGATGACGACCTCACCCAGCTCGCCGGGCGGCAGCAGTTCGATCCGGCCCTCCACCTCGGCGCGCGCGATCTCCGCGTCGACGCCCCACAGCGGATGGCCGATGGTGCCGGCCCGGGTGCCGAAGTCCGGCTGGTTGACGGTGGCCGTCGGCGAGGTCTCCGACAGCCCGTACCCCTCGTAGGTCCGCGCGCCGAACGCGGCCTCGAAGCGTTCGAGGACGGCGACGGGCAGCGAGGCCCCGCCGGAGATGCACACCCGCAGTTCGGGCAGGACGTCGGCGTCCGCCGCGGCCGCCGCGAGCGCGACGAACATGGTGGGCACGCCGTGGAAGGTGTTGATGTTCTCCTTCACCATCAGCTCGATGGCGCGGGCCGCGTCGAAGCGGGGCAGCAGCACCAGCGTGGCGCCCGCCCGCCAGGTGGAGTTGAGCGAGACGGTCTGCCCGAACGCGTGGAAGAGGGGCAGCGCGCCGAGGGCGATGTCGTCGGGGCGGACGTCGTTGGCGTCGAAGGCGCAGACGGTCGCGTTCATCACCAGGTTGAAGTGGCTGAGCACGGCGCCCTTGGGGACGCCGGTGGTGCCGCTGGTGTAGAGGATCACGGCCGGGTCGTCGGCGGCCCGGGTGGCGTACGTGGCCGGCGGCTCGGCCGCGGCGGCGAGGGCGTCGAACTCCGCGCCCAGGGTGACGACTCGCACGCCGAGGGCGTCGGCCGCGGCCCGGCCCGCGACGGCCTGCGCCGGGTGGACGAGGAGCAGCGTGGCGCCGCTGTCCTTGAGGACGTGCTCGATCTCGCCCGGGGACAGCAGCAGATGGACGGGGACGACGACACCGCCGGCCGCGGCGACGGCGTAGTAGGCGAGCGGGAACTCGGTGGTGTTCGGAGCCATGAGGGCGACCCGGTCGCCCGGTCGGATGCCGAGGCCGGTGAGCGCGCCCGCCTGGGCCAGCGCCGCCTGCCACGCGTCGCCGAAGGTCAGCCGCCGCTCTCCTTCCACGAGTGCGGTGCGGGCGGGGCGGCGCCTGGCGTTCTCGGCCAGGATGGCGGCGACGGACAGGGTTGCCATGGAGTGCGGCTCCGTTTCCTTGCTGCGGCTCGGCAGGCCGAACCGGTCGTACGGTCGTTCCCTCGGCGGGAATCCCCCTTGTGCCAAGAGGGGTTCCCGCGCCGGGTGGTTGCTAGTGCCTCTCGACCAGCACCGCGCTGCCCTGGCCCACGCCCACGCACATGGTGGCCAGGCCGCGCTCGGCGCCGGTGCGGCGCATGCGGTGGAGCAGGGTGGTCAGGATGCGGGCTCCCGAGGAGCCGAGGGGGTGGCCGAGGGCGAGGGCGCCGCCGGTGGGGTTGATCAGGCCCGGGTCGATGCCGAGCTGGTCGACGCAGGCGAGGACCTGGGCGGCGAACGCCTCGTTGAACTCGGCCTCCTGGAGGTCGCCGACCTCCCAGCCGGCCCGCGCGAGCACCTTGCGGGTGGCGGGCACCGGTCCGATGCCCATGACGTCGGGGTGGACGCCCGCGGAGGCACCGGCGACATACCGGCCGAGGGACTCGAGGCCCAGTTCGCCGAGGGCCTCCTCGCTGACCAGGAGCAGACCGGCGGCGCCGTCGTTCATCGGCGAGGTGTTGCCCGCGGTGACCGTGCCGCCCGCGCGGTAGACCGGCTTGAGGCGGGCCAGTTTCTCCAGGGAGGTGTCCTCGCGGATGCACTCGTCCTGCTCGACCACGATGCCGTCGGGGCGTTCGACGGGCAGGATCTCGTCCGCGAACAGGCCGTTCTTGCGCGCGGCGGCGGCGAGTTGGTGGCTGCGCAGCGCGAACTCGTCCTGCCGCTCACGGGAGATGCCGTGCCGGGTGGCGACCTCCTCGGCGGTCTCGCCCATGGCGAGCACGCCGTGCAGGTCCTTCATGGCGGGGTTGGTCAGGCGCCAGCCGAGCCGGGTGTCGAAGGTCTCCATGCGGTGCGGCAGGGCCTCGTCGGGGCGGGGCAGCACGAAGGGGGCGCGGCTCATGGACTCGGAGCCACCGGCGATCACGATGTCGGCCTCGCCCGCGGCGATGGCGCGGGCGGCGGTGGTGACGGCTTCGAGGCCGGAGGCGCACAGCCGGTTGACGGTGGCGCCGGGCACGGACTCGGGCAGGCCCGCGAGCAGGGCGGCCATCCGGGCGACGTTGCGGTTGTCCTCACCGGACTGGTTGGCGGCGCCCCAGTACACGTCGTCGATGCGGGCGGGGTCGAGCGTGGGCACCTCGGCGACCAGCCGGCGGATGACGGCCGCCGCGAGATCGTCGGGCCGGACGGACGAGAGGGCGCCACGCAGCTTGCCGATGGGGGTACGGCGGGCTGCCGCGAAGTGGACGGGACGCACGGCTTTGACTCCTGACCTACGACGGTGTGGATCAGACGGTGTGGATCAGCGGACCGGAATGGCTCTTGATCGGCCGGAACAGCACTTAATTAGCACTGCTAATTAGCACTGCTAGTTTTTGACTATAGACCCAGGAACGGCCCCCTGGGAAGATCCTCCCGAACCGTACCGAGGCAGTTGGAGGAGAGATGCCCCACGTTCGCACGCACGTCGTCGACGGCACCCGCGGCGAACTCGCCGTCCGCGAGTGGGAGCATCCCACGCCCCGCTTCCTCGCCCTGCTGGTGCACGGGTACGGCGAGCACGCGGGCCGCTACGACGGGCTCGCCGCCGTCCTCACCGGGCTCGGGGCCGCCGGGTACGCGCCCGACCACATGGGGCACGGGCGCTCGGCCGGTGAGCGGGTGCTGATCGAGGACTTCGAGGACGTGGTCGCCGATGTGCGCTCCGTCGCCGGTCTCGCCCGCGCCGCGCACCCGGGGCTGCCGCTGGTCCTGGTGGGCCACTCGATGGGCGGGCTGATCGCGGCCCGCTACGCGCAGCTGCACCGCGAGGAGCTCGCCGCGCTGGTCCTGTCCGGGCCGGTGATCGGCGCCTGGGAGCTGCCGGGGCGGCTGCTGGCGCTGCCGGAGATCCCGGACACGCCCATCAGTCCGGGCGCACTCTCCCGCGATCCGGCGGTGGGCGCCGCGTACGCCGCCGATCCGCTGGTCTGGCACGGGCCGATGAAGCGGCCCACCCTCCAGGCGTTCACGCGGACCCTGGACGCCGTCGCCGCGGGCGGTGGGGTGGCCGGGACCCCGGTGCTGTGGCTGCACGGGGACGACGACCGGCTGGTGCCGCTGTCCGGCAGCCGCCCCGGCGTCGAGCGGCTCGCCGACGGCGATCTCACCGAGCGGATCTTCCCCGGGGCGCGGCACGAGGTGTTCCACGAGACGGTGCGCGAGGAGGCGTTCGCGGAGGTGACGCGGTTCCTCGAACGGGTGCTCGCCCGCTGAGCCCGGACCCCCGTCGAGACCCGCACCGGCCCGCTGAGCAGGGCTGTTTGCGCCCCCGAACGCGGGGCACCCGCCTTTTCGGACGAGATCGTACGTCGCTTGTGCAAGGCGTACGACGCTGATGAAAGGGGACGTAGGCACCATGACCGTGGTGAAGAGCACGCTGCCCGAGAAGGCCCTCGGCGTCACCGCGCCCGCGCTCCAGGACACCCTGGTGGATCTGCTGGGTCTGTCGCTGATCGGGAAGCAGGCGCACTGGAACATCGTGGGCCCCCGGTTCCGCTCGATCCACCTCCAGCTGGACGAGGTGGTGGCGACGGCCCGTGCCCACTCCGACACGGTCGCCGAGCGCGCCGCCGCGCTGGGCGTCTCGCCGGACGGCCGGCCCGAGACGATCGCGGCGACCTTCGCGCTGCCCGGGACCAAGGACGGCTGGCTGCGGGACACCGAGGTGGTCGAGCTGATGGTCTCGGCCCTGGAGGCGGCCGTCGGGCGGCTGCGCGAGCGGATCACGGCCACCGAGAAGGCCGATCCGGTGACCCAGGACCTGCTGATCACCATCACCGCCGACCTGGAGAAGGAGCGGTGGATGTTCGCGGCGGAGAACCAGTCGCACTGACACCCGCCGCACAGGGAACTCGAAGGGACGCGAACGGATCCCAAGGGAAAGGGGAGTTCCATGGCCGACGCCCTGGAGACCGAGGCGCTGTGGGATGACTTCCACCGCGTGGTGAACATGACCTCGGCGGAACTCGCGGCCTGGCTCAGGGTCCGCGACGCCGAGGAGCGCTCGGAGCCGCTGCCCGACGAGGCGGGCAGCGCGACCGGCCGCCATGTCCTCGCGATCCTCCAGAAGCGCCGCACCGATCTCACCGACGACGACGTCCGGGTGATGTACAAGGTCGTCGACACCGTCGGTGACCTGGTGGACATGGCGGACGAGCCGGAACCGGAGCGGACCCCGCAGGACACCCGGCGGCGGCACCGGCTGATGACGCTGGGCCACGATCCGCTCAAGCCGTAGCGGCGGCGGGAGTGCCGCGGCGAGGGAGTGACGCGATGAACCGGGACGAACGCGTCGTACGGGAGCTGGTGTCCGCGTACGGGCGGACCTACGCCGAGGAGGCGGGGATCCGGCTGGCCAACACCCCGCAGCCGCTGTACCGGCTGCTGGTGCTGTCGCTGCTGCTGAGCGCCCGCATCCGGGCCTCGGTGGCGGTGGCCGCCGCCCGCGCCCTGCACGAGGACCGGCTGGACAGTCCGCGCCGGATGGCCGACGCGGACTGGCAGCGGCGGGTCGACGCGCTGGGCCGGGGCGGCTACCGGCGCTACGACGAGCGGACCGCCACCCAACTCGGTGACGGCGCCGAGCTGTTGGGCGAGCGCTGGGGCGGCGATCTGCGCCGGCTGCACGAGGAGGCGGGCGGCGACACCGGGGAGCTGAAGCGGCTGCTCCAGGAGGAGCCGGGGGTCGGCCCGGCCGGCGCCGACATCTTCCTGCGCGAGGCGCAGCGCGTCTGGCCGGAAATCGGCCCCTATCTGGACGGCAAGGCCCTGGACGGCGCGGACCGGCTCGGGCTGCCGAAGGACCCGGGGAAGCTGACGGAGCTGGCCGGGGACACCGAACCGGCCGTGCTGGCCGCCGCGTTGGTGCGGGCGGCGCTCGACAAGGACGTGGCCGAGGACTGCCTCCAGCGCGCCGCGTGATCGTGCCAGACTGCTCTGCGTTCCATTCCGAGCGGAGGGCAGCACATGACGGGGACCGGGCCGGTCACGCCGTACATCGACACCACACGGCCGCATCCGGCGCGGGTGTACGACTGGTTCCTCGGCGGCAAGGACAACTATCCCGTCGACGAGGCGCTGGGCCGCCGGATCGCGGCCCTCGACGACGGCGCCCTGCGCGGGGCGCGCGCCAACCGGGCGTTCATGCGCCGGGCCACCCGGGCGCTGGCCGAGGACGGCATCACCCAGTTCCTGGACATCGGCACCGGCATACCCACCGAGCCCAATCTGCACCAGGTCGCCCAGTCGGTGACGCCGGACGCGCGGGTGGTGTACGCCGACAACGATCCGATCGTGCTGGCCCACGCGGGCGCGCTGCTGCGCGGCACCCCCGAGGGCGTGACGGAGTACATCCAGGCCGACGCCCGCGAGCCCGGGTCCATCCTCGAACGGGCCGCCGCCGTACTGGACTTCGGCCGCCCGGTCGCCCTCTCGCTGATCGCGCTGCTGCACTTCGTCGCCGACGAGGACGGCCCCCATGAGATGGTCGCGACGCTCATGTCGGCGCTGGCGCCGGGCAGTTGCCTGGTGCTGTCGATGATGACGGGCGACTTCGAACCGGAGAACGTGGCGAAGGGCATCGCCGCCTACGCCGCGGGCGGGGTGACCCTGGTCGCCCGCTCCCGGGACGAAGTGGGCGCCTTCTTCAAGGGACTCGACCTGCTGGAGCCGGGTGTCGTACCGGTCGCCGAGTGGCGTCCCGAGACGGCTCCGGACGGCGACCGGCCCATCTCCCTGTACGGCGGGGTGGCCCGCAAACCGGCGAACTGAGCCGCCGGGCCCCGGGCCGTCGGCGCACCGGCCGCGGCCGTGCACGCCCCGGCTACAGCCCGAGGACCCGGGAGATCGTCCGCAGGACGCCGTTCTCGCCGTTGGACGGGGCCAGATGGCGGGCGCGCGCGATGACGTCCGGGTGGGCGTTGGACATGGCGAAGGACCAGTGCGCCGCGTCCATCATCTCCAGGTCGTTGAGGTAGTCGCCGAAGACCATGGTCTGGGCCGGGGTGATGCCCAGGGTCCGCTGGAGGGCGCGCAGCGCGGTGCCCTTGTTGGCGGTGCGCGTCATCACGTCGACCCAGTGCTCGCCCGAGACCACGACCTGGTGGGTGTCGGCGAACGGCGCGAGCGCGGGGGCGGTGGAGCGTTCGGCGGAGTGGAAGTCGAAGACCGCGACCTTGATGAAGTCGTCGTCCACCGCGGTGACGTCGTCGACGACGCGGTGCTCGACGTAGTAGCGGCGCACCTCGGCGAGGAACGCCTCGTCGGTCCGCTCCACATAGGCCGCGCGCTTGCCGCAGACCACGGCCCCCGCGTCACCACCGGCCGCGTTCAGCCCTCGTACCGCCTCGGCGACCCCGGTGGCCGTCGCGCGCTCCAGCGGGTCGGAGCTGAGTTCGACGCCGTCGCGGACCACATAGGTGCCGTTCTCGGCGATGAAGACCATGCCCTCGGCGACCTCCGCGAACTGCCGGGCCAGCGTGGCGTACTGGCGGCCGCTCGCGGGGCTGAACAGCACCCCGCGCCCGCGCAGTTCGGCGAGCATCGGCCACAGACCGGCCGGGATCCGCTTGTCGTCGTCCAGCAGGGTGCCGTCCATGTCGGTGACGATCAGCCGGATGTCCGCGGGGCCTGCCGGAAGGCCGGGCACGTCGAGGAGGGGCGTGGGTATGGCGGACATGTCCTGCTTCCGGCCGGGGTCAGGGTACTCGTCCAGTGTCCCTCATGGGGCGGAACGTCCCCGAGCCACCCCGAACCGCCGACCGTGCGCGGTTCCCGGGACAGCGCGATCACCCGGCGGCACAATGACGGCGGGCACCCGCACGGAAGAGGGGCGAGAGACGTGACCGACGGTGACGCTGTGACCACCGGAGCGCGGCTGGACACGTCCGTGGCGCACAACGCCCGGGTGTGGAACTACTGGATCGGCGGCCGCGACAACTACGAGGTCGACCAGCGGGTCGGCGAGCATGTCGCCGGGATGTTCCCGGTGATCCGGGAGGTGGCCCGCGCGGACCGGGAGTTCCTCGCGTGTGCCGTGCGCTTCCTCGCCGCCGGGCAGGGCATCCGGCAGTTCCTGGACGTGGGCACCGGCCTGCCGACCGTGGAGAACACCCATGAGATCGCGCAGCGCCTCGCCCCCGAGTCCCGGATCGTGTACGTCGACAACGATCCGATCGTGCTGGTGCACGCCCGTTCGCTGCTCACCAGCTCCCCCGAGGGCGTCACGGACTACGTCGACGCCGATGTGCACGACCCGGACACCATCCTGCGGCGCGCCGCCGACACGCTCGACCTGGAGCGGCCCGTCGCGCTGATGATGCTGGGCATCCTCAACTTCGTCCTGGACAGCGGCGAGGCCCTCGACATCGTGCGGCGGCTGATGGCGGCGTTGCCCTCCGGCAGCCATCTGGTGCTCACCCACCCCACCACCGACGCCGAGGTGGGCGGCGCGGGCAATGTCGCCGCGATGGAGTTCTGGAACGCCCACGCCACCCCGCCGATCACCGCCCGCAGCCGCGCCGAGATCGCCTCCTTCCTCCATGACGTCGACGGCCTCGACGTGGTGGAGCCGGGCCTGGTGCCCTGCTCCCAGTGGCGCGCCGAGCCGGGCGCCGCCCCGGTCCCGCAGTTCGGCGCGGTCGCCGTGAAGCGCTGACGCCCGGGCGGCGGGCGTCGGCGCGTCCGCACACCCCCGGCAAGCAAGCCCGAAGACACTCCCCCCACCTGAACCGACCGCCCCCACCGGGCCCCGCCCGCAAAGGACACGTATGACCACTCTCGCCGACCCCGTGCCCGGCGGCCGTCCGGCCGATCTGCGGCGGGTCGCCGCCCTCAGCACCGCACTGGCCGCGCAGGACGTGCGCGGCATCGTCCTGGCATACGTGGACACGGCGGGCGTCACCCGGGTGAAGACCGTCCCCACGGCCCGGCTGGAGGCCGCCGTCTCCTGGGGCGTCGGGATGTCCCCGGTGTTCGACACCTTCCTGGCCGACGACTCGATCGTCAGCACCGATGTGCTCGGCTCCCCCGACGGCGATCTCCGGCTCTACCCCGACCTGGACCATCTGGTGGCGCTGGCCGGGCAGCCCGGCTGGGCGTGGGCGCCGGTGGACCGGATCACCCAGGAGGGCGAACGGCACCCCGGCTGCGCCCGCACCTTCCTGCGCCGCATGGTCACCGAGGCGGCCGAGCGGCACGGGCTCGCCTTCAAGGCGGCGTTCGAGATCGAGTGGGCCCTCGGGCTCGGCTCCGCGCCCGCCGGGGAGTTCGTGCCCGCGGTGTCCGGACCGGCGTACGGCGCGATCCGCCAGGTGGAGCTGGGCGACTTCCTCGCCGATCTGCTGGGCGCGCTCGACGCCCAGGGTGTGGACGTCGACCAGGTCCATCCCGAGTACGCGGCCGGGCAGTTCGAGCTGTCGGCGGGCGCCCTCGACCCGGTCGCGGCAGCCGACCGCAGTGTGCTGGTGCGCCAGACGATCCGGGCCCTCGCCCAGCGGCACGGACTGCGGGTGTCGTTCTCCCCCGCCGTCCTCGCCGGGAGCGTCGGCAACGGCGGCCATGTGCATCTGTCCTGCTGGTGCGACGGCGTCAATCTGCACGCGGGCGGCGAGCGCCGGTACGGTCTGACGCCCGACGCGGAGTCCTTCGCGGCCGGGATCCTGGCCCGTCTGCCCGCGCTGACCGCCGTCAACGCGCCCAGCCCGGCCAGCTATCTGCGGCTGCGGCCCTCCCAGTGGGCGGGCGTCTTCACCGCGTGGGGCCGCGAGACCCGGGAGGCGGCGCTGCGGCTGGTCACCGGCAGCGCGGGGCGGCAGCGGCAGGAGGCCAACCTGGAGGTGAAACCCGTCGACCTGGCCGCCAACCCCTATCTCACCCTCGGCTGTCTGATCGCCGCGGGACTCGACGGACTCGCGGCGAAGCGCCCGCTGCCCGAGGAGATCACCGGCGACCCGGCGCGCTACGACGCGCAGGAGGCGGCGAAGCTCGGCGTACGACGGCTGCCGGCCACCCTGGCCGAGGCGGTGACGGAGTTCCGCGCGGACGCGGTGCTGCGGGCCGCGCTCGGCCCGGTCCTCGCGGACGCGGTGAGCGCCGTACGGCTCGGTGAGGCGACCGCCGTCGAGGGGCTGGACGACGAGCGGGTGGCGGCGGCCTACCGCTGGGCGTACTGACCATGGCGTCCGCCGGGCCGGTCCACGAGGCGCTGGCCGCCCTGGAGTTGGTGGACCACCACTGCCATGGCGCGACGGTGGCCGACCTGTCCTTCGAGGGGTTCGAGTCGCTGCTCACCGAGGGCGGTGCCTGGCCCGGTGTCTCGCCCTTCGACAGTCCGGTGGGCATCGCCGTACGACGGCACTGCGCGCCCCTGCTCGACCTGCCCCGGCACGCCCCGCCGGACGCCTACGTGGCCCGGCGCGCGGAGCTGGGGTGGCGGGAGGTGAACCGGCGGTTCCTGACCGCGGCCGGTGTCGAGGCGTACTGCGTGGACACCGGCTACGCCCCGCAACCGCTCACCTCCCCCGCCGAGTTGGCCGAGGCCTCCGGTGCCGCCGGGTACGAGGTCGTACGCCTTGAGCGGATCGCCGAGGAGGTGGCGGCGCGGGGCGTGGAGGCGGGCGAGTACGCGTCCGTGTTCCGCGCGGCGGCCGAGGAGGCGGTGCGGCGGCCGGGTGTGGTGGCGGTGAAGTCGGTGGCCGCCTATCGCACCGGGTTCGCCCTCGATCCGGAGCGGCCCTCGGACGCCGAGGTGACGGTGGCGGCGCGGCGCTGGCTCACCGCCGGTGGCCGCCTCGCGGACCCGGTCCTGGTACGGCAACTGCTGTGGACGGCGGTCGACTTGGGGCAGCCGCTCCAGCTGCACACCGGTTTCGGGGACGCGGACGTACGGCTGCACCGGGCCGATCCCGCGCTGCTCACCGACTGGCTGCACCGTGTCGCCGGGACGATCCCCGTGCTGCTGCTGCACTGCTGGCCCTATCACCGCCAGGCCGCCTATCTGGCCGCGGTGTTCGAGCGGGTGTACCTGGATGTGGGGCTCGCCCTGCATCACACCGGTCCCACGCGGGCAGGGGTGGTGCTGGCGGAGGCCCTGGAGATCACCCCGTTCCGCAAACTGCTGTACAGCTCGGATGCCTACGGTGTGGCGGAGTTCCACCACCTGGGTGCCCTGTGCTTTCGTCAGGGCCTCGCCGAGCTGCTGCGACATCGTGTGGAGGCCGATGAGTTGTCCCTGTCCGACGCCCTGCGGATCGCGTCCTGGACGGGCCGCGACAACGCCCGCCGGCTCTATGGACCGCCCGTATCCGAACCGGTCCGCGCCCCCCGCGGCCACCCCACCCGGAAAGTATGATCAAGCAATGTCTGACATGACCGATACCACGCCCGGCTGGCTGACCTCGGACGAGCTGGAGATGGCCAGGGCCCGGATGCCGATCCTGTACGTCGAGGCCGTGCCCGTACGGGTCGACGACAGCGGCGAAGTCACCAGCATCGGACTGCTGTTGCGCATCGGCCCGGACGGCACGGTCAGCCGGACCCTGGTCTCCGGGCGGGTGCTGCACCACGAGCGGGTCCGCGACGCGCTGCTGCGCCATCTGGAGAAGGACCTCGGCCCGGTGGCCCTGCCCCGGGTCCCCGCCTCGCTCCAGCCCTTCACCGTGGCCGAGTACTTCCCGACGGTCGGCATCACCCCCTACCACGACCCGCGCCAGCACGCGGTGTCCCTCGCCTATGTCGTCCCGGTCACCGGTGACTGCCGGCCCCGCCAGGACGCCCTGGACCTGGTCTGGTTCAGCCCCCAGGAGGCGGGATCCGAGGTGCTGCAGAGCGAGATGCCGGGCGGCCACGGCGCGCTGCTGAAGCAGGCGCTGGCCCACGTGGGCCTGGTGTTCTGACCCCGCTCCGGTGCCGGGGCGGGATCACCGCGCCCGGCACCGGAGCCCGTCCGCCCCCTACCCCTGCCAGGTTTCTGCAAGGTCGCCGCAAGGCTTTCGTCCGGTGGGCCCGGGCAGAGCCTGGGCAACGGCCCGCAGGGGCACTCGCGAGAGACATCGGGGGTACATCGTGTCGGCATTGGGTTCACAGGCCGATCCATCGGCCACCGGCAGGGAATGGCGGACACTGGTCGGCCGCAGGACGGTCCTGACCGTCGCGCACACGATCACCTATGCGAAACGACTGGTCGACATCCTGTCGCTGGTCGACGACGACTTCCGCGTCCAAGTGGCGTTCACGGCGCCGCCGCACGTCTTCGGCGACGAGGTGCCGCGCTTCCTGGAGCGGCTCGGCTGTGCGGTGCTGCCGTGGGAGGAGGCGGTCCGGCTGCCCTTCGACGTGGCGGTGGCGGCGGGTCCGAAGGGCGTCGAACAGCTGTCGGCGCCGCTGATCACGCTGCCGCACGGCGCCGCGTATCTCAAGCTCGTCCCCTCGGCCACCGAGCCCGGGGTGGCCGGGCTGCGCCGGACGGACGTCGCGCCCGGCGGGCGGTTACCCGCGGCGCTGGTCATGCCGCACCACGCCGACCTGGCGGAGCTGGCCCGCCAGTGCCCGGAGGCGGTGCCGCTCGCCCATGTCGTCGGGGATCCGGTGTACGACCGGATGTCCGTCAGCCTGCCGCTGCGCGAGCGCTACCGCGAGGCCCTCGGGCTGCGCGGCTCGCAGAAGCTGGTGGTGATCGCGTCCACCTGGGGGGCGCGGTCCTCGTTCGGCCGGTTCGAGGCACTGCTGCCCCGGCTGCTGGCCGAACTGCCCGGCGACGAGTACCGCTGCGTCGTCCTCGCCCATCCGAACGTGTGGTCGGGGCACGGCGCCTGGCAGGTGCGGTCCTGGCTGCGGCGCTGCGCCCGGCTGGGCATCTCGCTGCTGCCGCCGGAGGCGGAGTGGCGCAGTGTGCTGATCGCCGCGGACTGGATCATCGGCGACCACGGCTCGGTCACCCTGTACGGGACGCTCACCCCGGCACCGATCCTGCTCGCCTCCTCGCCCGCGGGGGACATCAACCCCGCCTCCCCCGCCGCCACGCTCGCCCTGACCGCGCCCGCGCTGTCGCCGGTGCATCCGCTGGTCGACCAACTCCGGTACGCGGCCGGGGAGTACCGGCGCGAGGAGTACACGGCGATCAGCGCGCGCATCACCTCGGAGCCGGGGCGCTTCCACCGCAATATGCGGCGGCTGCTGTACCGGACCCTCGGGCTCGGACAGCCCGCCCACGCGCCGGTCACGGCCCAGCTCCCGGCGCCGCCGCCGCTGAGTGCCTGGCCCGCGGCGGGGCAGGAGGTGCCGGCATGAGCGGCCTGGTCGTCGTACGGCTGCTGTCCCCGGGCGGGGAGGCGGCCGGGGCCGCGCACCGGGTGGGGCCGGTGCTGCGGGTGCGGATGGGGGCGACGGGGTCCGGTGCGGAGATGATCGCCGAGGCGGGCCATGTCCGGCTCGGAGCACATGAGTTGCCGGAGGCGGACGAGCACTGCGCCGTGAACGCCGAGGCGGCCCCCGAGAACCGCCGGCTGGCCTGCGCCGATGTGCTGTACGGGGTACGGCCGCGGCCCCCGGCGTCGGCGGTGCACTGGCTGACCGGGATGACGGCGCGCCATCCGTCGTGCGCGCTGGCCGCGGTGCCGCTGTCCGGGGGCGGCTGGCTGGCGCTGGCGGGCGCGGCCGGGTCGAACGTCAAATGGGGCGCGGTGGCGCTGGTGGTCGAGGTGGCGGGCCGCGGGTCGTGGCGGAGGCGGTCGGCCCCGATCAGCCGCTGCTGGCGTCCTGTCTGCACGCGTGGCTGGTCGGGGGCCGTTCGCTCACCGAGCTGGCGTATGTACGACCGCTGCGGCAGGTCGCCGCGGATGGCCGTACGGCCGCGGGGGCGTGCGCTCACTCCAGGCGGCGCGCGTCGGCGGGGCTGGTGACCTCGTAGAGGGAGCGGGCCTCGGCCAGGTACCCGCGGGCCTCCGCCTCGGCGCCCTGTTCCCGCGCGCCGCGCCCCAGCATCTCCAGGGTGCGGGCCTGCCAGTGCAGGGCGCCCGAGGCCCGGAACGCCTCCAGTGCCTCGGTCAACTCAACCGTGCCCAGGGCGTGTTCGCCGCCCTGGGCATGGGCGCGGCCGAGGAAGGCCAGGGCCCGGGTCGCGTCGTGCGGGTCGGCCACCTCGATCAGGATCCGCCGGGCCTCCGCGAAGAGCGGGATCGCCGTGACCGGGTCGCCCCGGCGCAGGGCGGTCTCGCCGAGCAGGATCCCGGCGAGCGCGACGCCCCGGCGGTAGCCGCACTCCTCCCAGACCCGCACGGCCAGGTCCAGATGGCGCACGGCCTCCGCGAGCTGTCCGGTGGCCATACGGCAGCTGCCGAGCCCGAGTTGGGCCTGTCCCTCGTCGCGGACGTCACCCGCGGCGCGGGCGGCCGCCAGGGACTGGGTGTACCAGTCGGCGGCCTCTTCGAGGCGTCCGGCGGCGGAGAGGCCGATGGCGCCGGAGTTGAGCATCTGGCGTTCGGCCTCGGCGTGTCCGTCGGCGCGCGCGGCCGCCAGACCGATGGTGTGGGCCTCGGCCCACAGGTCGTAGTAGCGCAGCCGGAGGAACAACGGCCACATGGCGTCGGCCAGTTGCCAGGCGGTGGTGTGCCAGCCCCGTCCGGCGGCGGTGCGCAGCAGGGCCATGAGGTGGTGGCGATGGGCGTCGAGCCAGTCCAAGGCCCCCTTCTCCGCCGTGAACGGCGCGGGCAGCGGGGACGGGTGGGCGTAGGTTCTCGGGAGGGTGAACTGGGCCGGGGTGATGAGCTGTTCGGCGGCGGTGGTCGTCCGCAGATACCAGTCGGTGACGCGTCTCAGTGCCTCGGTCAGGGTGTCCTCGCCGTCGTGGGTCTCGGCGCGGGAGCGGGCGTGCACCCGGACGAGATCGTGGAAGCGGAAGGTGTCGGGGCCGATGTCCTCGACCAGGTTGGCCTCGATCAGTTCGTCGAGGCGGCGTTCTGCCCACTGCTCGCTCTCGGCGCAGCCGGCGGCCGCGGTGCGGGTGTCGAAGGTGGGCACGGGGAGCGTGCCCAGCGTGCGGTAGAGACGGGCGGCCCGCGGGTCCAGCACCGCGTACGACGCGTCCAGTGCCTTGCTCACCGTGATCTCCCCTTCCACTTCCAGTGCGGCCAGCCGGTCGGCGTCCGGCGCGAGGGAATCAGCCAGGGCGGCGATGGGCTGCCGGGGGCGGGCGGCGAGCCGGGCCGCCGCCAGGCACACCGCCAGGGGGACTCCGGCGCACAGCTCCACGACCTGGTCCACGGCGGTGCGTTCACCCGCCACGCGTTCCTCGCCGACGCCGCGCGTGAGCAGTTCGAGACCGGCGGCGGCGTCGAGCGCGTCCAGCCGGACGTACGCGGCTCCGTCCAGGCGCAGCCCGGTCAGCCGCTGCCGACTGGTCACGACCACCAGGGCGCCGGAGCCGCCGGGCAGCAACGGCCGGATCTGGGCCGCGGTGAAGGCGCTGTCCAGCATG
This sequence comes from Streptomyces sp. LaBMicrA B280, assembly GCF_049222185.1. Taxonomy (NCBI): domain Bacteria; kingdom Bacillati; phylum Actinomycetota; class Actinomycetes; order Kitasatosporales; family Streptomycetaceae; genus Streptomyces; species Streptomyces sp. LaBMicrA B280. The sequence continues at coordinate 349,616 of NZ_JBMJCT010000022.1, read as the reverse complement.
ACGGCGACCCGGAGCCGCGCCGTCACCGTCCGCCACAGCGAGGCCTGTTCGGCCAGTCCGGCGGGCGGGGCGGCGACCCCGAGGGCCCGCAGGAACTGTCCGAGCACCTCGGCCGGGTCCGCGGGTCCCTCGGCGGCGTGGCCGTACAGGTCGGCGTACAACTGGCCGTCGGGGAAGGCCGCTTCCTGGGTGCGCAGCCAGCGGGAGACCAGCGCGGTCTTGCCGATCCCGGCCGGGCCGTTGACCACGATCAGCGGGGGCCCGGTCCCCGGGTCGTCGGAGCTGGTCAACAGGTGGTTCAGTTGCGCGAGTTCATCGGTCCGGTCGGTGAAGTGATGGGGTACCGGCAGGAGTTGCCGGGGCACCGGCAAGGGCTCCTTCGCCGGCAGGTGGACATGGACGTCACGGGCCTGGACCACCGGCCCCGAGAAGGTGCCGCTCGCGATGCTGTTGCCGACTCCGCCGTCCCGACCGCCGTCTTCCGCCGCTCCCATCCGCTTCTCCCCCGCCCGTTGTCATATTCATCTGTCCCCGGGCTCTACCCCTGAGACGGCATGCCGTATGCGGCAGCAGCACATTCCCGGCCACCGGCGGCGCTTTGCGGCGGTCTTGAAGGCGGCGCGTCCGGCCCGCACAGTGGAGGGGCCAGAAGGACGGAACGAAACGGGACGGGACGGGGGATGTCACACATGGATCCGGTGTCGATGGGGTTGCTGACGGCTCTGGCGGGAGGGGCCGGCGGGGAGCTGGGCCGCCAGGCGTGGACGGGGCTCGGGGAGTTGGTGCGACGCCCCTTCCGGCGCGGCGGCGCGGTGGTGCCGGCGGGATCGGCGCCCGAGGGGTCGGCGCCGGAGGGATCGGGGGAGGCGGAGCTGGCCAGGCTGGCCCGGGATCCGGGTGACGCGGCGGCGGCGCGGGCGCTGAGTCTCGTACTGCACCGACGGGCCCTGGCCGACCCGGAGTTCGGGGAACTGCTGCGGCGCTGGGACGAGGCGGCCCGGCGGGTCTCCGGCACCGGCGGGGACGTCCACAACTCCATCTCGGGCGGCACGTTCTCGGCACCGGTGATCCAGGGGCGCGACTTCACGGGCACGACCTTCGGGACGCCCCCGGCCGACGGCTGACCGACCGCCCCTGGATTCGGTAAGACGCGGACAACAGTCGCACGAGAAGCGACAAAAACAATGGCAAAGGGGGCTGGGGGTGGGTTCCTCGCGCGTGCGAGGGTGCGAGGCATGAGCACAGAGCACGTCCTCGACCACCGGCCCGGCAGCCCCGTACGCGCACGTCTGCGGGAGGGCGCGAGCAAGGTGCCGGAGGTCACCGTCTACTTCTGGATCGTCAAGGTCCTCACCACCGGCATGGGCGAGACCGCCTCCGACCTGCTCGCCAAGGCGCTGGGCCCGATCCCCGCCGTCGGCCTCGGCGGTCTCGCGTTCGTCGCCGCGCTCGTGCTCCAGTTCGCCGTCCGCCGGTACGTGGCGTGGATCTACTGGACGGCCATCGTCATGGTCAGCGTGTTCGGCACCATGGCCGCGGACGTGCTCCATGTCGGCCTCGGCGTGCCGTACACCCTGTCCACCCCGCTCTTCCTCGTCGCCCTCGCGGCCGTCTTCGCGCTCTGGTACGCGAGCGAGCGCACCCTGTCGATCCACACCGTGCGCACCCGGCGCCGCGAGGGCTTCTACTGGGCGGCCGTGCTCGCCACCTTCGCCCTGGGCACCGCCGCGGGCGACCTCACCGCGAGCATCGGCCTCGGATACCTGGGCTCGGCCGTGCTGTTCGCGGTGGCCATCGCGGTCCCGGCCCTCGCCCACCGGGGCGGCGTCCTCGGCGCGGTGACCGCGTTCTGGGCGGCGTACGTCATCACGCGCCCGCTCGGCGCCTCCCTCGCGGACTGGATGGCCGATCCGGCCCGGCGGGGCGGACTCGGCTGGGGCCTCGGCCCGGTCACGCTGTCCTGGACCGTGGCGATCGTCGCGTTCGTGGCGTTCCTCGCGGTGTCGCGGCGGGACAGCAGGGCCGCCGCCTGACAGCCGCCTCCATCGCTGACGGGAAGGCCCCGCGGGACATGTCCCGCGGGGCCTTCCCGCCGCGTGCAGCGGGGTGGATCAGCGCGTGGCGCCCGCGCGGAAGCGCCGGTACAGGGCCGCGCCGCCGACCAGCGAGGCGGCGCCCGCGAAGGCGGCCGTCAGGGTGCCGTCGGCGCCGGTGTGGGCGAGGGTGCCCGTCGGCCGGCTCGGGGGCCGTGCGCGCGGGCGGCGCCTGCGGGTGGGCCGGGGGCGTGGTGTGCGCCGGCGGGGTGACCCGCGGCGGGGTCACCGGCCGCGTGGCGTGGGTGCTCGACGTGTTCTCGGAGTGGTTGCCGAAGACGGGGTTGAGGAGCCCCACCACGTTGACGCTGTCGCCGCTGATGTTCACCGGCAGATCGATCGGCAGCTGGATGCCGTTGCCGGAGACCGCGCCCGGCGAGCCCTTCTCCGCCGAGGCGGCCGTGGCCCCGCCCCCGTTGGCGGAGCCGCCCCTGGTGGTGGTGCCGCCCGTGTTGGCGCAGCTGTTGCCCATCGCGGGGTTGAGGAGCCCCACCACGTTCACCGTGTCCCCGCACACGTTCACCGGGATGTGCACCGGGAGCTGGATCCCGTTGCCGGAGATGAGCCCCGGCGAGCCGACCGCGGCGCCGTCCGCCGTGGAGTCGGCGTACACCGGCCCCGCCACAGCGATCGCGCCCGAGGCGGCCGCGAGGGCGATCACACCGTTTCGGGTAACCCGTTTCATCGGTTCCCTGCCTTCCAGAATCAAGCGCGGGCACTCGCCCGCACGGAGGTAAACGCGGGGAAAAACAGGTGAGTTATGGCTTGTCAATCATTCGGCCGGTATATGCCACGATCGCTGGGCCTCGTGGCGCCGGGCACCGGCATAGTCGTACTACTTCGTGCGATCGCGTGAAGAGGGGGCGACCCGCTTCCTTCCGGAAAGCCGACCGGTCACGCTTCCCCTGCGGACCGGGTCGCCGTCCGCGATGAGAGCATCTCGGGAAGTGGGTGGATCCATGTCCAAGCTGGGCGCGGCACGTTGGGTGGCGGTGGCGCTTGCCGGCTGCGGCGTGGGGATCGGTACCGCGTGGTCCGTCCCCGCCCTGGCCGACCAGCCCACCGCGCGGCAGGCCCCGCAGTACAGGCTGGTGATCGGCGAGTTCGGGACCCAGGCACGGGCCTACTGCCCCGCGGGCTACACGGTGACCGGCGGTGGCTTCAGCGGCACCTCCCCGGCCACGAACAGTGTCCCGCTGGGCGACCTCAGCGGCTGGTACGCACAGGGCTCCGCGGGGGTGCGGACCTGGGCGGTCTGCGTCTCCAACGGCTGATTCGGGCCGGCCATCCACCGCGTCGCGACCCACATCTGACGCCCTTTCACCCTCCACGGGGCCGCCCTCCCCGATAGGATCGCCATGTGATCGAACTGGCGGAAATGATCAGGGAGTTGGGCCAGGAGCTGAACGGCGCTCTCAGCGAAGGTCCGTCCGGGGTGGTGCGGTTCGAGCTCGGGACCGTCGAGGTCGAGGCGGATGTCGTGGTGAGCCGCAAGGGCGGGGCGGGCGCCAAGGTGCGGTTCTGGGTGGTGGAGGCCGGTGCCGAGGGGCAGTCGGAGACCTCGCGCACCCACCGGATCCGCCTCGCCCTGCACCCGAAACTCGTCGCGCCGGACGGCACACACGTGAAGGTGCTCATCTCGGGGGAGGAAGAAGAGGGAGAGCGCTGACGGCGAGCGCCGGGGCGGTACGGCCGCTCCACCCGTCCCGACACCCTGACGTGGCGGGACGGGTGGTCGTACGCTGGTCGGCACCGCCGGTGGGAGAGAACCGGCGGCAGGTGACGATCGGAGGTCACGGGGGTGGAAGGGCGGAACCCCGCGCGGGTTCGCAACGAATTGGTGGCCGAAGTCGTCGACGTGCTCCAGGAATCGGCCACCCTGCGGCACCCGACCAGTGCCGACCTGCTGGTGACCATGCTGAGCCAGGAACTGGGCGCGCCCGTCGAGCCGTTGCGGAACAGGACGCTGCGCCCGTATCTGCTCCAGCTCGTGGAGGAGTGCGCGCGGATCCCCGACGGGCTGCCCTGCCTGGTGCGCTGCCTCGGCTATGTGGAGGAGCAGTCCGTCACCGTGCTGGCGCTGCGCCGCCTGGTGGACGAGTGGGAGGCGGTCGACTTCTTCGACGGCGCCGATCTGCACCCGCTGCGGCCCGACCTGATGGAACTGCGCTCCTCGGCCGCGCTCGCGGCGATGGCGCGCCGGGCCAGCCGCTCCCGCACCCAGGAGCTGCCCGCCTGGTGCGACAGCGGCTGGGCGGTGTTCTTACGCCTGGCCGGCGGCAACTCGGCCGCGCGGGAACTGCCCGTGAGCATGGCCTTTCTGTCGCTGGCCGCGGACCAGCTGATCGAGGACGGACTGCGGGAGCCCGCCGAACGGCTGCGCCGCTGGAACCGCGCACAGGCCCGGGTCTGGGGCTTCGAGGACCAGATGGCCGAGTGGCAGCACGACCGCATCGCCGATCAGCCGGCCTCGCTCATGCCCGCCTATCTGATGATCCAGTTCGAGCCGGACGGCGTCGACCCGGACCGGTACTACCTCTCCCACTGGCGTCAGTCCGACGCGGAGAGCTGGCACCCCGTCCCGGGCGAGACGCTGCATCTGCACCGCGACGACCTGCCGGCCGAGGTGGACACGCTCATCGAGCAGACCGAGGAGCGCTGGTCGGACCTGCGGCAGCCCGTCGTACTCGAATTCATCCTTCCGTGGGAACTGCTCGGGGAACCGGTCGAGTGGTGGCACAAGGAGGCGGACTCCGCCTCGCCCACTCCCCTGGTCATGGACTACACGGTCCTCATCCGCAGTTTCGAACGCCTGCGCAAGGCCGCGTGGCATCGGCCCTGGCACAACAAGTGGCGCCAGTTCAAGGAGCGTCCGGCGGAGACGCACTCCTACTGGAACCGCCCCGGCCACTCGCACTTCCATCTGGAGCGGGAGCTGAAGGAGGACGAGCGGGCCGTCTGCCTGGTCCTCAGCGAGCCGCCCGGCACGGACTCCGCCACCAGCCGCCAGGAGTATCTGGCGGGGCTGCGGGCGGGAGTTCCGGCCATGATCTGGCACCGCGGCGACTGCGCGGATCCCGCCTTCAAGGAGGCGGTGGCCGAGATCGTGCAGGACCGGGGGCTGGCCGGGCTGCTGGAGCGGACCGGACGTTGGCGCAAGGAGGCACTGGCCATGGGGCCGGAGGGGTGGGACAACCATGTGGGGCGCCATCTGGCGATCCTGCTCGACGATCCGGAGCGCAAGCCCGAGCCACCGGGGCCCGCGCATGTGCCGGTGAAGCCGTGAGGCGGCCGGCCGGGTCCGCGTGTCCACCGACCGTCCGCGCGTGGTGAGTGGGGGTGCCCGGCATGCACCGGCGTGATTCCACCGGTCCGCGTCCCTTCCCGGTCCGCCGCTCTGCTTCCGCCGTGCTGCGGCGTACCCCGTCCGCGTGCCTCCGTGCGTCCTTGCTTCGGGGGTGCCCACGCTGCGAGGCTTGGTGCGTGGATGTCACGCATGCCTGGAGTCTGCGGGACTCCACCGCACTCTCACCGTCACTACGGCGCCTTGAGAGCCCCCATGCACGATGACGACGAACAGCGGCCGGCCAAGGCCGCGCGGGCCCGCCGGGAGGCCGCCCGGGTGCTGAGCCGGCTCGGCCGGGAGAGCGGCCCGCGGCCCGTGGAGGCGGTGCTCGTCGTCGACGCGCATCCCACGATGCGGGTGTGGGACGGGTCCGTCCAGGGCGATCTGGTCGAGGAGCTGGAGCGGGCCGGGCGGTTCACCCGGGTGCGGGTGGTACGGCTGCTGGGCACCGATGAGACGGACCCCGCGCAGGCGCGCACCGAGGAGCCGCTGGGCGTGCCGGACACGGGCGCCCGCCGGGTGGTACTGGTGCTGACCGACGGCATCGCCACCGGCTGGCGGCTTGGCACCGTGCATCCGCTGCTGCGCGAGTGGGGGCGCGCGCAGCCGGTCGCCGTGGCCCATCTGCTGCCCCCGCACCTGTGGTTCCGCACCGGGCTCGACGTGTACCGGGTGCGGATCCGCTCCCCGCGCCCCTGGGCGGCCAACAGCGCCTGGGGCTGGGCCGAGCGCGAGACTCCGGCCGGTCCGGGGGACGACGAGGGACGGGACGCGGAGGCGGAGGCGGCCGCCCCCGTGGTCGTACCGGTGCTGGCGCTGTCCGAGCGCTGGGCGGCCGTGCTGCTCCGGCTGGTGACCGGGGCCGAGCCCGAATGGCTGGATCTGGCCGCCGTACAGGCACGGGAGTGGAAGAGCAGGCCCGACGCGGCGCGTGCGCTGCCCTGGGCGCAGGACGTGCCCGATCCGCACAGCCCGGTGCCCGCCGCCGAACGTGTCTCCGATTTCCGGGCCGCGGCCAGCCCGACGGCGTTCACCCTGGCGACCCGTCTGGCCGCCGCGCCGCTGAGCCTGCCCGTCATCCGGGTACTCGTCGCCGCCACCCCGGACGCGGGTCCTGTGCATGTCTCCGAACTGCTGATGAGCGGTCTGGTACGGCCCGTACCGGCGCGCGGTGACGGCCCGACGGACGTGGTGTTCGACTTCGCGCCCGATGTCCGCGAGGAACTGCTGGCGCTGGGCCGCCGCAGCGCGACCGCCCGGGTGCTGTACGACGTCCGGGGGTTACTGGCCGGGGACGAGGCGACCCGTTCCCTGCTGCCCGCTCCCGACGAACCGCTGGACACGCTGGCGATGCCCGGCGTCGACAGCCGCAACATCGTCTTCCTCCGGGTGGAGCTGACCGCGCTGCGCGCCCTGTCGGGGCGGTACGACCAGCGTGCCGCGATGCTGGCCAAGGTGCTGAGCTGGCACGATCGGCGCTACGCGGTCAGCCTGGAGAAGTTCACCCTGGAAAAGACGCGCCGCACATCCACGGGATCCGCGCAGGCCGCCTCGGCCTCCGGCGCGGACGGGCCCGCCGCCGGGCCCGGATCCCGGACCGTTTCCGAAGGAGCCTCATCGATGCCGACACCGCCTCAGGAAACCGCGGAGGGAGAGCGCACCGCACAGCCGCGCGTCTGGGGGAACCTGCCGCCGCGCAACCCCAACTTCACCGGGCGCGACGAGCTGCTGGAGCTGCTCGACCAGCGGCTGCGGGAGGGCACCACCACGGTGCTGCCGGAGGCGATCCACGGCATGGGCGGCGTCGGCAAGACCCAGCTCGCGATCGAGTACGCCTACCGGCACCAGTCCGAGTACGACATCGTGTGGTGGATCCCCTCCGAGCGGCCCGGCCAGATCGGCCAGGCGCTGGTGGAACTGGCCCAGCGGCTGGGCCTGGTGACCACCACCGAGGCCAACATCGCGGGCCCGGCGGTCCGGGAGGCGCTGCGCGAGGGCCGGCCGTACTCCCGCTGGCTGCTCATCTTCGACAACGCCGACAACCCCGAACAGGTGCGCCACTACTTCCCGCAGGGCGGCCACGGCACCATCCTCGTCACCTCCCGCAACCGCCGCTGGGGACAGGTGGGCGGCTCCCTCGAAGTGGATGTGTTCACCCGGGAGGAGAGCAAGGAGCTGCTGCGCCGTTCGGGCCCGCCGCTGCGCGAGGAGGAGGCCGACGCGCTGGCCGAGGCGCTGGGCGATCTGCCGCTGGCCCTCGAACAGGCCGCGGCCTGGCGGGCCGAGACCGGGATGCCCGCGTCCGAGTATCTGCGGCTGTTCGAGAACAAGCGCATGGAGCTGCTGGAGGTGGCCCCGCCGCCGGACTACCAACTCCCCGTCGCCGCCGCCTGGAACGTGTCCCTGGACCACCTGGAGACCCGCAGCCCCGCGGCCCTGCGGCTGCTCCAGCTGTGCTCCTACTTCGCGCCCGACCCGATCTCCCGCTCGATCTTCTCCGGCCTCGGCAACAGCAGCATCTTCCCGGAGCTGGACGCCGCCCTGAACGACCCGATGCGGCTCGCCCGCGCCATAAGGGAGGTCAACCGGTACTCGCTGGCGCGGATCGACCACCGGACGAACTCCATCGAGATGCACCGCCTGGTGCAGCTGGTCCTCAACAACCGCATGTCGCCCGAGGAGCAGGCGCGGATGCGGCACGGGGCGCACACGCTGCTGGCGGCGGCGGACCCGAAGGCGCCGATGGAACCGGCGAGTTGGCCCCGGTACGCGGAGCTGTACAGCCATGTCATCGCCGCCGGCGCGATCAGGTCCGACCAGCCCTGGGTACGGCAACTGGTGCGCAACATCGCGGAGTACCTGTACTGGTGGGGCGACCACGAGGTGTCCCTCGACTTCTCCGAACAGGCGTGGAAGTCCTGGCTGGACATCTTCGGCGAGGAGGACCAGCAGACGCTGCTGATGGGGCAGTGGCTGTGCTTCATGTACTGGGTGGTGGGCCGGTTCGACGACGCGGGGCGGCTCGTCGGCCACCTCCGGGAGGTGTACGAGCGCACCGCCTCACCGGACGTCGAGGACAACCGCGAGGACGCGCTCGACGCGATCCAGCTGGAGGCGGCGGTACGGCGCGTGGAGGGCAGGTTCGCCACCGGCGCCGAGCTGGACCGGATCGCGTACGACCGGGCGCACCGGGCGTTCGGCGAGGACGACCCGACGACGCTCAACGTCGCGCACAACCTCTGTGTGAGCCTGCGCCTGGTGGGTGACTTCAAGGGAGCGCTCGAACTCGACCTGCGCACCCTGAGCCTGAAGATGCGGCTGTACGGCCGCGAGGACCGGCGGACGCTGCACTCCGAGAACCACGTCGCCATCGACACCCGCGAGACGGGCGACTACATCGGGGCACGCGCCCTCCAGGAGTCCGTGCTCAGCGCCTGCCAGGACGTGTTCGGCCGCGACAACCCCACCACGGTCGAGACCAAGCGCCAGCTCAGCGAGGCGTACCGCAAGGCGGGCGACCACGCGAGGTCGCTGGAGCTGGCCACCGAGGCGCACGGCCAGTTCACCCGCCGCTACGGCGAGACCCATCCGCAGTCGCTGGCCTCCGCGCTGGCCCTGTCGATCGCGCTGCGGCAGAACGGCGATCTCCAGGCGGCCCGGACGCGGGGTGTGAAGGCATGCGAGGGATACCGGCAGATCTACGACCCGCACCACCCGCACGTGCTGTCCGCGGACATCGACCTGGCCGTCACCCTACGGCTGCTCGGCCGCCCGGAGGAGGCACGACGGCTGGACGAGGCGGCGCTCGCCTCGCTCACCGACCGGCTCGGCGCGGGGCACCCCCTGTCCCTCGTCTGCTCCATCAACCTGGCCAGTGACCTGGCCGCCGTCGGCCGGCACGAGGAGGCACGGCGGCGCGGTGCGGAGACGCTGGCCCGGTGCCGCGAGTCCTTCGGCGAGGACCACCCGACCACCCTCGCCTGTGCCGCCAACCTGTCCCTTGACCTCCTCGCGACCGGCGCCGAGGCCGAGTGCGGGGCGCTGCGCGAGGACACCCTGATCCGTATGGAGCGGGTGCTGGACGCCCCGCGCCTCCAGTCGGACTCGGGGACCCGGCACCCGGCGACGGTGCAGTTCAGGGAGCGCGGGCGGGCCAACTGCGACATCGATCCGCTGCCGTTGTGAGGGTCACCGGGGGCCGCGCAGCCCGGTCGGCCCCCAAGTAGCCCTGCTCCGGGGCTGTTCGCCGCCCTCTGTCACGCCCCCAGCCAGGCCGCGAGGCGTACCGGGTCCGCGCGGCGGCCGGTCCGCTCCGCCAACGCGTCCTGTACGGCGCGGGCGCGCTCCGGATGACGGCGAAGGAGGTCGGCGGCGGCCCGGTGGGCCGGGTCGGCCGCGAGGGCACGGCCGAGGCCGGCCCAGGCGGACACCGGCGCTCCCCGCGCCGACAGCCGGTCGGTGAACGCGGCGCGGGCTGCGGCGTACTCGCCGTTGAGCAGCCGTATCTCGGCCGGGTCGGCGCCGTCGACACCGCCGGGGTGCCGCCAGGCTCCGTCGGGGTCGCTGAGGAGGTGCCGGGCCAGGACCGCGGTGCTGTCCGAGAAGCGGACCCCGGAGTCGGGGACCAGGAGGGGTTCCGCCGCGAGCGCCGACGGCGGTTTGTCGGCGCCCTGCCGCCAGGCGAGGACCGCTTCCTCTACGGCCCGCGCCGGTGGGCGCAGATGGTGGGCGCGCCAGCGGGCGTGGTGGTCGGCCGCCGCCTCCTCGGCCAGGCGCAGCGGTGTCGCGGGAATCTCCTCGGTCAGCCATCCGGCGCAGCGCTCGGTGAGGCGCTCGACCACGTACCGGCCGACCGGGGTGAGCCGTTCGTGTCCGCTCACCGTGTTCAGCGCGGCCCGGACCTGGGCGCGCCAGAGCGCGAACTCGAAGTGGGCGAGGGGGACGTAGGCGGGGTCGGCGGTGTGCCGGTGGGCGCGCCAGAAGCGGGTCACGCCGAAGAAGGCGTAGATGCCCTGGAGCAGTCCGCCGAGCGGGCGCGGGTCGTCGCGCCAGGGGGCGTAGAGCAGGGTCTCGGGTGTCTCCGGGTCCGCCGGTGGCTCGGTCAGCGGCTCCAGGTGCATCAGCCCGCCGAGCTTGGTGTGCTGGAACTCGTGCACGAGGGTCGCGGCGAGTTGGGCGACGTCGTCCGGGCGGGACGCGGTGACACCGCCGAAGGCGTCGCCCGCCGTGCTGCTATGCGGCCGAAACCTTTCTCTCAAGGGGGTGGGCGCCACCGACAGCAGGCCCCGGCGCATCGCCTCGGCGCTCTCCGGTTCGTCGCGGAGCAGCACCTCCCATGCCTTCGCGAGCGAGGACTCCCAGTACGCCGCCTCCGCCGGGGGCAGCAGGCTGGGCTCGCTCGGGTGGGGGAATGTGCGGTAGGGGTCGAGTTCCTCCAGCACCAGGGACTTCGCCCGGCTCCCGGATCCCAGCGTCGTCCGGCGCACCGGTATCCAGTGCGGCTCGCGGCGGTCCGGGTCGGCGGGAACCTCCACGGCACCGCTCGCACTCGTGAGGCGCACCCGGCCGGCGCGCCCCGTGACCCGGGCGGTGCCCCATGGTCCGGGGTCCGGCAGGACCGCGCAGCCCAGCGTGGGCAGCGGCACCAGGCCGCGGCGCACGGGAACGGTGATGTCGAAGTCCAGCCCGGCCCGTGCCGCGGCGGCGGCCGCGAGGGCGGCGAGATGGCCCATGACCACCCAGTGCGGCGCGTCCTCGTAGACCCGGCCCCTGATCCGGCGCACCGCGAGCGACACCCACATACCGGTGTTCGGGGACATCAGCAGGTCCTCGCACACCTCGGGGGCGTCTCGCTGGGCGCGTTCCAGCAGGTCCCAGCCCTGCGCGAAGGCGTCCGTGCCGTCCGGTCCGGTGCCGTCCGGTCCCGCGCCGTCCTGGCAGGCTCCGTTGCGCAGGGCCCGCAGCAGCAGAAGCCGGCGGCTGCGTTCCGCGCGCAGCAGTTCCGCCATGACCGCGCCGTCGCCCTCGCCCGACGCGAGCGTCCGCAGACCGGCCGCCGAGAGCCGGTGGTACGGCAGATGTTCCCCCGGCGTCGTGGCGTCAACGGCCACGTGTCCCCCACAGCACCCTGCTGATCACCTCGTCGCTCAGTCGAAGCGGGACGGGCTGTACGACAGCGTGATGGCCTGCGGCCCGTCGATGTGGTGCAGCAGCTGCTCCAGGGACTCGGTGAAGGTCCGGTCGTCCAGGGAGCGCAGTGCTTCGAGGGAGATTCCCGAGAGATCGACGAGACCGGACTCGACGGCAGGCACCGGATGCTCCAAGGCTGCCAAGTCCCCTCCCGTATCTACCAGTTATGCACTATCAGTGCCTCGACCAGCATGACCCAGCACCGCACGCCCCGCAACCCTGCGGCCTTTCGACGCCGCGAGATCGAGTCAGCGGCGAAACCGGGCGAGCCGGGCCGCCGCGCTGTCCATCCGGGCCACTTCGGGCGAGCATCCCTCCAACAGCCGTATCGCCTCCAGGAATTGATCGAGCGTGCCCGGATAGCGCAGACAGGTGCGCACGACGCCGTAGACGTCCATCCGCAGCCGGTGATCACGGGGGCAGTTGGCCGCCACCTGGTCGTTGATGCTGTCCAGCACGAATCCCATGCCGTTGCCGCTGCGCAGGAGCGGCACCTCGATCAACGCGTCGACCAGCTCCACGAGTTCGCGCAAGGGGAGATCGGACGGCAGCTCCGCGAGAGCGACGGCCGGGCGGGGCTCCTCGACGCCGTCGGTGAGGCCGAACGCGACGCGCGACGGCAGACCGGCGTACCGCCCGAGCCGTTCCAGGTCCGCCGCGGACAGCGACTCGTACCACCGCTCCACCCGCCGTGCCGCGAGCCTGCCCAGGCCGTCGGCCCGGTGGTGGGCGCTGACCACGCCGATCACCGCGCCGCTCCACCACACGAGCGCGCCGGACATGCCCTCCCAGGGGGAGCGGTGCGGCTCGGGGTCGGCGGGCGGGGCGGCGACCGCCAGTTCCAGGGTGCCCTCGCGGCGGTTGGACAGGACCGAGACGGTGCCGGTGACATGGCAGGAGTCCCGGTAGCGGCCGGGCGTGTCCCCGCCCCCGCCCTCGCCCCCGCTCTCGCGGAGCTTGAACCGCGGGAAGCCCATCGCGCTGAAGGGCAGCATCACGTCCGCGTCGGGTACGGCGGCGTAGCGCGGCGGGTCGACGCCGGTTCGGTCCGCCGGTACGTCCTCGATCTCCAGCAGCGCGACATCGGCGGCCGCGGCCGAGAGCACGACCCGTGCGGGGGCGCTCCACTCCCCCGGCAGGTCGGCGTCGAACCGTACCCGTACGGCGCTCGTCCCCGCGACGACATGGGCGGCGGTCAGCACATGCCCGTCCCCGACCCGGTACCCGGACCCGCGCCGCCCCGGCGTCCCCGCCACCAGCACCTCGGCGACCCGCGCCGCGTCCAGCCCCTCTTCCCCCGGTCCCCTCACGTCCGTCCTCTACCCCTCGGGCACCGGGGGTACGCGACGTTCGGCCCCCGGTGATTCCTCAGGTGCCGGTTCCGGCCCGCCAGCTGAACCGGTCCGCGTCAGCGCCGCGAGGAGCCGCAGCCTCTCGTCGCTGTCGCTGTTCCTGTCGGGGTAGTAGACGACGAGGATGACGTCCTCCACGGGGAGCTTGTCGCGGTGCAGACGCAGTTCGCCGACGAGGGGGTGGTGGACGGTGGTCGTACCGCCGTCCAGGCTCCGGACGTCGTGCCGGGCCCACAGGGTGCGGAACCGCCGGCTGGACAGGGCGAGTTCACCGACGAGTTCGACGAAGCGCGGGTCGTCGGTGTCGTCCCCGACGGTGGTGCGCAGGGCCGCGACGAAGTCGGCGGTGGCCTTCGTCCAGTCCTGGTGGAAGGCCTGTTCCTCGGGGTCGAGGAGAAGGGAGCGCAGCCGGTTCTGTCCGGGCACGAGGCGCGGGGAGAGCGCGACGGCCATGGGGTTGGAGGCCAGGACGTCGAACGCGCGGCCCTCCACGAACGCGGGGATCTGGAGGTGGGCGAGCAACTCGTGCACCCGCGCCGGTACCTGCTCGGGCCGCCTGCGGCGCGGCGCCCTGGGGCGTGCCGCGGCGAGGCCGAGCAGATACGTCCGCTCGATGTCGTCGAGCCGCAGGACGCGCGCGAGCGATTCGAGGACCTGCGCTGAGGGGTTCTTGTCCCGGCCGCGCTCCAGGCGCAGGTAGTAGTCGGGGCTGATCCCGGCGAGCAGGGCGACCTCCTCGCGGCGCAGCCCGGGCACCCGGCGGTTGCCGCCGGGCGGGAGCCCCGCCTGCGCCGGGGTGACCAGCTCACGCCGGGCGCGCAGATAGGCGCCGAGCCGGTTGCCGGATTCCTCGTCCTTCATACGGCCACGGTAATGCGGTGCGCGTGTCCCAGCGGGGGCCCTGGCAGGACCAGGGAGAACGGGGGCCCTGCCACGAGCGGCGGCGGCCGCCAAGACTGAGGGGACACCGATTCTGAGATGAACCGTTCTGATGTGAGATGAACCGTTTTGAAAGGAAAGGAAGCTCTCATGGATCTCTCCCACCGCACCGTCCTCGTCGTCGGCGGCACCTCGGGCATCGGGCGGGAGCTGGCCCGGCGGTTCGCCGCGGCGGGCAGCACCGTGGCCGTCGGCGGCCGTGACCCCCGGGCGCTCGCGGAACTGGCAAAGGAGGGCCTCGGCACGTTCGAGATCGATGTCACCGACGGTTCCTCCGTCGCCGCCGCCCGTGACGCCGTGCTCGACCGGTATCCCGGGCTGGACACGGTGGTGACCATGTCGGGCGTCATGCTCATGGAGGACCTGCGCGATCCGGCGCACTTCGAGGCGGCGCGGGCCACGATCGACACCAACCTGCTGGGCACCATCCGGGTCATCGACGCCTTCACCCCGCATCTGGTCGGGCGCGGCGCCGGTACCTTCGTCACGGTCACCTCCGGCATCGCCTTCCTGCCCTTCCCGCCGATGCCCAGCTACGCCGCCTCGAAGGCCGCGGTGCACGCCTACTCCGAGGCGCTGCGCGCACAGCTCGCCGGGACCGGTGTCGGCGTGGTGGAACTCGTCCCCCCGGCGGTCGCCACGGCGGGCCAGGAGAAGGTGAACCCGCACGCGCTGCCGCTGGGGGCCTTCGTCACCGAGGTCATGGAACTGCTCTCGGCGGACCCCACCCCCGACGAGATCCTTGTGCGGGGCGTCCTGACGCACCGCTGGGCCGAGCGCGAGGGCACGTACGACGACCTCGTCGCCCAGCGCTCCCGGGCGCTGGCGATGCTCCCCGGGCGCGCGGGCTGACGCCCGGGGAGCATCAGCCTTCCCGGTGAGAAGCTCCGGTCACAGCCCGCACGGCGATGGGGCAGGGGCCGTACTCGCGGTAACGGATGCCCGGCGGGCCTTCCGGCGTATCTTCCTCGGCCAGGCCCCCTTGACCCGATATGCGAGGTCTACCCTGCTCGCACGGCCGGCTGCCGGGGGGAAAGCCGGACTTCGCCTCCCCTGCGGCACGCGGTGCGTGACACCTTGCCACGGAGGCGTTCGGACATGGCACTCCTGAACCCGCTCACGGACGACGGACTCCCCCGCGCCGGTCGGCATGCCCGGCCGCGCAGCGAACCTTGGAGGCCGGGTTCGAGGCCCGGTTCGAGGCCGGGTTCGAGGCCGGATCCGGGGTGGGTCTTGAAGCCGGTGGCTCGTGCCCGGCCGGGACCGGCGGCGGGATCCGGCGACGGGCTCCGGCGGCGGGATCCGGCGGTGCGGGGCGCTCGCATCGCGCGCCGCCGTCGACCTTCGGCCCCCTCGCCCCTCCCGCCCCTCCCATCCCTCCCGCCCCTCCCGCCCCTCGCCGCCCTTCCCGTCGCCGTTCCCGCCCGTCGAAGGAGCCCTGGCCGTGACCGAAGAGCAGCCTCTCGTCCTCGACCCCACCGGTTCCGATCACCACGCCGAGCACCGGGCGCTGTACGCCCGCGGCGCGGCCACGCCCGTGGACATCCTCGGGGTGACCGCGTGGTCCGTCTCCGACCCCGCTCTCCTGAAGCAGCTCCTGACCCGCGCCGCCGTCTCCAAGGACGCGCGAGCGCACTGGCCGGCCTTCGCCGCCACGGTCCCCACCTGGCCACTGGCTCTCTGGGTGGCCGTCGACAACATGTTCACCGCCTACGGCAGCGACCACCGCAGGCTGCGCCGACTGATCGCGCCGGCCTTCTCGGCCCGCCGTGTCGCCGCCCTGGCCCCCGTCGTGGAGGCCCTCGTCACCGGCATCCTCGACGATCTGGAGGCCCTCCCCGACGGGGAAGTGGTGGACCTGCGCGAGCGGTTGGCCTATCCGCTGCCGATCGCGGTCATCGGCCGGATGATGGGTCTCTCCACCGACCGGTCGAACGGGCTCCGTACGGTGGTGGACCGGGTGTTCGCCACCACCCTGTCCGCCGAGGAGGCCACGGCCAACACGGCCACCCTCTACCGGCTGTTCGACGAGCTGATCGCGGCGAAGCGTGCCGCGCCCGGCGACGACATGACCTCGCTGCTGATCGCCACCCGCGACGAGGAGGGCGACGGCGGTTCCCTGACGGACGCCGAACTGCGCGGCACCCTCGTGCTGATGATCAGCGCCGGGTACGAGACGACCGTCAACGTCATCGACCACGCCGTCACGTCCCTGCTGACCGACCCGGCGCAGTTGGCCCACGTCGGCGCCGGCCGGTGCGGCTGGGAGGACGTGGTCGAGGAGGCCCTGCGCCACGAGTCGGCCATCAAGCACTTGCCCATGCGCTTCGCGCTCCAGGACATCCCGCTGCCCGACGGGCGGACGATCCGGGCGGGGGAAGCCATCCTCGCCTCCTACGCCGCCGCCAACCGCCACCCGGACTGGCACGGTGCGGACGCCGATCTCTTCGACGCCACCCGGACCACCAAGGACCACCTGGCGTTCGGCCATGGCGTCCACTTCTGCCTCGGTGCCCCGCTCGCCCGCCTCGAAGTCGCCGCCGCCCTGCGTCAGCTGTTCGGGCGCTTCCCCGAGGCCCGGCTCGCGGTGCCCGCCGAGGAACTGCGGCCGCTGCCGACCTTGATCAGCAACGGGCACCTGACCCTGCCGGTCCGCCTGCGTCCGGTGTCCGCCTGACCGGCACGGTCTCCGCCCGCCGGGGCGCCCCGACGGCCCCGATCGGCCCGGCGCCCCGCGGTGCCGGGCTGATCGGCGCGGTCGTGACGCCGGGGACAGATCAGCGCGTGGTGTACCCGCCGTTGAGGAAGATCGTCTGACCGTTGGCCCACCATCCCTCGGTCAGCAGATGGCGGACCCACGGCACGATGTCGTCGATCTTGGTCAGCTCGCCGTTCATCGCGGACGACTTGTGATAGGCGACGGAGTCGTCGTCCTCGGCGGGGTAGAAGAACGAGGTGTCCATCGGGCCGGGAGCGATGTTGTTGACCGAGATGTTCCGGCCGAACAGCTCCTTCGACAGGGCGCGGGTGAAGTGCTCGACCGGGGCCTTGCTGCCCGCGTACACGGAGTACAGGCCGGTGTAGGCGGCGAGCAGCGAGGTGACGACCGTGATGATCTTCCCGCCGTCGTCCATCCGGCGGGCCGCCTCGCGCATCACGAAGAACGCGGCCTTGGAGTTGACCGCGAACATACGGTCGTACTCCTCCTCGGTGATCTCGGTGAGCGGCTTCTTCAGCACCATGCCGGCGGTGTTGATGCTGTAGTCGAGCTTGCCGAACCGGTCCAGGACCGCTTCGAAGACCCGCTCCACCTCGGCGACCTTCGTCAGATCGGCCTGGACGGCGAACGCCTCGCCCGGACCCTTGTTGATCTGCGCGACGACGTCCTCGGCCTTGGCGCGGGAGGACTCGCTGTTGTAGTGCACCGCGACCAGGGCGCCCTCGGCGCCGAGGGTCGTGCTGATCAGCCCGCCGAGATTGCGGGACGCGCCGCCGACGAAGGCGACCTTGCCGTTGAGTGTCTTGTCCGGGGTACTGGCCATGACAGCCCTCCTGCGGTGTTCCGAACGGGGTCGGCACGGCCCGGCGGCTGCCGGGGCCCTGCCCTGCCCATGGACTCATCCGCACCGGGGCGCGCGCATCTTGAACGGTCCGATCGCCGAGGGAACAAGCCGTTCCGCACCGTCGCATCCGGCTGGATGGCCGCAGGTCGGCTCGGTAACGTGACCATCTGCCGCAGGGAGTGGCCAGGTGTTCTGTGTTCGGCCGGCCCGTGCGAGGTCTTCCGACGGAAAGTGATGAGGCCCCGATGAGTGAACCGACGAAGCCCGAGGTCGACGTCCCGGAGGGCGCCGCTCCCACTGAGCTGACCATCCGGGACCTGGTCGTCGGGGACGGGCCCGAGGTGAAGCCGGGCATGGTGGTCAGGGTCCACTACGTCGGGGTGACCTTCGAGTCCGGCAAGGAGTTCGATGCCTCCTGGGACCGGGGTCAGCCGTACAAGTTCGCCCTGGGCGGCGGCAAGGTCATCAAGGGCTGGGACCGGGGGGTGAGGGGGATGAAGGTCGGCGGCCGGCGCGAGATCATCGTTCCCCCGCGTCTCGGCTACGGCAACCAGTCGCCCTCGCCGTTGATCCCGGCGGGCTCGACCCTGGTCTTCGTGGTGGACCTGCTGGACTCGTATTCGAGCACGACCGGGTGGAGCAACTCCTAGCACCACTCAGCACCACTGACGCTCGCCCCCGACCCGCGGCCCCTTGGCCCCCAGGAGCAGAGGCTTCACGATCAGCGCGCCCCGTCGGGCTCGTGCGGCGATCAGCGGACGCAGACGGGTCCGGCTGAAGGCGCGGGCGGCACCTTCGGTGATCTTGCGGGACTTCGCGCGGGCGACGAGCACCCACGCACGCCACCAAGGCCCCTCCGAACAGCCCTCAGCCGAGGGCCAGATAAGGGTAGCCTTCCTTTGCTGTCTACATTTACGTAGACTCTGCTGGGGCCGGGCGGCTGTGCCCGTGCCGTCGGCTCGTCCCTTGTGAATCGAGGCACCCCATGTCCGCCGGACCTCGCCCCCTTCTGCTCGGCACCGGCGCGGCGACAGCCGTCGCCGTGCCTCCGCCGGGCTGCACGTACGAAGGCGACGCTGGTCACCGAACTCACGGCGGGCGACTACGAGATCGCGTGCACGCCCGGGACGAAGGGCGACGGGGAGAAGGCGAAGGAGCTGTACGCGCCCTCCCGGATCGGGTGGGAGCGCACCGAGCCGGTCGCCGAGTCCTTCGGTGACATCGACCCGAAGCTCGATGCCGCCCTCGCGCTCGGCACCGGCTGCTCCATCTCGTCCCCGTCATGGCCCTCTTCCTCGCCCCCGAACGCGGCCGCCCCGTCGCCCGGTCCCGGCAGACCGCGAGTCGGCCGAGCACCGGGCGAGCCCCCTGACCGCTCCCGCACGTCTCGGCCTGCGGGGCCATCGGCGCTCCCTGGGCCGCCGGGCCCCGCACACCCTGGAAACCCCCGTCGGCGGTGCGTGTCCGTGAACGTCGATGACGCGCTGCCCGGTACCCGGCGGTCCGGAAGGCCGCGCTCCGCACAGCTCGATACGGCCCGGGGAGGGAGATGATGTCCGAAAGCCGAAGGCCCGACGCGGACTTGGTCGGCAAAGCGGTCCCGCAGGCCGAGCGGGTACTGGCCTGGCTGGCCGCTCGTGACGAAGTGGAAGAGGCCTGCCGCGATCCACTGGGCGGGCTGCCGAGCGCACGCGACGACCGCATGGCGCGGATGGCCGACATCCTCCAGGCCACCGCTCAAGGGCTCGGACCACGGGCGGCGGCGGTGTGGGCCGGGGTGCCCGAGCAACTCGTCCAGCAGTGGCTGGACCACGACAAGGACTTCGCGCTCGCCGTGCGAGCGGCCTCGAAGCTTGCCGCGGCACACGGGCTTGAGCCCGGCGGGACGAAGACACCGGCGATGATCCGCGTCGTGATCCTCGCCCTGCGCAAGGGCTGCTCCTGGACGGACGCCGCCGAGATCGCGGGCATCGGCAGCTCAAAGCTCCGCCGGATGTGGAGGTCGTCTCCCGTACTGGTGGCCCTGGTGGACGCGGCGCGCCGCCCGAGGCCACGTACACCCAGGACCTACGTTCCGCCGTTCTACCGGCCGAGGAGACCGGGACATGCCGCGCCCGCCAACGGGTACCGGCTCGTGCGGCGCGAGGATCCTTGAGGCGCGGACACCCCTGCCGCGGGCTCGCCCGGGTCCGCCGGGTTCACGGTTGATCTGGCCGGTCGACGCGCGACTGGCGGAAGAGGACGGCTGTGGTGGCCCCGTTCTCGGTGACGCGACCGTTCTCGAGGAGGTGGACGGTCTCGGTGTAGCGGGCGACCAGGTGGTGTTCGTGGGACACCACGACCAGGGTCATCCGGTGTTCGGCGCGCAGGCGGGTGAGGAGGTCCATGATGCCCAGGGCGGTGTCGGTGTCGAGCGCGGAGGTGACCTCGTCGCAGAGCAGGATGTCGGGCCCGGCGGCCAGCGCGCGGGCGATGGAGACGCGCTGGCGCTGTCCGCCCGACAGCTCTGCGGGGTAGCGGTCGGCATACTCGGCGGGGAGGTCGACCTGGGCCAGGAGTTCGGTGACCCGCTCCGGGCGGACGCTTTTGGGCAGATCGGCGTGCAGGCGCAGGGGGCGGTTGAGCTGCTGGCCGACGGTGTGGCGGGGGTTGAGCGCGGCCAGCGGGTTCTGCGGCACGAGTTGGATACGGCGCTGCTGTTCCCGGGTACGGCGCTGCACGCGGGCGGCGAGCGGGCGGCCGTCCAGGGTCAGGTGACCGGTGTGGGCGGGGTGGAGCCCCGCCATCACGCGCAGCAGGGTGGTCTTGCCGGAGCCGGACGGCCCGATGACGGCCGTGGCGGCGCCGGGTGCCGCGGTGAACGCGACGTCGCTCAGGACGGGTCGCCGGTCTCGGTCGCCCGGGAAGAAGGCGTCGATCGTGTGCACGGCGAGACCGTCGCCGCGGAGGCCCTCTTGACCGGTGGCCTCGGGGATGGACTCGGCTGCGCGCGGCCGGGGGGAGGGCGGCGTCCTCGAGGTGAGCCGCACGGTGTGGTCCGCGCAGGTTTCGGCCAGGTGCGGATCGTGGGTGGCGAGGACGACGGCGAGATCGCGGCTGGTGGCGAGGTGCCGCAGCAGGTGGGCGATGTCGTCGCGCACCGCGGGGTCGAGTCCGGCGGTGGGCTCGTCCAGGAGAAGGATCTCGGGGGCGCGGGCCAGTGCGCGGGCGAGAGCGACGCGTCGTTGCTGGCCGCCGGACAGGGCGGTGGGCCTGCGCCCGGCGATGCCTGTCCGCACCGGCAGGCGGCATTCGGCGAGCAGCGCCAGGACCGATTCCTCGCTCGGGTCGGTGGCCAGTTCGGCGACGAGACGGCGCGCGGTCATCCGCGGGTCGAGGGCGGAGCCGGGGTCCTGCCCGACGTAGGCGACGGCGGTACGGCGCAGCGTGCGCAGGTCCTCGGCCGGCAGCTGGTGCGGGCTGCGGCCGAGAACGTCAAGGGTTCCGGTCGCCGTGGCTCCTGCCGGGAGGTGACCGATCAGGCCACGCAGCAGGGTGGTCTTGCCGGAGCCGGAGGCACCCATGAGGGCGGTGACCTGTCCGGCGTGGATCCGGGCGGTGACGGGGGGCAGGAGTACGGGGCCGTCGGGCATCCGTACGGAGAAGTCGGACAGGGAGGCGACCGGCGTACGAGTGCCGGTGGGCGGGGCGGGGGCAGGGGCGAGGTCGCTCATGAGCGGGTCACCGCCTTCGTCGTGGGGTCGGGGGCCAGGGAGAGCGTGACCAGGTTGACGGTGATCGCCAGCAGGGCGATGGCCAGGCTGGGGGCGATCACGGCCCAGGGGTTGAGGAGGATGCCGGAGGCGTTCTCACGGACCATCAGCGACCAGTCCGAGGCGGGCGGCTGGGGCCCGATCTGGAGGAAGCCGGCCATGGAGATGACGTAGACGGCCTCGACGAAGCGGAGTCCGAACAGGGTGAGGACGGTGGCGCGGAGGTTGGGCAGGATCTCGCGCAGCGCGATGTAGGGGGTGGACTCCCCGCGGGCCAGGGCGGCTTCGACGTAGCCGGAGGTGACGAGCGGGGAGGCGGCCGCGGCGACGATCCGTACCGCGTACGGCGTGCCGAGGACGACGGCGGCGGCGATCACCGCCCAGCGCCCGCCGCCGGGCCAGGCCAGGGCGATGAGCATGATGCCGAGCAGGGGCGGCAGGAGGATCGCGACGTCCGCGCAGCGCTCGACCGCCCGCCCCAGCCGGGGCCGCAGCACGGCGAGGCAGCCGGTCAGCATGGCGCACGCGGTGGTGACGACGGCGACGAGCAGGGCACCGAGGATCAGGGCGGTGCCGCCGTGCAGGAGGCGGCTGAGCACGTCGCGGCCGAGTTGGTCCCCGCCCAGCAGGGCGCCGTCGCCGGGGGCGGCGAACGGTGCGGTGACCGGGGTGTCGACGGTGTGCGGAGCGATCAGCGGTCCGGCGAGGGCGAGCGACAGCGGCAGGACGGCCATGGCGACGAGTGTGGTGGTTCTCGCCCGGCGGGCGGACCGGCGGGCGGCCACGGGCAGGGTCGCGGTCATGCGCGTACTCCCAGGGTGGCGTAGCGGATGAGATCGGCGGCCAGGAGCACGAGGCTGATGACGGCGCCCGCGCACATGACGACGCCGGCGATCAGCGGGGTGTCGCGGGCGGCGACCGCGCCGGCCAGGACGCTGCCGATGCCGGGGTAGTTGAACAGGGTCTCCACCACGACCGCCCCGCCGAACAGCAGGCCGGTGGAGGTGGCGAGGCCGGTGGCGATGGCCGGGATGGCGCCGGGCAGTTGGTGGCGCAGCAGGATCCGGCGCGGCGGCAGGCCGTCGAAGTGGGCGGCCTCGACATGCGGGGCGGCTGCCTGGTCGGCGAGGGCGGCGCGTACGACGCGGGTGTTCCAGCCGGTCTGCGGGATGACCAGGGCGAGGACCGGCATGATCAGCATGGTCCAGTCGGCGGGCCTTCCGTCGCCGCCGGTCACGGTGACCGCGGGCAGCCAGCCGGTCCACAGGGACAGCGCCAGCAGCAGGGCGGCCGAGACCACGAACTCGGGCACCGCGAACGCGGCGGTGGAGGTGTGGGAGATGATCCGGTCGGCCGGGCGGCCGGGGCGCGACGCGGCCCAGCAGCCCAGCAGCAGGGAGAGCGCCACGGTGAGCACGAACGCGCTCGCGGCGAGGACGAGCGTATTGGGCAGCGGGTCGGCGAGGAGTTCGGTGACCTTCTGGCCGCGGGCGGAGGTGCCGAGGTCGCCGGTGGGCAGGGCGGTCATCCAGTCGGCGAACCGCTCCCACAACGGCCGGTCCAGGCCCAGCAGATGGCGGCGCGTGGCGAGGTCGGCCGCGCTCTCCCCGCGCTCGGACGTGGCGCCGGCGGCGTCACCGGGGAGCAGTTCCACGGCCGCGAACACCAGCGCGAGCAACGCGATGAGCAGGAGGAGGCGGCGTGCGGCCGTTCCCGCGATCCGCAGGGCGATGTTCCCGGCCCGGCGCGCGGTGGCCGCCCCCGCGGCGGGGGCGGGGAAAAGAGAAAGACCAATGGGGGGGGCTCCCGAAGACCCACACCCCCGCGAGGGGCGAGGGCATAGACGGGGGGGGGGGGCCGTTCCAGAGAGCAGAGGGGGGATGTTCCAGGCAAGGAGAGCGGGGACCACCCCCATGTCGGGGCCGCCCCCCGGACCGGTCCCGGTGGCCGGGCTCAACGCAGCCACACGCCTTCGAGCTGGACGCGGCCGTAGCCGGGCAGCTTGGGCAGGTTCCGCACCTTGGCGGCGGCCAGGTCGATGCCGTCGGCCATGCCCCACAGCAGGTAGCCGGAGCGGTCGTGTTCGATCTGCTGGAGCTCCTTCAGTGCCGCCGCGCGCTTCTTCGGGTCACCGCTGCCGATGGCCTTGCGGTAGGCGGCGTCGAACCCGGGATCGTCCCAGCCGGCCTCGTTCTGGCCCGCCTCGCTGACCATGGTCTTGGAGGCGAAGAAGACGACCGAGTCGTTGGTGCCCCAGTAAGTGGTGTAGAAGTCGCCGGACTTCCAGGTCTTCTCCCAGAACGCGCCGGACTCCTGCTTGACGACCTTGATCTTGATCCCGGCCTCGCGGGCCTGGTTCGCGAACAGCGTTGCCGAGTCGGCCAGACCGGCGATGTCCTCGGTGGTGACCAGTTCGTAGGTCTTTGACACGTCGAAGCCCGCGTCGCTCAGCAACCGCTTCGCCTGGGCGAGGTCGCGCTTGCGCTGCGGGATGTCCTTGGCGTAGTCCGGGTCGCCGGTACCCAGGATGTCGTTGGCGACCGTGCCGTAGCCGGACAGGACCTGCTCGACCATCGCCGCACGGTCCACGACCAGCCGCATCGCCGCACGGACCCGCTGGTCCGCGAACGGACTGCCCTTCGCGGTGCGCATGACGACGGGCATCGCCATGTCGTTGGGACGGCGCAGCACCTGGATGTCGTGCCGGGACCCGGCGGTGCGCGCGGCCACCGCCCCGGCGTTGGAGGCGAGGTCGATCTGTCCCGCGAGCAGGGCGTTCGCCATCGCCTGCGGGGTCTCGAACATGGTGACCTCGATCGCGTCGAGGTACACGTGGGGGCCGTACCACTTGTCATTGCGCACCAGGCGGGCGTTGCCGCCCCGGAACCAGTCCAGTCTGAACGGGCCGGTTCCGGGCGCCTTGGCGAGGTCCGCCGCCTTGGTGCCCTTCTTCAGCACGAAGGAGGAGAAGCGGGTCATCAGGGGGAAGTCGGCGTTGGCGTAGTCGGAGACGACCACGACCGTGTCCGTGCCCTTGGCGCTGATGTTCCCGGCCCGGATTCCGGGCAGGCGTGCCGCGCCGGAAGGGGTATTGCGCAGCCGCTTCAGCGACCACACCACGTCGTCGGCGGTCACCGGAGTGCCGTCGTGGAACACGGCGTCCTTGGCTATCTTGAACGTCCACGTCTTCAGGTCCGCCGACGGCTCCCACGACGCGGCGAGCCGCGGCGCGGTGTTGTCCTTGGCGCCCGGAATCGTGAGGGTGTCGAAGACGAGGGCGA
The DNA here is from genome assembly GCF_049222185.1 of Streptomyces sp. LaBMicrA B280. NCBI lineage: Bacteria > Bacillati > Actinomycetota > Actinomycetes > Kitasatosporales > Streptomycetaceae > Streptomyces > Streptomyces sp. LaBMicrA B280. The sequence goes on along the minus strand of NZ_JBMJCT010000022.1, from coordinate 325,101 downwards.
GGATCAGGTAGTCGCTCTCGTTGGCCTGGGTGCCGTGCGGGTCACGGGTGATCGCACTCGCATGTCCGAGCGCCCCGACGCGCAGCGTGCCGCCGGTGCGGGGCTCACCGGTTCCGCCGGAGCTCGCGGGCGCCTTGGAGTCATCGCTGCCGCCGCGGCAGGCCGCGAGAAGTCCGGCCGCTGAAATGCCGGTGCCGGCCCACAGCAGCTGTCGTCTGGTGACGCCCACGTCTGGTCCTCGTCTCAGGTAAGCACTTGGTCGTTCTTAGGGTTACCTAACCTAATCAGGCCGGGCTCCGCAAGCCGCGCCGAGCGCCCTCCGCGTCCGCGCAAGCGATCCTTTGACACCTCAAATAGCCTGCTCAGCAAGGCTTTTGACGGTTAGTCAGGCACGCGTCAGCCGCCCCAAAAATGGACTACGTTGATGTAGTCGCTCAAGCAAGTTAGGGTTGCCTCACCAAGTCGGCGTTGTTACCTTCCCTGGTGTCCGGCGGCGCCTCCAGCCGCGCAACGCCCGACCGTCTTCCCATTCCCCCGCTTTCGAGCCGGTGCGGCGATGCCGCATGCCCGCGCTCCGCCCTGCCCTGCCCTGCCCTGCCCTGCCCTGCCCTGCCCCGGAAGGTGCCACCGTGCCCACCTGCCCTGCCCCGGTACGCCCTCTCGACGATGCCGCCGCGGCCGAACTGACCACCGTCGCCGCCAAGCTGCTGGCCGACCACACCTCGGCCACCTCGCCCGAACTGCTCGCCGCCCTGCCCGGCGCGTGCGCTCAACTCTCCGACGCCGTACGGCATGCGCTGCGCCCCGTGGACACCGCCGACGGGCTGTTCGTCCTGCGCGGCCTGCACCTCGACGACGCCGGACTCGGGCCCACCCCGGGCCACTGGTCGAGCGTCGGCGACGCCGGTGCGCTGTGGGACGTGGTCCTGCTGCTCGTCTCCGCTCTGATGGGCACCCCGATCGCCTGGGAAGGCCAGCAGGACGGCCGGTTCGTCCACAACATCGTTCCCTCCCCCGGCCACGAGAACGAGCAGACCGGCGCCTCCAGCGATGTGCTGCTCACCCCGCACACCGAGGACGCCTTCCACCCCGGCCGCGCGCACCTGCTCCTGCTGTGCTGCATGCGCAACCACGACGGCATCGCCACCACCGCGGCCAGCGTCCGCCGCACCGCCCTCGCACCGGCGGACGTGGAACGACTCAAGCGACCGGTCGTGCCGATCCTGCCCGACGACGCCTACGAGGAGGCCCAGCAGTTCGCCGGCCGTCCCGCCCCGGTACCGGCCCTGTTCGACACCCCCGAGGGCCTGACCCTGCGGTTCGACCCCGCCTACACCCCGCTGGACGAGGCGGAAGCCGAGTGGCGCGGGGCGTACCGACGGCTGGAGGACGAACTGGCCCGTGTCTCGGTCGCGGTGAGTCTGGAGCCGGGCGACGTCCTGGTCGTGGACAACGACATCGTCGTCCACGGGCGGGTGCCCTTCACGGCGCGCTACGACGGCACCGACCGCTGGCTCAAGCGCGCCTCCGTCCGCGTCCAGGACCGTCCGACCCGCCCGCGGGCCGAGCGCCACGAGCACGGCTACGGGCAGGCGGCGCTGACCGCCTGGACCGTCTGACCAGTCAGTTCCACCCGACGCCGAACCACTTTTGAAGGGGCCCTACATGGACCGGGACGACACCACCGTGCGCGCGCTGTCCACCAGCGACCTCGCCGGTCTGGACATCTCCCTGACCGATGTCGTCGACACCGTCGAGCAGGCTTACCGCACCCTGGCGGCAGGCGGCTCGGACAACCCGCGCAAGCTCACCGTCAAGCCCGCCGACGGCCACTCCGTCGCGTACGCGATGCTCGGCCGCGACGGCGTCCGCGAGGTCGTCGCGATCAAGACCTCGTACAAGCACGGGCTGCACGAGAGCCGCGAGCGGCAGCACTACTACACGACCCTGACCATCTACGACGACGTCACCGGCCTGCCGGTCGCGCTGATGGACTGCTCCCGCATCGGATCCCTGCGCACCCCCGCCGTCTCCGCGCTCCTGGCCCGCGAATGCGCCGCCCCGGACGCCTCGACCGCTCTGGTCATCGGCACCGGCACCCAAGGCCGTCTCGCGCTGCCGTTCCTGCTGACCACCCTGCCGACGCTGGACCGGCTGCTGCTGTCGGGCACCCACCCCGACGGCATCGCCGCCGTCCGTGCCGAACTCGCCCGCCACTTCCCCGGCCGGCAGGTGGAACTGGTCACCGACCTGAAGTCCGCCGCCCGCGACGCCGACGTGGTCGTCGCGACCGCCGGTGGGCACACGACCGCCGCCGTCGAGGCCGACTGGCTGCGCCCCGGCGCGACAGCGATCCTCGTCGGCCATGGGCTGGCCCCCTCCACCCTGCACCGCGCCGACCGGGTCATCGCCACCAGCGAGGCCCAGATGCGGGTCACCGGCACCGACATGGCCGACGCCGAAGGCAAGCTGCCCGCCGTGGACCTGGAGCTGCCGGTCGTCATCTCCGGCGTCCACAGGGCGCGCACCACGGCCGATCAGCGCATCTTCGCGTACAACAGCGGCCTGGTCGTCACCGACATCGCCCTGGGACACCGCTTCGCACAGCTCGCCCTCGAACAGGGCCTGGGAACGGAGATATCGCTGTGGAAGTAGCCACTGCCGCCTCCTGGCCGACGCTGCCCGCCCTACCCGGCGCGGCCACCCGCCGGGTCGTCGCCAGCGGGCTCCCCGCCGAACTCGCCCACGCGCTGGGCGGCCCTTTCCACTTCCTGCTGCCCGACGCGTTCACCGCCAACCTCACCGCGATGCAGGACGCGCTCACCCGGGCGGGGGTGGACGGGTTCGTCTACTACGCGAAGAAGGCCAACAAGGCCGCCGTCTTCGTCGAACGCGCCGCCGCCTGCGGGGCCGGCGTCGATGTCGCGTCCGCCGCCGAACTGCGCGAAGCCCTCGGCCACGGCGTACGCGGCGAACACCTCATGGTGACCGGCCCGGCCAAGGACCCGGCCCTGCTGCGCCTGGCCGTCACCCACGGCGCGACCATCGCCGTGGACGCCCTCGACGAGCTGGACCGGGTGATCTCGCTGGCCCTGACCGGCCGCGTCCGTCCGGCCCGCGTGCTGCTGCGCGTCCTGCCCGACGCCCAGCCGCACTCCCGGTTCGGGATGGACGAAAGCGAACTGGCCACCGCCCTTGAGCGATGCCTGCAAGCCGGGGACGCGATCCGGATGGAGGGCTTCAGCTTCCATCTGTCCGGCTACGCCCTCCAGCCCCGCGCGGACCTCGCCGCCCGCCTCGTCGGCCTGTGCCTGACCGCCCGGCTCCAAGGGCTGGAGGCCGGCCGGATCTCCATCGGCGGTGGCCTGCCCGTCAGTTACACCGACGCCGACAGCTGGCACACCTTCCTCACCGCCCAGCGCCCCACCCACTACCACGCCCGCAAAACGTTCCGGAGCGGTGACTTCTACCCGTATCACTCGCCCGTGGCCGGCGCGGACGCCCTGGCGGCCCTGCTGGCGATCCACCCGCGGGACACCGGCTCCACGCTGGCCGACCTGATCGGGGACGCCGGGATCGAGCTGCTCCTCGAACCCGGCCGCGCCCTGCTCGACCAGGCCGGCGCCACCGTCTTCCGCGTCCAGGGCGTCAAGGACCGCGACGGCTACCGGATCGTGACCGTCGACGGGACCAGCCTGAGTCTGTCCGAGCAGTGGTTCAACAGCGAATACCTGCCCGACCCGCAGCTGATCCGCCAGGACCGAGCCGCACCCGCGGGCCCCTCCGGGGTGTTCCCGGCCAGCGTGGGCGCCGCGACCTGCCTGGAATCGGACATGCTCACCTGGCGCAAGATCGCCTTCCCGTACCCGCCACGCGTCGGGGACCTGCTGCTCTACCCGAACACGGCCGGCTACCAGATGGACTCCAACGAGTCTCCCTTCCACGACCTGCCGCTGCCGCCCAAGGTCGTCATCGACCAGATCGACCGCCCCCGGCCACGCTGGCGCCTCGACCGCCACTTCACCTGATCCCCAGCACCGCACACCCGTCACCCCGCGTCCCCCTCACAGGAGTCTTCTGATGCCCGGAGCCGTGCAGCGGCCCGCCGTGGTCTCCCGCGTGTCCGACCTGATCGGCCGCACCCCCCTGCTGGAACTGGCCACCACCGAGACCGGCAGCCGCCTGCTGCTGAAGCTGGAGATGTTCAACCCCACCGGCACCGCGAAGATCCGCATGGCCCGCGCCATGATCGACGCCGCCGAAGCCGCCGGCGAACTGCGCCCCGGCGGACGCATCATCGAGTCCACGTCCGGCAACACCGGACTCGGCCTGTCCGTCATCGCCGCCGAGCGCGGCTACACCTTCACCGCCGTCGTCGACCACCACGCCGCCGCCGACAAGCTGCGCGCCATGAAGGCCCTGGGCGCCGAACTCGTCTACGTCGACGGCGACAGCTCAGGGGAGGAACTCCACACCGCGGCCCGCGAAGAACTCGCCGAGGACATGGCCCGAGGCCAGGACAACACCATCTTCACCGAGCAGCACAACAACCCCGCCAACGGCGTCGGCTACTCCCCCGTCGCACACGAACTGGCCGAAGCCCTCGACGGCCGTATCGACATCCTCATCGGCGCCGTCGGCACCGGTGGCGGCCTGTGCGGTACGGGCCGCGAACTCGCCAAGCTGGTCACCGGCTTCTCCACCATCGGTGTCGAGCCGAAGGGATCGATCGCGTTCGGCGGGCCCGCCCACGACTACTACCAGTCCGGCACCGGCACCCCCGAAGGCGCCGAGATCGGCGCCCTGGTCGACTTCGACCTCATCGACGAGGGCGTCAAGGTCGGCGACATCGAAGCCTTCGCCACCTGCCGCGCCGTCGCGAGGACCGGACTGCTCATCGGCGGCTCCGCCGGCGGTGTCGTCCACGAGGCGCTGGCCCGGCTGCCCCTGCTGCCGCCAGGCAGCACTGTGGTCGCCCTGATCAACGACGGAGGGGAGAAGTACATGGACACCGTCTTCAACGACGACTGGATGACCGAACACGGCCTCCTCCAACCCGCCGTCGAACGCGAAGTCGAAGAACGGCTCACCAAGCTCCGCAGGAACCGGTAACCCTGATGCTGACCACCCTCCTCCGTGACAGCCGCGCCCTCGGAGCCCTCGCCGTCCCCCTCGTCCTCACCCAGCTCGCGCAGGTCGCCCTGACGACCACCGACACCGTGATGATGGGCCTGCTGGGCACCACCGAACTCGCGGCCGGCGGCCTCGCCATCGTCATCTTCAACCAGATACGCACCATGGGCGTCGGCCTGGTCACCTCCGTCGGCAACCAGATCGCCGCGGCAGCCGCCCGAGCCGAACACGCAAGCGCAGGCGCGGAAGACGACAGCACGGAGGAGGTCCGGGGCCTCGTCCGGGCCGCCATGGCGGTCGCCACACTGGCCGGTGTCGCCGGGGCGCTCGTCATGGTCCTCATCGGACAGGCCCTGCCCCTGCTCGGACAGGACGCCGATGTCGTCGGCCTCGCCCGGACGATGATCTACGCGCTCGCCCCCGGCCTGCTGCCCTGCCTGTGGTTCCAGGCGATCCGCCAGTTCACCGTCGGCATGCGCCGCCCCCAGGCGCTCCTGCGGATCACCCTCGCCTCCATCGCCGTGAACGCCGGACTCAACTGGGCCCTCATCCACGGCACCTTCGGCCTCCCCCACCTCGGCCTGACCGGCGTCGGCATCGCCACCTCCACCGTCTACCTGCTGACCTTCCTCGCGCTCTACCTGGCCGCGAAGCGCGAGGGCCAGCTGGCACCGCTGCTCACCCTGGACATCACCCGCGCCGAGACCGCCACCGTCAGGCGCCTCCTGAGCCTGGGCGTCCCCATCGCGGCCACCTACGGCTCCGAGGCCGGATTCTTCTCCGTCACCGCGCTCATGGCCGGCTCCTTCGGCCCCGACGCACTCGCCGCGCACACCGCCGTCAACCAGCTCGTCTACATCGTCTTCCAGGTCGCCGTCGGACTCTCCCACGCCGCGTCCATCAACGTCAGCCGGGAACTCGCCCTCGGCAACCACGACGGTGCCCGCCGCATCAAGAACACCGCCCTGGCCTGTGCCGCAGCCGTCATGACCGTCGTCGGCCTCGGGTACCTCACCCTGCCTCGCCTCGTCCTGGCCCCGTTCCTCGACACCGGATCCGACCGGGCCCTGGCCATCGCCACCCATCTGCTGATCGTCACCGCGTTCCTGCAGTTCTTCGACTGCGCCCAGAACATCGGCGTCGGCCTGCTGCGCGGACTGGACGACACCAAGAGCGGCTTCCGCATCACGCTGATCGGCTACTGGGCCCTCGGGCTGCCCACCGCATGGCTCTTCGCCTACGCCCTGAACCTCGACACCCTCGGCATCTGGCTCGGGCTCCTCACCGGCCTCGCCGCCACGGCCCTGCTCCTCCTGCGCCGCTACAACAGCGCGCTCACCGCGAAACAGACCCGGCCCACCAGCGCGGCCGCCGCCTGACCGGCACGATGCGCGCCGCACCAGCCGCGCGGTCCCGCGTGGCCGGGCCCGCGATCAGCCGCCCCGCACGGCGACGCAGGCGAATTCCACGTACTCATGCAGCCCGTAGGCCAGGGCGAGAGCAGTCAGTGCCACAGCGGCGATCGCGCACGCCAGGAGCACGGCACCCGCGCGCCGGCCCCGGCCGCTCGGTGCCGCGGGCTCCGGTCGAAGCAGGGCTTCGACCCGCTGCGGCACGGGCCCACTCGCCGCCGACAGCAGCGGGAATCCCGCCGCGCGGGGCCGGTCCTGGGACGCTCTGGCCAGCGCCACCCGCGCGATGGCCGCAGCCGTCACCCGCCGATCGCCGACAACCGCGGCCGCACGTTCGTCCGCCCACCGCTCCAGGTGGAACGCCAGCGACTCGCGCATACCGCGCAGGGCGGGGTGGACGGCAGCGGCCAGATCGACGACCGCAGAGAGCAGGTGATGCCGACCGGCCAGGTGAGCGCGTTCATGGGCCATCAACACCGCGCGCTCCTTCGTCGTCAGCAACCGCGCCGCTCCCGACGTCATGACAACCCGGCCGCGCCGTCCCCGGTGTCCGGGAAGAGCGAAGGCGTCCACGTCCGCTCCCGGAACCACGATCAGATCGCCCTCGTCCGTCCCCTTCTCGGCTGCCTGCCAGGCACGCCTGAGCAGCGATCGCTGCCTGAACCAGCGGCTCAGCAGCAGCGTCAGCTGGACGGAAAGCGCCACCGCGGCCGCGACGGCGAACGGGACCGCGGCCGGCCACACCTCCACCACACGGGCCAGGGACACCTGCTCCAGCGAAGCCAGGAACGGCACATGGAACAACCCGATCAGCGCCGCGATCGTCCCGCCGGCGAGCAGGACCGCCGCACCGGTCAGTGCCCAGCACGCCTCACGCGGCGGCAGCAGCCCGACCAGGCGCCGCGCGACCAAGGCGCCGCCCCAGGGAAAGCCGAGGGCCAGCACGACCAGGACCAGTACGTACGTCACGGTGACTCGTCCTCGGCCTCGGGTTCGTCCTCTTCCTCGGCCTCGGGCTCGGCCTCGGCCTCGGCCTCGGGCTCGGCTTCGGCTTCGGCCTCGGCTTCGAGGAGCAGGCGCCGCAGCGTCTCCTCGTCGTCCTGGGACAGGGAGGAAACGAATCGCTTCAGCACCAGGTCCCGATGCGGATCGCTCTCCAGCTCACGGCGCATACGACCGGCGACGAGCCCTTGAGCGTCCTCCACCGGCTCATAGGCGAAACCCCGCTTCGACGGGGTCCGGCGCAGCGTGCCGTTCTCGTACAGACGGCTGAGGACGGTGGCCGTGGTCGTTCTGGCCAGCCCCCTGTCGAGCGCCTCGTTCACCTGCTGCGCGGTCATCGGCCGACCGGCCCCCCACAGCACGGCCAGCACATCCCCGACGAGCTCGCCGTGCTGACGTCTCTCATCCCGACGCTTGCCTGCCACTTCTCATCACCCCCCTGTCCAACACTCCGCCGTACGGCCCTCGCCAGCCCACCGGTGACTGCTCGCGGGTGGACGACCGGAACCGACCTACTAAGGTATGCCTAATCGTACGCGTGGCGTCCCGGCTGGTGGCGCGAAGGCGTTCACGGCGCCCCGGAGGGGGCGGGCACCTCGCCGGTTCACAGTGCCGAGCGGCGGGCCAGCAGCGCCAGGACCAGCAGCCCCGGGGCCATCGGCAGCCATCCGGTCAGCAGGCGGTAGCCGAGAACCGTCGACACAGCCGCCGGTCCCGGCGCGCCGGCCGCCGTGAGCGCGAGGGCGAGTGCGGCGTCCAGTGAGCCCAGTCCGCCCGGTGTGGGCAGCAGCGCCGCCGCACCACTGGCGACCAGATAGGCCATCACCACGCGGCCCACGGGGAGGCCGACACCGATCGCATGGACCACGGCGACGACCACACCGGCATGCAGCAGAGCGAACGCGACCGACCCGCCCCACAGCGCACAGGCCCGCGCCCGGTGCCGGTGCACGTCCCGCACGTCCGCGAAGACCCGGCCCGTCATGCGCCTGAGACGGCCGCTGATCGCGACCGTCAGGACGGCGGCTCCGGCCGCCACCGGCAGCAGGACCAGCAACTGCGGGGCCCGCGCGGAGAGATGAACCGTGTCGGGCGAGGCGACCAGCAGAGCCACCCCCAGCGCGCAGCGGACCGCCCCGCCGACGGCCGCTTTCACCGCAAGCGCGGTCGCCGCGCGCCGGGTGGACAGCCCGCACCGTGTCAGGAACCGCAGATTGACCACCGCGGCTCCAGCCCCTGCGGGCAGGAGGTGATTGGCGGCGCCGGCCGCGAACTGCGCCGCCACCAGCCGTCCCCTGGGCAGCCGTTCGCGTACCGCGCCCTGCTGCGCCACGGCCGCACACACCCAGGTGGCCGCGGCCGCGACGCAGGCGAGCACCAGCCACTCCCCGTCGGCGGCGGCCAGCCGATCGGCGCCGGTGTCCAGAGCGGTCCGGTGCGCGGCGAGCATCCCGCCGGCGGCGGCGAACGCGATCAGGGTGATTCCCGGCTGAACGTACCGGCGCCTGCCCACGGTGGCCGGCAGCCCCTCGGGCGCGGACACCGCGGTCAACCGGAACCGGGGCGGGCGAGCCCCTGGTCGTAGGCGAAGATCACGGCCTGGACCCGGTCGCGGGCACCTATCTTGGCCAGGACGCGGCCGACATGTGTCTTCACGGTGGACTCGGTCACGACGAAGCGGGCGGCGATCTCACCGTTGGTCCAGCCCTTGCCGATGGCGACGAGGATCTCGCGCTCGCGTTCGGTGAGGGAGGCCAGTCGCGGGTCCTCGGCCCGGTCCGCCCTTACGGCGGGCACGTGCCGGGCGTACTCGTCCAGGATGCGGCGGGTGAGGACCGGCGCGATCACCGCGTCGCCGCCGGCCACCGCCCGGATCCCGGCGAGGAGTTCCTCGGGCCGCGCGTCCTTGAGGAGGAAGCCGCTGGCCCCGGCCCGCAGAGCGGCGTGCACGTACTCGTCGATGTCGAAGGTGGTCAGCACGAGGACGCGGGAGCGCCCCCCGGACCCGGCTATCCGGCGGGTCGCCTCGATGCCGTCCATGCCGGGCATCCGTACGTCCATCAGCACGACGTCGGGACGCAGTTCGGCGGCCTTGCGGACGGCTTCGACCCCGTTCGCGGCCTCGCCGACCACCTCCGTCTCGGGCATGGAGTCGAGCAGCACCCGGAAGCCGTAGCGCTGCAACTGCTGGTCGTCGACGACGAGGACCGTGGTCACCGGGCGCCTTCCCCGGATGTCAGGTCGAGGGCGGCCTCGACGCCCCATCCGCCCTCTGCCGCGGGACCGGCGTGCACGGTCCCTCCGTACAGCGCCGCTCGTTCGCGCATGCCCACCAGTCCGTGTCCTTCCTCGTTCCATGGTCCGCGCTGCCCGCCCGGTCCGTCGTCCCGGATCCTGATGACGAGCCGTTCGTCCTCGACGACGAGCGACAGGGTCACCCGGGTGCCGGCACCGGCGTGCTTCAGGGTGTTGGTCAGGGCTTCCTGGACGATGCGATAGACCGCCAGCTGCATGCCCCGGTCCAGGGCGCCCACCTCTCCGACCGTCCGGTAGACGATCTCCAGTCCGGCGGTGCGCACGCTGTCGCACAGCGACGCGATGTCCGCCAGGCCCGGCTGGGGGGAGAGTTCGGGCGCCCGACGGGTGCCGTCCGATGCCTCGCGCAGGACACCCAGCACCCGGCGCAGCTCGCCCAGGGCCGTCCGGCCCGTGTCACCGATGAGCTGGAGGGCCTCCTTGCCGCGTTGGGGAGCGGTGTCCGCGGCGTACGCGCCGGCATCGGCAAGGGTGATGATGACGGACAGGTTGTGGCCCACGATGTCGTGCATCTCCCGGGCCACCCGGGCGCGTTCCGTGGCGGTCGCGAGTCTGATGCGCTGGTCGCGTTCCGTCTCCAGCCGCGCCGCCCGCTCCCGCAGGCCCGCGAGCCGCGCCCGCCGGGTCCGCACCATCAGGCCGACGGCCAGGGCCGCGATCACCGTGCTCAGCAGGAAGAACAGGGCGTCCCAGACCGACACGGCAGGCGAGACCCGCACCGCCACCAGCACCATCCCTGCCGCCATGACCCCGCAGGCCCACGGCAACCGCCGCAGCTGCCCGTGCAGGGCCAGGCTGTACAGGGCCACGAACAGGGCGATGTCCGCGCGCAGCGCGGCACCCAGCGACCATTGCAGGACGAAGACGACGGCTATGGCGGCGAAGGCCGCCAGCGGCCGGCGCCGCCGCCATATCAGCGGCAGCACCAGACCGGCCTGAAGAGCCAGCACCACCGCGAGGGGGAGCTGGGTGAAGGCGAACTGGAACCTGTGCCGGTCGTCCCCGTCCCCGTCCCCCGCGCCGCCGTGGTGCGGCAGGTCCGGCAGACAGAACAGGAGAAGGACCAGCACCACCACCGCGGTGTCCAGTACCCATGGGCGACCCCGGTCCGCCTGGCGGAGCCGCTGACCGGCCCGGGCGAACGGGGCGGCCAGCGGCCCCATCCCGCTGATGTCGTCAGTGATCGTGGTGGTGGTCAAGGTCGTCATCCGCTCATGGTGCAGGGGTCAGACGTCGCTGCGTACCAGCCGGTACGCCGCTCCCGCCAGCGCGAGCGCCGTCCAGCCGAGGAAGACCAGCAGCCCGGTGCCCGGCGACAGGGTGGTGCTGTCGTGGGTCAGCGCGAACATCGACTCGCCCGCGTTGCTCGGCAGGTAGGGGCTGATGTCGTCCTGCCAGGCGCTGGGCAGCAGGGAGATCAGTCCCGGAACCAGCATCAGGCCGGCCACCAGCACCGAGATGCCACCGGCCACCGACCGCAGCAGGGCGCCCAGAGCCGTGCCGATCACACCGACCAGGCCGAGGTAGAGACCGGCGCCCAGCAGGCTCCGTACGACGCCCGCGTGGGTGAAGCCCATGGCGGCGGGGGTTCCGGACACGATGCCGCTGCCGAACCCGAAGGCGACGAACGCGCCGAGAGTGCCGACCACCAGCGCGACCAGCCCGAACACGGCCGCCTTGGACCACAGCACCGGCAGTCGGCGCGGTACGGCCGCGAGCGTCGAGCGGATCATCCCGGTGGAGTACTCCCCCGCCGTGACCAGCACGCCGAGCACGCCGAGGGCGAGCTGCGCGAAGTTGGTGCCGAAGAGGGACAGGCTCACCGCCGTGGCGGTGGCGAAGTCCCGGTCCTGATGCGCGGAGCCGATCCCGGACCTGTAGTGGTTCGCCGCGATCAGGCCGAAGGCGACGAGGAAGAGCAGACCGAGGCCCAGGGTGATCCAGGTCGAGCGCAGCGACCACAGCTTGGCCCACTCCGAGGCCAGCACGCGACGCCCGGTCACACGGTAGGCGGGTCGGGCCGGGGCTGCCGTGGGCGCCTCGATCGTCGTGGTGAGGGTACTCATGCGGACTTCCCTGCGGTCTCGATGCTCTCGACGGCCGTGGAGCCGTGGTACTCCACGGCGTCCCTGGTCAGGTTCATGAACGCCTCCTCCAACGACACCGCCCGCGCCGTCAGTTCGAACAGCGCGATCCCGTGCTCGGCCGCCCTCAGGCCGACCTCGCGGGCGCTCAGCCCGGCCACCTGGAGGTCCTCGGAACCGGCCCGGCTGGTGATCTCGACCCCGGGTCCGGCCAGCGCCTCCCGCAGTCGGGCCGGCTCCCCGGTGGCCACCTGCACCGTGTCGCCGCCCGCCTGCCGGACGAGGTCTCCCACCGTGGTGTCCGCCAGCAGGCGCCCGCGCCCCACGATGATCAGGTGGTCCGCGACCAGAGCCATCTCGCTCATCAGATGGGACGACACGAACACGGTTCGCCCCTCGTGGGCGAGGGCCTTCAACAGGTTGCGGATCCAGAGCACGCCCTCCGGGTCCAGCCCATTGACCGGCTCGTCCAGCATCACCGTCTGCGGATCGCCCAGCAACGCCGCCGCGATACCGAGCCGCTGCCCCATCCCGAGGGAGAACGCACCGGCCCGCTTTTTCGCCACGCCGCCCAGCCCCGCCATGTCGATGACCTCGTCGACCCGGCGCCGGGGGATCCCGTGTGTGAGGGCGAGTCCCAGCAGATGGTTGTAGGCGGAGCGGCCCGGATGGACGGACTTCGCCTCCAGAAGCGCTCCGACCTCTTGCAGCGGCGCGTGGTGGCGGGCGTAGCGGTGTCCGTTCACCGTGACGAAGCCGCTGGTCGGGGCGTCGAGTCCGACGATCATGCGCATGGTCGTGGACTTTCCCGCGCCGTTAGGCCCGAGGAAGCCGGTCACCGTGCCCGGCCGCACGGCGAATTCCAGGCCGTCGACGGCCGTCTTCTCGCCGTACCGCTTGGTCAGCTGCTGAGCGTCGATCATGTGTGTCTCTTCCTGTCGGAACCGGCGCCGGTCCGTCGCCCCGGACGCCTCACCGGAAAAGTTAGGAGCCGCGCCACCCGGATTCGGTGGTACCGCGGACTGATCCGTGCCCGCCGGGTCGTACCGCGGTACTACGCGCCACTGCGCCCTCGGTCTCACCGTCCGGGTCACGTTCACCGTCAGCGCATGTCCGTCAGGAGGGTGGTGAGTTCGGCTTCCTGCCGGGCCGGCGGCATCGGCGGGTTCGGGTGGTCGATGCCGAAGGTCTTCAGGACCTGGTCCATCTGGGCGTCGAGGAACGTCCAGCCGGTGTCGTCCAGCGGCTGAAGCGTGGCCTGGTCCGCGTCCCAGAGGTCGCGCAGCGACTGCGCGGCCGCACGGGCGCCGCCCGCGTTCCCCGACCGCGCGTCCTTGAGCGAGGTCGACGCGAGTGCCCGCAACGCGTCGACCTTCGCGGGCGGGAACTTCTGCACGGCCTGGCCGGGGGCGAGATGAACGGTGGAGGTGGCGTCGCTCTCCGGCGCCGGGCCGACGTGCGGCTGGTTGTGCGCCCAGACCAGCAGGGCCACGGTCGCGACGGCCAGAAGGCCGAAGCCCGCCAGCGCGACGCGCTCCCTTCGCGGGTCGGCGGCGGTCCCCGGGGCGTGCGTGGCGTCATGGGTCTCGGTCACGTCGGAGCGTGTCACCGTCAGGTGGACGACGGTCGCCAGGATCAGGCCGAGGAAGATCAGGCTGGTGGTGAAGGTGCCGAGCGCGAGGCCGGTCGGGTCGCCCGGGCTCTGAGCGACCTTCGGGGAGGCGAGCCAGTCGCCGATGTTGGCGCCCAGCGGCCGGGTCAGGATGTAGGCGAGCCAGAAGGACAGCACCGGGTTCGCGCCGAACCTCCACAGCAGCGTGATCGCCGCGATGAGGCCGAGCGGCAGCAGGACCGAGACTCCCGGGCTCCAGCCGGTCAGCTCAAGGGTCCAGTCGCCGGTCGCGGTGCCCAGCGCGAAGGTGACGAGAACGGTGAGCCAGTAGAACGACTCGCGCGCGGGCGTGGTGACCGAGTGGATCGAGAGGGTGCGCTCGCGCAGCCACCACGCGCCGAAGACCACGGCGAGCAGGACCGAGAAGACGGCCGAGCTGATCCACAGCGGCACGTTGAGCTGGTCGGTCAGGATGTCGGTGTACAGCGTGCCCGTGACACTCACGACGACCACGGTCAGCCAGTACGGGAACGGGACGTACCGCTTCAGCCGCAGCTGGACGCCCAGGACCACGACGAACACCGCGGTGAAGATCCATGCCGTGTTCACCAGGCCGACGCCCAGCTTCATGTTGATCCAGTCGGCGAAACTCTCACCGACCGTCGTGCACAGGATCTTGATCACCCAGAACCAGACGGTGACCTCGGGAACCTTGTTCAGCATCAGCCGCCCGCCGCGGTGCGCCCGGGCCTCGCTTGTCGTTGTCATGCGCCGATGCTGGCTCGGCCAACCTGCACACAACCTGACTACGCGATCGCCTCCGGCATGGGGAAGGTCACTTCGACGCGACCGTGACCCTCCGCGAAAGCACGCACCGCGACGCCCGCGGACGTGGCGAGGCGCTTCACCACGGCCAGCCCCAACCCGTGCCCGTGGCCGCCGGTCACGCCCGCTTCGAAGACCCGGTCGACCTCCGCCGGGTCGAACCCCGGGCCGTCGTCGAGGACATGGACCACGACCCCCTGGGGCCGCGTGCGCGCCGTGATCCGCACGCGCGAACGCGCATGCCGCAGACCGTTCTCCAGCAGCGGCGACAACACGGCCACGACGAGTTCGTTCGCCACGGCGACGTCGACGCCCGCGGGGACGGCCAGTTCGATGGAGCGCCCGGCGATCGCCGCGCGCGCCGCGGCCCGGAGATCGCACCGGGTACCGCCGTCGACGCGGGTCCGGGCGGTGCCCAGAATCGTCGTGATCGCCGCGTTCAGGCGGTCGACCTCGGTCAGCACGGTCTCCGGTGCCAGATCATGACGGGAGAGCTGTGCCAGTTGCGCCTCGCCCCGCAGGGCGGTCAGGGGCGTCCGCAATTCATGGGCGATCTCGTCGGTGAGCCGGCGCTCGTCCGCGAGCGCGTTGTCCACGCGGTCGAGCAGGCGATCCAGCGTTCGCCCGAGCTCCCCGAACTCATCGCGTGGAACGCCGAGGTCGAACCGGCGCCCGGGTTCGTGATCGCCCCAGTCGTCGGCGAGGGCGGCCATGTCGTGGACCACTCGCAGCGCGCGGCGCACCACGAGGTGTGCGACGACGCCCGCGAGCAGGATCGAGATGCCGCCCAGCATCAGCGACATCGTCAGGCTGCGCTGCTCCGAGGTCTCGTACGGCGTCAGATCCACCCGCACGACCGCCATGACGCGGTGGCCTTCGAGCCGGATCGGCTGGGCGTACAGGAGGTGGCTGCCGACCGTGGTGGTCTGGGACCGCCCGGAGCCGACCAGCGCGTCGACGCGGTCGCGGACGGCGGGGGGCACGATCCCGTCGATGAGGTGCCCGTCGGCGTACACCCAGGAGACCGTGTCCAGTGCCTCGTTGCCGCCCTCGATCAGCACGACCCGGCCGCCGCGTACGGCGACGTTCCCCGCCACCGCTTCCGCGCGCAGGTGCGCCAGCGCGTTCGCGTCGGCGTCGGTCACCTGGCCCAGCAGCACGTGCGAGACGACGACCAGCACCGCGACCACCGCTGTCGCGATCAGGACCGCGAGCGCGACGACCCTTCCGCGGAAACCCGTCACTGCCATCGGTAGCCCACCCCGCGGACCGTCGCCAGCCGATCGGCCACACCCAGCACGCCGAGTTTGGTCCGCAACCGGCGCACGAAGGAGTCGAGGGTGTTGTCGCTGACCTGCGCGCCGTGCGGCCAGCCGGCGGCGACGAGGGCGTGGCGGCGTACGGCGTCGCCCTGCGAGGCGATGAGTCTGCCCAGCAACCGGAACTCGGTCGGCGTCAGGCTCTCGCTCGCCGAACCGTGGCTCACGACGTGTTTGGCGGGATCGAGCACGACGCCCCTCGGTGGGGTCGTCGCGGTGGTCCTGCGCAGCAGGGCGCGGACCCTCACCAGCAGCTCCGGGATGTCGAACGGTTTCGTCAGGTAGTCGTCGGCTCCCGCCTCGAAGCCGCCCACCTTGTGCTGCATGCCGTCCAGAGCCGTGAGCATCAGTACCGGGACATCGACGCCATGTGCCCGCAGCGCCAGGCAGACATCGCGGCCGTCGGCGTCCGGGAGTCCGAGGTCCAGGACGACCAGCTGAGGGACCGGATCGAGGTGCCGCAGCAGGCTGTCCGCCGTGGCAGCGGCCGCGACCGTATGGCCGTCGTGCTCAAGCGCACGCTTGAGGACGTCGCGGACAGCCGCGTCATCCTCGCATACCGTAATAAAAGCCACGCGGGCACTCCTTCTCGGCAAGGGGCCGCCCCGGCAGCTCCTACATGTTGTAAGAGTACGGCGTGCCCGCACCGCGCGTGACGGAGAGCGCGAGCCCGGCGCCGAGCGAGACGAGGCCGCCCAGGACCAGGGCGAAGCGGGCTCCGAGAGCGTCGGACACCAGGCCGGCCAGTGGTGCGCCGATGGGGGTGCCGCCGAGGAGGACGAGGAAGTAGACGGACAGGACGCGGCCCCGCGCCCGCGGGTCGGCATGGAGCTGGATCAGCGCGTTGGCCGTGGTGGTCACGGTCACCGCCAGACATCCGGTGACGAACAGAAGGGCCAGGAACGAGCCGTAGCCCGGCATGAGGCCCTGCGCGATCTCCAGCGCGCCGAAGCCGATGGTGGTGCCGGTCAGACGGCGCGCGGTGGGCGGTTTGCGGTGGTTGGCCCAGTAGATCGCGCCGAGGAGGCTGCCCAGGGCATAGGCGGCGGAGAGGTAGCCGAAGGTGGCGGCGCCCGTGTGGAACACCGTGAGGGCGGCGAGCGAGATGGTGACCTGGAAGTTGAGACCGAAGGTGCCCACGAAGGCGATGAGGGTGATCGGCAGGAGCAGCTCCGGGGTGGTGACGATGTGACGCAGCGCCTCGCGCGTTCGGACGGGTCCTGGCCGGGTGCGGGAAGGGGCGTCCGACGGGTCGGTGTGGATGGTGGTCAGGCCGTAGAGGACGGCCAGGTACGAGGCGGTGTTCAGCAGGAACACCGGTCCCGCGCCGAAGGCCGCGACGGTCAGGCCGGCAAGGGCCGGGCCGATGGCGCGGGCCACGTTGAACTGGGCGGCGTTCAGGCTGACCGCGCCGGCCGTGCGCTCGCGGGAGACGAGTTCGCAGAGGTAGGCGTTGCGGGCGGGACCGTCCACGGCGGTGGCGGTGCCGAGGACGCAGGCCAGCGCGTAGAGGGACGACAGGTTCACCGCCCCGGTGACCGTGAGCAGTCCCAGCAGGAGGGACTGGGCGGCCATGACCGTCTGGGTCAGGAGCAGGATCCGCCGCTTGGGATACCGGTCGGCCAGAACCCCTCCGGTCAGGCCGAGCAGCGTCTGGGGCAGGAACTGCAGCGCGGTCACGATGCCGACCGCGCTGCCGCTGTTCGCGGTGAGGTGGAGGACGAGCAGGTCCTGGGCGGCGCGCTGCATCCACGTGCCGATGTTGGAGACCAGCTGACCGAACAGGTAGCGCCGGAAGTCCCGGACGGCGAGCGCGTGCGTCACCGGCGGGCGGAGGACGGCGCTGATGACGTCCGACGGGCACGCGACGTCCGACGGGCACGCGTGTCGCCCGCGACGGGTGCGTCGGCGTCGTGGACATGATGGAAGGTGGGGTGGGGGTGCATGAGGAACGCGTGGTGGGAGATGTTCCACGCGTAGGCGCCGGCCATGGCGAAGGCGACGCGGTCGCCGGTACGCAGCCGTTCGGTCATGATCCGGCGTGCCAGTACGTCCTTGGGCGTGCACAGCTGACCGACCAGTGTCACCGGCTCGTCCCGGACCTCCGGACGGTTCCAGGGCCTGGACCAGGCGTCGTCGGGGATCACCTCGAACGGCTGGTCGTGCTGTTTCGCGGCCGGGGTGCGCAGGTGGTGGGTGCCTCCGCGCAGCACGGCGAACGCGTGCCCTCGGCTGAACTTGATGTCCAGGACCTGGGTGACGTACCAGCCGCAGTACGCCGTGACCGAGCGGCCGGGCTCGATGCGCAGGGTGAGGCGGGGGTGGCGGGCGAGGATCCGGCGCAGTCCGGCGCCGAGGGCGGCCCAGTCGAACACCCGGGCCGGATGCGTGTAGTCGACGCCCATGCCGCCGCCCACGTTGACCTCGCGCAGGTCCACTCCGCGCTCGCGGGCCCAGCTCTCGGCCCAGGCGAGAACCTGCCCGACGAGCAGGAGTTGGGGCTGGGCCAGGAGGCCGCTGGCAAGGTGGAAGTGGAGGCCGCGCAGCCGGACGCCCGGGGCCGACTCCAGCACTTGCACGCAACGGTCCAGCTGTACGGGATCCATGCCGAACGGCCCGCCGCCCATGGCCAGATCGACCCGGCCCACGTCGACGGGCAGGTTGACGCGCAGCAGGACGTCCACGGCCCGGTCGCCCAGCAAGGTGGTGAGCAGGCGGAGTTCGTGTTCGCTCTCGATGTGCAGACGCTCGGCTCCCGTGTCCAGTGCGCGGGCCAGCTCCTGCTGGGTCTTGCCGGGACCGCCGAAGGCGACCAGGGCGTCGGGGACGGTGGCACGGACGTGGTCCAGTTCGCCGCCGGAGGCCACCTCGAAGCCGTGGACGTGTTCGGCGAGGGCGCACAGGACGCGGGGGTCGGAGTTGGCCTTGGCCGCGTACAGCAACTCGACACGCTCCGGCAGCGCGGCCCGGATCGTCCGCACGTGTGCGCGCAGCCCGGGCAGGTCGTAGACGTAGGCGGGCAGCTCGTCCTCGGGCAGCGCGGCGACGAGATCGTACGTCTCGGGCCTCACCGGACCACCTCGCGGGGGAAGTCCGCGCCGAGCGGGCTGGGCAGGGGCACGTAGTCGGCGTGCCGGTCGGCCTTGCGGGACCAGCGCAGCAGGAGGTTGGCCTTCGCCGGCAGCGGTACGCCGGACAACAGGGCGCGCAGGCGCGGCGGTTCGCCGGCGGTCCGCGCGTAGCCGGTGAGATGGTCGCGGACCAGGCCCCACAGGGCGGGTTCCAGCACCGGGTCGAGGTCGGCCAGTGCGCCGAGCGTCTCGGCGGTGTGGTTGACGAGGAGGCAGTACGCGACCCGGTTCCAGCCGCGTTCGGGGTCGTAGGTGAGGGGACCGCGCACGTCGGCCGGGAGGGCGGCGAGGGCCTGCCGGTGAGGGCCGGGCAGGAGCTTGGTGCCCTCCAGGTCGCGGAAGAACATCTGCGCGGGCGTGCCGTCGGCCTCGACGCCGACGACGACGTTCTGCAGGTGGGGTTCGAGCACGACGCCGTGTTCGAAGTAGGCGGCCAGTACCGGGGGCAGCAGCAGCCTGAGGTACGCGTCCCACCAGGCCAGGATGTCGCCGTCGCCGCGGGCGAGCAGCCGGGAGACATGCGCCGCGCTGGTCGGGTACTCGTCCGCCACCGCGGCGGCGAGCAGGGGGGTGACCCCGGGCCGCAGATGGTGGCGCAGACCGGAGCGGACGATGACGCCGAAGCCCTCCAGGAGGGCTCTGTCGCCGCCCGGGTCGAGGGTGCGGTAGCCGGGCTCGGCCAGGAGCGCGCAGTCAGGGAAGCGGTCGGTGAGCCGGGCGAGGACGGGCTGGAGCAGCCGGTTGAGGGCGACGGCCCCGGACAGCTCGTAACTCGCGTTCTTCCGGACGCAGTTGGTGAGGCGGACGTTGAGGCTGAACTTCAGGAACGTGTCGTTCTCGGGGGCGTACAGGGTCCGCACCGACGCGGTCGGCACCAGCTCCGGGCCGCCCGTGCCGGTGTCCACGACATCCCCCGCGGCGATCGCCTCGCGCAGCCGGTCGTGGTCCTTCATCAGCCGGTACTGCCAGGGGTGCACGGGGAGGACGGCGAACTCCTCGCCGGCCACCGGGCGCAGCGCGTCCAGCGCGTGCGGCTCGCCCTCCTCCCGTACGAGGTGGCGGCGCACCGCCAGGTAGCGCAGGCGGAAGCGGTTGCCGGTCTCCGGGCCGTATGCCAGCCAGTCCGCCGGGTCGCCGGTACGGGCCTTGGGAGCGGGGTGGAAACGGTGGCCG
The DNA here is from genome assembly GCF_049222185.1 of Streptomyces sp. LaBMicrA B280. Lineage (NCBI taxonomy): Bacteria > Bacillati > Actinomycetota > Actinomycetes > Kitasatosporales > Streptomycetaceae > Streptomyces > Streptomyces sp. LaBMicrA B280. The sequence goes on along the minus strand of NZ_JBMJCT010000022.1, from coordinate 305,094 downwards.
AACACCAGGGACTGCTCCGAGGCCACGTAGGGGTCCGCGGTCGCCCGGACGCCCGCCCGCTCCTGGAGCACGACGCGGATCGTCTCCCTGCTGTCCGCCACCTGGCCCAGGAATTCCTCGTTGGCCAGACCCGTGCGCTGTTCCAGTTCGTCCTGGATGCAGCCGGCCAGCTCGCGCCAGTCCACGGCCACCCAGCTGTCGCCGTCGAGCCGCTGCACCGAGCCCTGGAAGCGATGCGCCCCGATCAACGAGATGCGGCGCAGCGCGGCACGCAGCAGAAGGCCCCGGCGGGGCAGTCGTAGCAGGAGGTGATCGTCGACGACCGTCACCTGGTGCTCGGGGGCGGACACCTCGCGGATCAGGCAGTTGAGCAGTGTGTGGGTCGTGACGAGGTCGGCGGTCCGCGACGGCTCCGCGGTCGGGGACGAGGCGGTGGCGGCGGGATCGGTGTGGGGGGCCGTACCGGTGGTCATGTGGTCGCTCCAGTGGGACAGCGGACGGTTGTGGAGGTCAGCGGCACAGCGCCAGGGGGTTGGGAACGGACGTCCATTGCGCGGCGCCCGGGTTCTCGGACAGGCGCATGGCGATGGTCGCCTTCAGCGGCATCGTGTCCCCGAAGAACGCCGCCGCGTCCTCCCGGTCCGGCAGGGCGGCGAAGACGCGGCGCCCGACCTCGGCGACCGTGCCCCACAGCGCGCGCGGCTCGGCCGCCCGGGTCCGGCCGAGGACGTCGGCCAACTCGCTGAAGACCCCGCTGATCAGGCCGCCGAAGAGCTTGGTCCGCAGGGCGCCGATGTCGTCGCAGGCGCGGGCGCCGAGCAGCGGCGGCAGCGTGAAACCGCACCGGGCCAGGCGGCGCGGGCTGACCCGTACGCCGTCCAGATCCCGGTACAGCACCCGCACCGGCCGCCCGTTCCGCAGGACGACCAGCGTGTTCTGGCCGTGTGCCTCCAGCGCCACCCCCATGGACAGCAGCGTCAGGGTCGGCGGCAGGACGAGACCGGCGAGGTCCGCCAGCCAGCGCACGGGGTCCCCCGCCACCATGGCGGCTCCGGTCGCGTGCACGGCCGTCAGCGGTACCGCGATCTCCCCCGCGGCAAGGTGCTGTTCGGTCGATTCGCGGATCATGGCGGTGAGGCTCGGGGAGGGCCGCCCGTCCACGCACACCGAGCCGCCGCCCAGCTCCCGCAGGACGCGCAGGCTGCCGCCGTGTCCGGCCTTGTCGATGACGGCCGCGACCAGGTCGGACAGCGGGGGTCCGTCGGCGACCTCGGCCGGGGAGATGGTGCGCCGGTAGTTGGTGACCTGGACGTCGAGCGCGGTCTTGACATGGCAGCCCGGCAGGGCGTCCAGCGGTGCGAGGGTACGCAGGGACAGCAGCGGGCGGGTCGCGATCGTCTCCTCCGCCAGGACCAGGTCGGGGTGGTGTCCGAGCAGGTGGTCGCGCTGCCAGGGGTGCACCGGCAGCAGGTGGGCATCGCCGTCGCGCAGGGCTCGGGGCCAGTCGCCGGCGCCTCGCCAGCGGTCGGCCGGCACCCGCAGCAGCGCCAGCCGCACGACCGGGTGGTGTTCGGGCGCGTAGGCCAGTACGTCGGCGACCGACATGCCAATGCGCGTTCGGCAGCAGGGGTGCTGCGGGTGGCCGTCGACGACCGCCTGCTCGGCGTCCGTGGAGTCGGCCGGGGAGACCTTACGGTCCGCGTTCGCGGCCCTGGCGAGGGCCAGGTTGACGACGCTGTTGTCGAGTTCGGCCGCCAGCCGCTTTGCCGCGGGGGTACGCAGGCCCAGCTGTCCCAGCAGCCGGGCCGGGTCGCCGATCGGCCCCTGCGGTCCCGACACGGTGAAGTCCTGCGGGACGTCGGCGAACGGCCGCGCAGTCGCCTCGGCCGCCGAGAGTGAACCGCCCCCTCGCAGCTCGACGGTCAAAGAGCCGGACACACGACGACGGCTGGTCACACCGGGCAGGGGTTCTCGTCCGAAGGCGCCCCACAGCCGGGACAGCACGGTGGCGCGTGCTCCCGGGAGTGCGGTCGCGAATGGCTCCACCAAGTCCGGGCGGACACGGCGCAGTTGGTCAATGGGCATGGGGGGTCCCTGGTTCTCGCGGTGGGCGGGTCGTCCGGTGGTGCTCCGGTGGCACCGACCGCTCGACCGACGCTACGGGAGGCCGATCAAGGGAATTGCCAGAGCGAAGACAGCGAGAAGTGGAGAACATCCCTCGAACGACCTTCGCCCTGCGCGGTTCCGGCCGATCCGGCCGTGAAGGACGCCGGGGGCTGAGGGCTGGCCTTGGATCAGGCAGCGACTGTCACCTGGGGGTCCGAGTACCGGCGTACGGCGTCTTAACTGTTGGCTTACGCAACGCTGGCCAGTCCCTTGATGTCGTCGGAAAGTCGCGCCACAGCGAATGAGCCGGCCGTGGAAGATCACTGGCTCGGGGGAGCTTGCGGCGTTTGCCCCACGCGCCGCGGCCGGTGTCTGTGAGCCTTTCGGCATGCGTGTCTTGCTGATCGAGGACGACGACCGGGTGGCCGGACCGTTGGCGGAGGGGCTGCGCCGCTTCGGGTTCACCGTGGAACACGCCAGAACCGGGGCCGAGGGCCTCGCCGCGCCGGATGTGGCGATGGTACTGCTGGACCTGGGGCTGCCGGACATGGACGGCATCGATGTGTGCCGGACGCTGAGATCCCGCTCGTCCGTACCGATCATCATGATCACGGCCAGGGACGACGAGGTGGACCGCGTCCTCGGTCTCGAACTGGGTGCGGACGACTACGTCTCCAAGCCGTTCGGCGTACGGGAACTCGTCGCCCGGATCCGTGCCGTCACCCGCCGCGCCCGCCCAGCGGTCCCCGATCCCCAGGGTGGATCCCCGAAGCCCTCCGACGGCCCGAGTCATCCCGGGACGCCCGACATCCGACGGGTCGGCCCGCTGACCATCGACTGCCGCACCCGGCAGGTAACGCTGCACCGGACGTCCGTCGCCCTCGCGCCCAAGGAGTTCGACCTGCTCACCTTCCTCGCGGAGGACCCCGGCGCCGTCTGCTCCCGCCGGCAGATCCTCGACGCGGTCTGGGAGCCTCATTTCTTCGGCCCCACCAAGACCCTGGACGTCCACATCGCCGCGCTGCGACGCAAACTCGGCGACGCGTCCTGGATCGAGAACATCCGCGGAATCGGCTTCCGCCTCGTCCCCCCGGCCCCTCTCGACACCACGTCCGCCACCGTGCGGACACTCGGCGAAGAGCACCGGTGACCCGTCGTCTGCTGCTCAGCCATCTGAGCCTGATACTGCTCGTCCTGCTGGCGCTCGAAGTGCCCTTCGGCGTCTTCTACGCCCGAAGCGAGCTGTCCCGTTTCTCACGCACGGCGGAGCAGGGGGCGATGACGCTCGCAGAGGTCTGCGAGGACAAGATGGAGCACGGACTGACAGCCGACCTGCCCGACCTCGCCCGCGCGTACGCGCGGCGGACCGGAGCCACCGTGCTCGTCGCCGACCGTCGGGGCATCGCCCTCACCGACACCGCCGCTCACACCATGGTCGGCAAGGGCCTGTCCGCCGAGCCGGACATCGCCGCGGCGCTCCACGATCGCTCCACCGTCGGCACCCACAGCGCCCCGCCTGCGGCCGGTGAGTTCCTCTCCGTCACCGTGCCGGGCGGGTCCGACCCCGCCGTCGCCTGTGTCGTGCGAACCGTGTACGCGCTGGCCCCGCTCAAGACCAGGGTGCGCACCACCTGGCTGGTCCTCGCCGCCGCCGGTCTCACCGTCCTCGCCGGGGCCTCCCTGATCGGATTCGCTCTCGCGCGCTCGATCACCCGCCCCGTGCAGACCCTGGAACGCGCCACCGCGCAACTCGCCGAGGGCCGGATCACCGATCCACCGGCCACCGACCACGGGCCACCGGAACTGCGTCGGCTGGCCGCGTCGTTCACCCGGACCGCGACCCGGCTTCAGCACCTGCTGCAGACCCAACAGGCGTTCGCCTCCGACGTGTCGCACCAGCTGAAGACGCCCCTCACCGCACTACGCCTGCGCCTGGAGAACTTCGAGCCGCACCTCGCCCCCTGCGCCCAGGGCAGCCTCGACACGGCACTCGGCGAACTGGAGCGGCTCAGTCGCATGGTGCAGGGGTTGCTCGCTCTCGCACGGCTGGAGAACACGGAGATCCGGGCGGAAGCCGCCGACCTCGATGCCGTCGTCGCCGATCGCGCGGACATCTGGTCGGCCTTCGCCGACGAACAGCAGGTCGACATCATCGTGCCCGCGGGCACGTCCGTTCCGGTACTGGCGGTCCCCGGCGCACTGGAACAGATCATCGACAACCTGCTCTCCAACGCGCTCCGCGTGTCCGCACCGGGAACCGCGATCACGCTGGCCGTCGTCAGCACCCCCGCGCGAGGCACCCGCACCCCGCCCATGACCGAGCTGCATGTGATCGACCAGGGCCCCGGCATGACCGAGGCCGAACGGCACCGGGCCTTCGACCGCTTCTGGCGAGCTGCCGACGCCGACCATGACGGCACCGGCCTCGGTCTGCCGCTGGTCCGGCACCTCACCCGCGCCGGAGGCGGCGAGGTCACCCTGGAGGCAGCCCCCGGCGGCGGACTCGACGCGGTCGTCCGCCTCCGGCACGCCGAGCGCCGGCATCAGCAGGATCGCCTCGCCCTCGCGACGAACGTCGACACGGCCACCCGATCCACACCCGCACGGTAGGCGCGGTGCCCTGTACTGCGATCGCGCACCCGTCCCCGCCGCGCGCGAGTCCGCTGGAAATGATCAAGGGGCGGTCTCGGATCTCTCCGAAACCGCCCCTTGATCTGCGACTCTCTCGAGTCGGGACGACAGGATTTGAACCTGCGACCCCTTGACCCCCAGTCAAGTGCGCTACCAAGCTGCGCCACGTCCCGTTGCCGTTTGACCTGCGGTTTCCCCGGTCGCAACGTGCAGGGAAACAATACCGCACTCGGCTCGGTGATCGCGCACGACTTCCTGGGGTTGACCTCAAGTTTGGTCGAGGTTGCACGCTGTCGTACATGACGATCACAGCGGACGACCACCGCACCCACGCGTACGCCGACCTGCCCCGGCTGATGGGGCTGATGACCGGGGACGAGAAGCACGGCCCGGCGGCCACCTCCACGCTCGATGTGCTGTGGGTGCTCTACGACCGGGTGCTGCGCGTCACGCCGGAGCGGACGGCGGAGCCGGGCCGGGACCGGTTCCTGCTGAGCAAGGGGCACGGGCCGATGGCGTACTACGCGGTGCTGGCCGCCAAGGGGTTCCTGCCGGTCGAGTGGCTGCCCGGGTTCGGCGGGTACGACTCCCCGCTCGGCCACCACCCGGACCGGGTGCTGGTGCCGGGGGCGGAGATCGGCAGCGGGTCGCTCGGGCACGGGCTGCCCATCGGCGTGGGGACCGCGCTGGGGCTACGGGCCCAGGGTCTCGCCGATCCGGCGGTCTGGGTGCTGATCGGGGACGCCGAGCTGGACGAGGGCAGCAATCACGAGGCCATCGCCTTCGCGGGGCCCGCGGGACTGGACCGGCTGCACACCGTCGTGGTGGACAACTCCTCCGCCAGCCATGCCCGGCCCGGCGGGATCGCCGCCCGGTTCGAGGCCGCGGGCTGGTCGGCGGCGACCGTCGACGGGCGGGACCACACGGCCCTGTACGAGGCGTTCACGGCGCCGCATCCGGGGCGGCCGCACGTGGTCGTGGCCCGGGTCGAGCCGAAGAACGCCTGACCGCCCCGCCCCCCCCCTTCTCCCGACCCCCCGTTCCCTCTGACGCCGCTCCATTCCTCCTGACGCTCCGGCCTTCCCGCACGCTCCGGCTTTTCCGCACGCTCCGAAAGGGCGATATCTCCATGGACACCATGCGCGACCGTTTCGCTCCCGTCGTCTCCCGGCTCCTGGACGAGGACCCGCGGGTCGCGGTGGTCCTCGCCGAGATCGGCAAGGACGCCTTCACCGAGGCCGCCGCCCGGCATCCCGAGCGGGTGGTCAACGTCGGCATCCGCGAGCAGCTGCTGGTGGGGGCGGCTGCCGGGATGGCGCTGACCGGGCTGCGGCCCGTCGTGCACACGTTCGCCAGTTTTCTGGTGGAGCGGCCGTTCGAGCAGGTCAAGCTGGACTTCGGGCATCAGGGCACGGGGGCGGTACTGGTGAGCGCCGCCGCCTCCTACGACTGGCCGGCCGGTGGGTTCACCCATATGGCGCCGGGTGACGTGGCCCTGTTGGACACCCTGGACGGCTGGACCGTCCATGTGCCGGGCCACCCCGACGAGGCCGGGACCCTGCTGCGGCACGCGGTCGCGGCGGGCGACGACCGGGTGTACGTACGACTGTCCGCGCAGTCCAACCGGCGGGCGCGGCCGGTCGACGGCGAGCGGTTCGTGACCGTACGGGAGGGGCGGTCCGGTGTGGTGATCGCGGTGGGACCGCTGCTGGACGCGGTGCTGGACGCGACGGAGGGCATGGATGCGGCCGTGCTGTACGCGACGACCGTACGACCCTTCGACGCGGCCGGGCTGCGCCGGGCGGCCGGCGCCGCGGGGACGGATGTGGTGCTGGTCGAGCCGTATCTCGCGGGCACGTCGACCGCCACCGTGAACGACGCCCTCGCGGACCTCCCGCACCGGGTCCTCGGCCTCGGGGTCGGCCGCCGGGAGCTGCGCCGTTACGGCACCGTCGAGGAGCACACCGCCGCGCACGGCCTGGACGCGCGGAGCCTGCGGGAGCGGATCGGGGGGTTCCTGGGGGCGCGCGCCGGGGCGTGAGGGGGGGGCGGGCGCGATGCGGAGTCAGCTCGGTGCCGGGGACGCGTCCGCTCGTACCAGGTCGCGTATCGCGGGGACGGCGAGGAGCAGGGCGACCACGGCGAGGCTGGTCACCGCGGCGACCAGCAGTACGCGGTCGGCGCCCAGCAGTACGGCCGCCGGGCCCGCGAGGGCCTGGCCGACCGGCATCATGGCGAGGGAACCCGCGACGTCGTAGGCGTGGATGCGGTTGAGGGTCTCGGGCGGGACCTGGGTCAGGACGCTCGTCGCCCACATCACGCCCCAGAAGGACATCCCGGCTCCGGCGAGCGCGGCGCCCGCCGACATGGCCGGGACGCCGAGACCGAGGCCGACGGCGCCCGGGAAGGTGAAGTACAGGCACAGGGACAGCGCGCCCGCCCTGAGCATGCGGCGGGGGCGCAGCCGCAGGGCGAGCAGGCCGCCCGCGACGGTGCCGGCGCCGAGGCCGGAGTTGACCAGGCCGTAGGCGCGGGCACCGTGGTGCTGGACGACCTCGGTGGCGACCAGCGGGACGACCGGGCCGTTCACCGCGATCATGTACAGGCACCAGATGGCGATCACGGACCACAGCCAGGTCCGGGAAGTGAACTCCCGCCAGCCGCGCACCAGATCGGTGCGGAAGTCGCGCAGGGCACGGCCGGTGGCGACGAGGGTGTCCGGGGGCAGCGGGCGCAGCCGGAGCAGCAGCAGGCACAGGGCGCTGACCGCGTAGGTCCCGGCGTGGGCGGCGAACACCCCGCCGGGCGAGGCGAAGCCGACGAGGAGTCCGGCGAAGGCCGGACCGGCGAGCTGGGCGGCGGACTCGGCGATACGGATGGCCGCGTTGGCACCCTGGACGTCGGCGGCGAGCCGGGGCAGCGTGCTGGCCACGCCGGGCTGGAACACGGCGGCGGCCACGCCGTTGACAAAGCCGATGGCGCACAGTTCCCACAGCACCACGTGCCCGGCGAAGAACAGGCCCGCGGCGAGGGACTGGGTGCAGACCCGGGTCAGATCGGCGCCGATCATCAGACGGCGGGTGCTGAACCGGTCGGCGATCACCCCGCCGAAGACGACAAGACCGGCGAAGGCCGCGGTCGACGCCGCCATGGCGAGCCCCACCGCGCCCGCGCCGTAGCCGCGCTCCAGCAGTCCGGCGGCCAGCGCCACCGGCAGCATGGTGTCCCCGAGCCGCGCCACGGCCCGCGCCACGAAGAACAGCCCGAAGTCCCGCGACCAGACACCCCGGCCCCGCGCACCCGGCCCCCCACCCGGCCGACCCGCCACCCCGGCGTCCGACCCCTCACCCGGCCGACCCGCCCCCGTGGCATCCGGATCCGTTCCCCGCCGACCGCCGCCGTCCTGGCCGTCCCGGCCGCCCGCCGTTCTGGCGGACCCGCCCGTGCCGACGCCGTCCATCCCGGCTCCCTCCCTAGCGAACGCGCGGGATCATTCCATGGGGCCGCCCCGGGCCACCGGGATTTTCAGTGGGTGGGCGGGGGGCCCAACTCCGGGTGGGATTCGAGGAGTCGGGGTGGGGCGGCCTGGCGCCAGGAGTCGGCGAGGATGTCGTGGAGTTCGGCCTCGTCCTCCAGGGTCGCGAGCCGGGCCCTGATCCAGGCGAACTGCGCCTCGTGCCCGGCGATCCAGAACTTCTCCGGCTCGGCCAGCACCAGTTCGTCCCGCTCCTCCTTCGGGCAGCGCACGGCGACGGACGTCTCGTCCTCGGGCAGGGTCGCGAACATCTTCCCGGCCACCCGGAAGGTGGGCATGTTCCAGGCCGTCTTCTCCGCGGTGTCGGGAAAGGACAGCGCGATACGGCGTACAGCTTCGGCATCCGGCATGCCCCGCACCGTAGCGCCGAGCACTGACAATGCCCGGTGGTCAGCCCCCCGCCGCCCCGCCCAGCGCCACCAGCACCGGCCTGATCAGCGGATGCCCCTCCGCGCCCCGGCGCACCGCGGCGAAGACCCGGCGGGTGGGGGCCACACCGTCGACCGGGCGTACGACCACATCGCTGAGGTCCATGCCGCGCAGGGCGGAACGGGGGACGAGGGCGACCCCCGCGTCGGCGGAGGCGAGGGCGACGACGGCGCGGAAGTCGTCGGAGGAGTGTTCGAGGCGGGGCTGGAACCCCGCGCTCTCGCAGGCGAGTACGACGACGTCGTGGCACGGGTTGCCGGGGTAGGGCCCGATCCAGGGGTCCTTGGCCAGCTCCGCGAGCGGAACCTCGGCCGCGTCGGCGAGCCGGTGGCCGACCGGGACCACCGCGTCGAACGGCTCGGCGTACAGCGGCACATGGGTGAGCCGGGGGTCGTCGGCCGACGGCGCGCCCCGGTACTCGACGGCCACCGCCACGTCCACCTGCCGGTCGAGGACCATCGGCAGGCTGGCGTCGCCCTCCGCGTCCTGGACGCGGATGCGGATGCCGGGCGCGGTGGTGGCAAGGCGGGCCACCGCGGGGGCCACGACCTGGGCGATGCCGGTCGCGAAGGCCGCCACGGTGACCGTGCCCGCCTCGCCCGAGCCGTACGCCGCGAGTTCCGCCTCGGCGCGCTCCAGCTGGGCGAGGACCGCGTTGGTGTGGCCGAGCAGGATCTCGCCTGCCGGGGTGAGCCGTACGCCCTTGGCGCCCCGCTCGACCAGCCGGTGGCCGGTCTCCTGCTCCAGGGCGGTCAGCTGCTGGGAGACGGCGGAGGGGGTGAGATAGAGGGCGGCGGCCGCCGCGGTGACCGTGCGGTGGTCGGCCACCGCACGGAGGATGTGGAGCCGCCGTGCCTCGATCATGCCTCCGATTATCCCAGGTGACAGCCCCTGGTCAGGCCGCCAGCTCCGCGCGCGCCGCGATGAACGCGTCCACCGCGCGGTTGACGTCCGCGGTGGAGTGCGCGGCGGACAGCTGGACGCGGATACGGGCCTGGCCCTGCGGGACGACCGGGTAGGAGAACCCGATCACGTACACGCCGCGCTCCAGGAGCAGCTCGGCCATGCGGCCCGCCTGCGCCGCGTCGCCGATCATCACGGGGGCGATGGCGTGGTCGCCGGGGAGGACGTCGAAGCCCTCGGCGGTCATCCGGGAGCGGAACAGCTTGGTGTTCTCGGCCAGCCGCACCCGCAGGTCGTCGGCGGACTCCAGCAGGTCGAGGACCTTGAGGGAGGCGGCGGCGATCACCGGGGCGAGGGTGTTGGAGAAGAGGTACGGGCGGGAGCGCTGGCGCAGCAGGGCGACGATCTCGGCGCGGGCGGCGACGTAGCCGCCGGAGGCGCCGCCGAGGGCCTTGCCGAGGGTGCCGGTGATGATGTCCACGCGGTCCATCACGCCGTGCAGCTCGGGGGTGCCGCGGCCGCTCGGGCCGACGAAGCCGACGGCGTGCGAGTCGTCGACCATGACCATCGCGTCGTAGCGGTCGGCGAGGTCGCAGATCTCGCTCAGCGGGGCGACATAGCCGTCCATGGAGAACACGCCGTCGGTGACGATCAGCCGTCGGCGGGCGCCGGACGCCTCCTTGAGCTTCGCCTCCAGGTCGGCGAGGTCGCGGTTGGCGTAGCGGTAGCGGCGGGCCTTGGAGAGCCGGATGCCGTCGATGATGGAGGCGTGGTTGAGGGCGTCGGAGATCACCGCGTCCTCCTCGCCGAGCAGGGTCTCGAAGACACCGCCGTTGGCGTCGAAGCAGGAGGAGTAGAGGATCGTGTCCTCCTGGCCGAGGAACGCGGCGAGGCGCTCCTCCAGCTCCTTGTGCACCTCCTGGGTGCCGCAGATGAAGCGGACGGAGGCCATGCCGTAGCCCCAGCGGTCCAGGGCCTCGTGGGCGGCGGCGATCACCTCGGGGTGGTCGGCGAGGCCGAGGTAGTTGTTGGCGCAGAAGTTGAGGACCTCGCCGGGGCGGCCGCCGGAGGTGACGCTGACGGTCGCCGACTGCGGGCTGCCGATGACCCGTTCGGGCTTGTGCAGGCCGGCGGCGCGGATCTCGTCGAGGGTGGTGCGCAGATCGTCGCGGACGGTCTCGAACATGACTGAAGCTCCTAGGTGATGCGGATGGCGTACGCCGAGCGGGTGAGGTACGGCTTACGCGGTCCGGGCGGGATACGCGGTCCGGTCGGGTTACGCGGTCCAGTCGAGGATGACCTTGCCGCCCTTGCCGCTGGCGGCGTCCGCGAAGGCCGACTCGAAATCGCGGTAGTCGTACCGGCCGGTGATCACGGGGGCGAGGTCGAGGCCACCCTCCAGCAGCACCGACATCGCGTACCAGGTCTCGAACATCTCGCGGCCGTAGATGCCCTTGATCGTGATCATCGAGGTGACGACCCGGGCCCAGTCGACGGGGAACTCCTGGGCGGGCAGGCCGAGCATGGCGATCCGGCCGCCGTGCGTCATGTTGGCGATCATGTCGCGCATGGCCTCGGCCCTGCCGGACATCTCCAGGCCGATGTCGAAGCCCTCGCGCAGCCCCAGCTCCCGCTGTCCGTCGGCGATGGTGGTCTCGGCGACGTTCAGCGCGAGGCTCACGCCGATCTTGCGGGCCAGCTGGAGGCGTTCCTCGCTGACGTCGGTGACGACGACATTGCGGGCGCCCGCGTGCCGGGCGACGGCGGCGGCCATCAGGCCGATCGGTCCCGCGCCGGTGATCAGGACGTCCTCGCCGACCAGCGGGAAGGACAGCGCGGTGTGCACGGCGTTGCCGAACGGGTCGAAGATCGCGGCGACATCGAGGTCGACCGGGACGCGGTGCACCCAGACGTTGCTCGCGGGCAGGGCGACGTACTCGGCGAACGCGCCGTCGCGGCCGACGCCGAGACCGACGGTGGCCCGGCACAGATGGCGGCGCCCGGCCAGGCAGTTGCGGCACTTGCCGCACACCAGATGGCCCTCGCCGCTGACCCGGTCGCCGATCTGGACGTCGGTGACGCCCCCGCCGACCTCCACGACCTCGCCGACGAACTCGTGCCCGAGCACCAGCGGGGTGCTGATCGCCTGCTGCGCCCAGCCGTCCCAGGCCCGGATGTGCAGGTCGGTGCCGCAGATACCGGTCCGCTGGACCTTGATCAGTACGTCGTCGGCCCCGATCGCGGGCTCCGGGACGTCCGTCAGCCAGAGTCCGGGCTCCGCCTTGTCCTTGACCAGCGCCTTCACTCGTGCGGCTCCTGTGGGTGAGGTCCCGTACGCGGGCATGCCGAAGGGCCGCGCCCGCACCGGGTCAGATAAGTGGAATCACCCTGCAATCTGCCGCATGGACGCGCCGTAATCCATCGAGCTTTTCTTAACCGCCGCCTCAGCTTTCCTTCACGCCCCTCTTGTCACAGGAACGGTTTCTCACATGAGCCGATTCTCAGATGGGCAGCCCGTCCCGTGCGCTGCGTTCGATCCGTATGACGAGTTCGGCGGCCAGCGCCTTGATCGTCTCCAGTCCGTCCCTGCCCCAGGCGCGCGGCCCGGTGTCGGCGGCGCACACGGTGCCGAGCGCCATGCCGGTGCCGTCGAGGAGCGGGGCGCCGAGGTAGGAGCGGATGCCGTACTCATCCACGACCGGGTTGCCCGCGAAGCGGGGGTAGTCCCGGACGTCCTCCAGGACCAGGGCCTTGCGGCGGACCACCACATGGGGGCAGAACCCGTGGTCGCGGGGCAGCGTCCGGCCCCACTGCGCCCCGCTGCCGTCCGGCCGCAGGACCGGGGCGACGGCGGGGACGCGCAGACCGGCGAAGAACTGCCGTTCCTCGCCGATGAAGTTGACCATGGCGTAGGGCGCGCCGATGCGGCGGGCGAGATGGTCCGCGAAGGCGTCGAGCGCGGGGTCGGGGCGCTCCCCGAGGCCGAGCGCCCGCAGCCGCCGGACGCGGGCGGGTGCCTCCTTGTCCTCGGGGGTGAGCAGCAGACCGCGGACCGGCCGGGGCGGCTCGTAGCTCATGGCCGGGCTCCGTCGCTGTGCGGGTGCCTCATCTGGGGAACTCCGTGGGCGGTCGGGCGGGTTCACCGGTGCGCGGCGCCGTGGCTCGGCGCGTGCTCCGGGGTGTGGGCGAGCAGATGGCGGACGAGGGCCAGCAGGGTACCGACGCCGGAGCTGGAGATCCGGGCGTCGCAGCGCACGACGGGCACCTCGGGGTCGAGGTCGATGGCGGCGCGCACCTCCTCGGTGTCGTAGCGGTGCCCTCCGTCGAACTCGTTGACGGCGACGATGAAGCCGAGTCCGCGTTCCTCGAAGAAGTCCACGGCGGCGAAGCAGTCCTGGAGCCGGCGGGTGTCGGCGAGGATCACCGCGCCGAGCGCGCCCTCGGACAGCTCGTCCCACATGAACCAGAACCGCTCCTGCCCGGGGGTGCCGAACAGGTAGAGCACATGGTCCGGATCGAGGGAGATCCGGCCGAAGTCCATGGCGACCGTGGTCTCCATCTTGTTCTCGATGCCTTCGAGGCTGTCGGTCGCGGCGCTGACCGTGGTGAGCAGCTCCTCCGTGCTCAGCGGGGCGATCTCGCTGACCGCGCCCACGAAGGTGGTCTTGCCCACCCCGAACCCGCCCGCGACAAGGATCTTGAGCGCGGTGGGGAACGGGTCAGAGCTGTCGTCGTAGTCCATCGAGCACTGCCTCCAGCAGGGACCGGTCGGTGGGAGTGTGGTGGAACGCGGGGGGCTTGGTGGTCAGCGCTTCGCAGTCGACCAGGTCCGCGAGCAGGACCTTGGTGACCACGGCGGGCAGTTTCAGGTGGGCGGCGACCTCGGCGACCGAGACGGGGGCCCGGCACAGATCGAGCGCCTGGGCGTGCTCGGGGCCGAGGTAGCCGAGCGGGGTGACCCCGGTGGCCATCACCTGGGAGATGAGGTCGAGTGCGACGCTGGGTTCGGTGCGGCCGTTGCTGACCGTGAACGGGCGTACCAGCCGTCCGGCCGCGTCGTCCAGCCAGGGCCCGTCGCCGGCCGCGGCCACGCTCAATGCCTCGGCGCCGCGGGGTCGGCGGCGTGTTGCCTGGGGGCGGTGACCAGATAGGGGCGCACGCTCTTGACCAGCATCGCCATCTCGTAGCCGAGCACGGCCGCGTCGGCCTCGCGGCCCGCCATCACGGCGAGACAGGTGCCGGATCCGGCGGTGGTGACGAACAGCAGGGTCGAGGCGAGTTCCACGACGACCTGCCGTACGTCACCGCCGTCCCCGAACCGGACGCCCGCGCTGCGGCCGAGCGAGTACAGGCCGGAGGCGAGGGCGGCCATGTGGTCGGCGCTGTCCGGGTCGAGGCCGTGCACGGCCTTCACCAGCCCGTCGCAGGACAGGAGCACCGCGCTGCTGGTGTGCGGTACGCGCTGCACTAGGCCGCTGAGCAGCCAGTCGAGGTCGGATGCGTGAGCGGTCGGCGCATCGCTCGCCATGGTGGATCGACTCCTTGGGGTACGAAGGTCTGTGGGAGCGCTGGGGGTTGGGGGGTGGTACGGGTCGGTACGGGACCCGGCGCGGGCCCGGTACGAGGGGTCAGCCGGCCGGTGCGCTTCCCTCGGTGGGGCCGGTGGACAGGGACGACGGGTCGGGGTGGAAGTGGTTCAAGTCGCCCGGTTTCAGGGGCCCTTGGGGTGGGTCCTGATCGGGGTGCAGGACGCGCAGGCGCGCGGGCTCGGCGGAGGCGACAGGCGCCGCGGGTCCGTGGTGCCCGGCGTGCGTGTGTTCGCCGTCCGTCGCCGGTCGGGCCGCCTCGGCGAGGCCGATGCCGCGCTGGAAGGCCGCCATCAGCCCGGGGTCGTGACCGCCGAGGGTGTCGCCGTCCGGGCGGGGCGCGGGGCCGCCCCGGAGCTGGGGGACGAGGTTCTCCTGGGCGCGGCGGCGCGGCAGTTGGGGTTTGGCCATGGTGCCGCGCACCGTGTCGACGCGCGGGGCGGGCAGGACGCCCGCGTGCTCCTCGACCGCCGCGCGGTGCCGGGGCCCGATGCCGGGTACCGCCTCGGCGGGGGTGGGACGCTCGCGGTGGGTGCCGCGGACGGGGAGCGGGGGCGGGTCGTCGTGGGTGTGAACGTCCGTGTGGGCGACGGGGGTTGCCGCGCTCATCGGCGCGGGCGCGGGTGCGGGTGCGTGCCGTACCGGCTGGGCCTGGGGGGCGGGCGGTGCCACCGGGACCTGCGCGGGCGGCAGGACGGCGGCCGCCGGAAGCTCCGCCTGCGGGGTTCCCAACAGCGCCTCGGGTACGACGAGTACGGCCTGGACCCCGCCGTAGATGTTGCTCTGGAGCCGTACGCCGATGCCGTGCCGACGGGCGAGCTGGGAGACGACGTAGAGGCCGATGCGGCCGTCGGCCAGCAGGCTGGCGACGTTGACCTGGTCGGGGTCGGCCAACAGGGCGTTCATCCGGGCCTGTTCGCCGACGGGCATGCCGAGTCCGCGGTCCTCGACCTCGACGGCGAGCCCGGCGGTGACGAGGCCCGCGCGCAGCAGCACCTGGGTGCCGGGGGCGGAGAACACCGTGGCGTTCTCGATGAGTTCGGCGAGCAGGTGGATGACGTCGGCGACGGCGTGGCCGCGCAGTTCGCCGTCGGTCGGGGGCACCAGTTTGACCCGGGAGTACTGCTCGACCTCGGCGATGGCGGAGCGCAGCACCTCGGTCATGCTCACCGGGTTGCTCCACTGGCGCCGGGAGACGGCGCCGCCGAGCACGGCGAGGTTCTCGGCGTGCCGCCGGATGCGGGTGGCCAGGTGGTCCACGTGGAAGAGGCCCTTGAGCAGGTCGGGGTCCTCGATCTCGTGTTCCAGGTCGTCCAGGATGGAGATCTCGCGGTGCACGAGGGACTGGAGCCTGCGCGCGAGGTTGACGAAGACCTCCAGCTTCTGCTCGCTGCCCGCGTGGCTGGAGAGCTGGGCGGCGCGCACGACGGCGGCGGTGGCGCCCTCGTGCGCGCGGGCCGGTCGGCGGCCACGGCGGCGATCAGGATGCCCGCGACGGCCACGGCGACCGCGCCGCCGAGCACGGCCCACAGGACGGGGCCGGTGCGGGCGCCGGTGGAGCGGATGGTGAACAGGACGGCGGCGGTGGCGCCGAGGGCGACCGCGAGCGGGGGCAGCACGGCGAGCCGCATCAGCTGGGGCCGTATGTGCGTCTCGGGCAGTGCGGGAGCGGGTCGGGCGACCGGCCGCCCGTGCCGCCCGCCCTCCCGGCGGTCGGCACGGGTGCCCGGTGCGCGAAGGTGAGACATCTGCGTCCTCGTACTGGTCCGTCGGGCCTGGGGTCGGACACTGACGGTAGTCGCCTCCGGCTCATGTGCGAGGGGCAGTTGCCAAACTCCCCCGCCCAGCGTCCCGCTCTGGTATGAGGCTCCGTACGAAAGACCGATAACCGGGCCGCCTGTGCTCCGATCGGGTCGAAAAAGATCGATACGATCCGATCAAAAGCGGTCAGAAAGAACGCGAGGGGCGGGAGGGTCACCCCCCCCGCCCCCAACCTCGGCTCACGCCGACTCGGCAGCCTTCACCCCTCACCGAAGCGGGCGCGATCCCCTTCCCGGACGCTCACGAATGTCACTCAGCGTGTTCCCCTTGGCCTTCGATGCGCTCGTGCCGCGCGCCCCGGAAAAAATGTGCCTCAGCCGCGCTTCGGCGGCTCCGCGACCAGGGCGCCGACCGAGCGCCAGGTGCGGCGGACCTCGCCGGACACGCCTCGCCACCAGGCCTCGGCCGGGAGCTTCCCGGCGGGCTCGAAGGGCTCGCCCGGACGCGGCAGGGCGACCGCCTGACCGGCCTCCTCGGCGACCTCCTTGGTCCACTCCCCCGGCTCGGCCCACGGGTGCGGGGCGAGGTTGAAGGTGCCCCAGTGGATCGGGAGCAGCACTCCGTGCGGCGCGCCGCCCTGAAGGTCCAGATGGGCCCGCAGCCCCTCGTCCGGACGCATGTGAATGTCCGGCCAGAACTCGCTGTATGCCCCGATCTGCACCATCGTGGCGTCGAACGGGCCGTGGGCGGCGCCGATGTCCCTGAAGCCGTCGAAGTAGCCGGTGTCCCCGCTGTGGTAGATCCGGTGCTCCTCCCCGGCGACGACCCAGGAGGCCCACAGGGTGTGCTGGGTGTTGCGCAGGCCGCGGCCGCAGAAGTGGCGGGCCGGGGTGGCGGTGAGGGTGATCCCGCCGACCCGGGTCGACTCGTGCCAGTCCAGTTCGCGCAGCCGGTCCGGACGGACGCCCCAGTGTTCGAGGTGGGCGCCCACGCCGAGCGGCACGGCGAAGACGGTGTCGGTGCCGGCCAGCGCCTTGATGGTGGGCAGATCGAGATGGTCGTAGTGGTCGTGGGAGATCACCACCACGTCGACGTCCCCGAGCGCGGCGAGCGGCAGCGGCACGGGGTGCAGCCGCTTGGGCCCGGCGAAGGGGAACGGGGAGCAGCGCTCGCCCCACACCGGGTCGAACAGCACCCGGTGGCCGTCGATCTCGGCGAGCACGCTGGAGTGCCCCGTCCAGGTCAGCCGCAGGCCCGTGGCGGGCGGCCGGGTGAGGTCGGCGAAGGTCGTGGGGTGCACCGGCACCGTGCCCCTGGGGGCGCGCAGCGGCCGGGTCTCCTTGTCGAAGAAGACCTTCGCGAAGTCCAGCGTGGAGCCGGAGGGCCGGGTGCGCGCGGGGCCGCCGGGGTTCTGGAAGACGCCGTCCTTGAAGTGCGGGGAGCGGCGGATGCGTGCCAGGCGCTCACCGCCCGGGTCCACACCGAAGGCCGCGGGGCGCGGCACACGGGGCCCTGGGGACGAGGAACGCGGACCGGTCACGGTACCTCCCGGTGGAGTGCTGGGCCCCCCATTATGGTCGGCCCATCCGACAACCCGGGAACGGCCCGGCACTACTGAACACCCATTCAGTACGTTGACGATCGCGGGACCTCCGCCAATACTGACTCGGCATTCAGTGATGCCGACTCCGAGGAAGCACCGATGACCGCCCCCTTGATCTCCCTCACCTGGACCGACCATGTCACCGGCCGGCGGGGCTTCCTCGTCGTGGACCGGCTGGTGCGGGGTGTGTCCAGCGGCGGGCTGCGGATGCGCCCCGGCTGCACGCTGGAGGAGGTCGCGGGCCTGGCCCGGGGCATGACCATGAAGGAGGCCCTGCACTACGACCCCGAGAGCCGCTACGTCCCCCTCGGCGGCGCGAAGGGCGGCATCGACTGCGATCCGCGCGACCCGGCGGCGTACGGGCTGCTGGTGCGCTATCTGCGCGCGGTGCGGCCGTACGTCGAGAGCTGCTGGACGACCGGTGAGGACCTGGGTCTCACCCAGGACCTGGTGGACCGGGCGGCGGCCGAGGCGGGCCTGGTCTCCACCGTGCAGGCGGTGTATCCGCTGCTGGACGACGAGGCGGCGGCCCGGGCGCGGCTCGCGGACGCCTTCGCCGTCGAGGTGGACGGCATCGGCCTGGACGAGCTGGCCGGGGGCTGCGGGGTGGCCGAGTCGGTGCTCACCGCGCTGGACCGCGCGGGGGTGCCGTACCGGGGGACGCGGGTCGCCGTGCAGGGCCTCGGCACCATGGGCGGGGCGACGGCGCGCTTCCTCGCCCGGGCGGGCCTGCGGGTGGTCGCGGTCGCCGACGTCGAGGGGACGATCGCCAACCCGGACGGCCTCGACGTCGAGGCGCTGCTCGCCGCGCGGGACGGCTACGGCACGGTCGACCGCTCCGTGCTGCGCCCCGCCGACCGGCGGTTGCCCGGTGACGCCTGGCTGGCGGCGGACGCGGAGGTCCTGGTGCCCGCGGCCGTGTCGTACGCCGTCACCCCCGCGAACCAGGCCCGGATCAGGGCCCGTTGGATCGCGGAGGCGGCCAACATGCCCGTGCTGCCCGAGGCGGAGGCGCTGCTGGCCGCGCGCGGGGTGACCGTGCTGCCGGACGTGGTGGTCAACTCGGCGACGAACGCGTGGTGGTGGTGGACCCTGTTCGGCGACATCGGCGCCGACGCGGACGCGGCGTTCGCCCAGATCCGCCGCGCGATGCGGGCCCTGCTCACGCTGACCCTCGACCGGGCGGAGCGCGACGGTACGACACCCCGCGCGGCGGCCCATGCCGTGGTGGCCGACCGGCTGCCGGTGCTGGCGGAGCGGTTCGGGTCGTATCGGCATAACGCACTAGGGTGACCGGGTGGCGAGAGTGCGGTTGAGCGTGGCCGAGCGGCAGGGGGAGCTGCTGCGGGCCGCCGTCGAGCAGATCGAGGCGCGGGGCGTGGCGGCGGTCAGGATCGCCGATGTGGCGGCCGCGCTCGGGGTGAGCAACGCGCTGGTGCTGTACCACTTCTCGACCAAGGAGAAGCTGGTCGCCGCCGCGTTCGCGCACGCCGCCGAGGGCGATCTCGCGCAGCTGCGCAAGCTGCTCGGGCGGCGGACGACCGCGCTGCGGCGGCTGCGGGCCGCGGTGCGCTGGTACGCGCCGACCGGTCAGGCCAAGGGCTGGCGGCTGTGGATCGAGGGCTGGGCCGTCGCCCTGCGCGAACCCGCGCTGCGCGAGGTCACCCGCGATCTGGACCGCCGCTGGAAGGCGGCCCTCGCCGAGGTCATCGCCGAGGGCGTCACCAACGGCGAGTTCACCTGCCCCGACCCCCCGGCCACGGCCCTGCGCCTGACCGCCCTCCTCGACGGCCTCGCCGTCCAGCTCACCTCCTGTCCCGGCTCGGTGCCGCGGGCGCGGGCGCGGGAGTGGGTGGACGAGGCGCTGGCCCGGGAACTCGGGGTGGAGCGGGAGGAGTTGAGGGGGCGGGTCTGACCCGGACGGGTTCGACCGGCGGGTTCGACCGGCGGGGTCGACCGGTGTGTCACCCCTCCCTCGCCCCCAACCGCGCCAGCGCCGCCGTCACCATCGCCGTGATCCCCGTCTGCAACGTCAGCCGCACGCTGGGCAGATAGCGCGGTGAGTGGTTCGCCGGCAGTGCGCGGAGCTTGGCCGCGGGGTCGGGGCCGGGGGCCGCGGCCCATTGGGCGGGGCCGGTGGAGCCGAGCATCCAGTAGCAGCCCCGGATGCCGCCGCGGCCGTGCAGAGGGGCGCCCGCGCCCGTCAGCAGCGGGAAGTCCTCGGTGGCCAGGCCCGGGGGCCAGGACGTGACGCGGGCGGGGCCGAACGCGGCCCGGTGGGCGGTGCGGACGCCGTCGGCGCACTCCGGGTCGGTCACGGTGACGCCGGAGCGGGAGACGGTGGTGACGGTGACCCGGGGCGGCAGCGCGGCCGACGCGGCCTCTGCGTGGGCCAGGCGCGAGACATCCGCGGCGGCGCTGTCGAGTGCGGGCTCGGAGAAACCGCGCAGGGAGATCAGCAGGTCGGCGCGGTCGGGAAGCACGTTGCCCGGGTGCCCGGCGTCCCCGGCCCGCAGCGCGGTGGCGGTGACGGTGGGACGCCCGCGCGCGCCCGCCGCGACCTCGGGCAGCCGTGTGACCAGCCCGGCCGCAGCCCGCAACGGGTCCGCGGCGAGGTGCGCGGTGGCCGCGTGACCCCCCTCGCCCTCGAAGGCCACGGACAGGGTGCGGCTGCCGGCCAGCACCGGGCCCTCGGCGTGCGCCACCATCCCCGCCGGGAACGGCGCGGTGTGCTGGGCGAGCACCTCGTCGGGCGGGGTGACACGGTCGTACAGGCCGTCCTCCAGCATGGCTCGCGCGCCGCCGAGGGTCTCCTCGGCGGGCTGGCCGAGCAGCAGCAGCGTGCCCCGCCACCGGTCCCGCCGGGCCGCGAGCCAGCGTCCGGCGGCCGCCACACAGGCGAGATGGGCGTCATGGCCGCAGGCGTGCATCACCGGGACCGGGCGGCCGTCGGGCCCGGTGGTGGTGACGGTGCTGGCGTAGGGCGCGCCGGTGGCCTCGGCGACCGGCAGCGCGTCGAGTTCGGCGCGCAGCAGGACGGCGGGGCCCTCGCCGTTGCGCAGTTCCGCCACGACGCCATGGCCGCCGACGCCGCGCAGCACCCGGTAGCCGTCGGCGTCCAGCCGGTCCGCGAACCGGGCGGCGGTGCGCGCCTCGGCGCCGGAGAGCTCGGGATGGCGGTGCAGGTCCAGGTAGAACTCGGCGGTCGGCGCCAACAGCTCTTCCAGGGCCGGGAGTTCCTGGGTGGTCCGGGTGGGTTTGGTGCTCATGTCTGTGGCTCCTCGGGCGGGTGTCAGCGAGGTGACAGCGAACGGCAAGGGGGGTGCGCGCGGACGCGCGTAGAACTGTGGAGTGCCGGAAGGCCGTGACGCTCCCGCGAAGGCGGGACGGTGCGGTCCGAACCGCCCGACCGGCCGTACCGCACCGTCCCCGCAATGGAAGGAGTCGTCATGTCTGACAACGCCCTCGCCTCCCTCGCCCAGGAGATCCTGGACCTCGAGTCGGAGACCTTCGAGATCACCGACTACTCGGACGCCAGCGAGGTCATGCTCGGTTCGTCCACGAGCTGCTCCTCCACGAGCACCTGCTCCAGCACCACCAGCACCACCTCCTGCACCGCCTGACGTCCGACGTCGGTGGAGAGGTCCCCGGCCCTGCCGGGGACCTTTCGCGTTCCGGGGCCCCGTCAGGGGAAGGGGTGCGGCACCAGCCGCAGGTCCTCCTCGCGCAGCGGGGCGGGCACCAGCCCCGCGCGGTACGGCGCGGTCCGCAGCCTCGGCAGGTGCGGCGCCCGCTGGCGCGGCCAGCCGAAGTCGATCGGCAGCAGCCCGGGGGCGAGCGTGGCGACCGTGCGCAGCCCCATCCGGCGCTGCTCCGGGGTGGTCTGGTCGACGGCGATGACATCGCAGTCCGCGTCGGCCAGCAGATCGCGCAGCAGCGTGACGTCGTCCAGCAGATCGGTGGTGCGGGGCCGGCGTTCCTCCCAGTCGGCGAACAGCTCGGCGAGCGGGGCCACTCGGGGCGGCGCCAGATAGCTGCGGGCGTGCTGGCGCATGGCGGGCAGCCCGAACAGGGCGGCATGGTCGGGCAGTCGGACGACCTTGTCGAAGTCCTCGGCCATCGCGGCGAGTTCGGCGGGGCGTTCGGCGACCTGGCGGGGCAGGTGCGGGATGTAGGTGAGGATCTCGGAGAGCGCCGATTCCACGGCCGTCTCCGGGTCGAAGGAGGCGCCGGCGGCGAACGCCAGGGTGCCGGGTCCGTCGTCGCGGCGGACGGCGAGGCCGGTGACGACCGGTACCGGGAGGTCCACCCGGTTGTCGAAGACATGGACGTCGTAGCCCTGGAGTTCGGCGCGGGCCGCCATCGCCCGCACCCGTGCGCCGCCGACCGAGCCCAGGTCGATCTCCGGCAGCGGCAGATTTCCGTACCAGCCGAGCAGGAAGGCGTCCCGCTCCAGGAGTTCGAGCAGTCCGAAGAAGACCGCCTCCTCCAGACTGGCGCCGGTGGCACAGCCGTTGGAGCACTCGAAGACGAAGTTGTCCTCGCGGGTGCCCGCGCTGTAGTAGACGAGCCGGGCGGGCACCAGGACGGGCCGCTCGTCGCGCAGCGACCAGCCGGTGACCCAGGGGATCGGCCGGGCCGGGTCGAAGGGCTGGACCATCGGGTCCTCGGCGTAGGTGCGCGGCGGGTACAGCCCGCAGGCACGGGGGTCCAGGGCGCGTTCGCCGAGGTCGTCGTAGCAGGCGGTGACGACGGGGGCGCGGTGCCTGCGGTGGGTGCCCGCGTAGCGTTCCAGCCCCTCCAGGAAGGCCAGCTCCCGGCTGCGGGCGAAGGAGTTGGCCTGGCCGCTCCAGGTGACGTCGGTGAGTCCGGCGTAGCCCCGCATGAAGACGCTGCCCGCGACCGGCGCGGTGGTGGGCGAGGTCACATCGATCCAGGTGCCGCCGCCCAGCACCCCGCAGACCGGGTTCGCGAGCCCCTTGACCGGCACCGGGAAGTCGCCGGGGCGGCCCGAACGGTAGTCGTCGGGGCCGGACTTGGGCCGGGAGGTCATGGGTCCCGCGGTGCGCCGGGCCGCCGCCTCGGCCACGGCTTCGCCGGTCACGGGGCGGCAGTTCGGGCACATCGGGTCGGGCAGCAGCGGGAAGGTGCGCACCTGGAGGGTCTCCAGGTCGAGTTCGGTGACCCGGGGCAACTCGGCGTCGGGGCCAGGTGGTTCGTGCCGGGCGCCGCCGGTGGCGATGAGGCGGTGCAGGGACCAGACGGCGTCCACCAGATGGTCGGGCAGGGCGGGCCAGTGACCGGCGACCGTGGTCTCGGTGCCGGTCTCCAGCGCGTCCCGTTCGGTGCGGGTGCGCAGCCGCTGGCGGCGCATCGCGAGGCAGGTGCCGCAGGCCCGGCCGGTCCGTCCGGTGCCGCCCCAGGGGCCGAACAGCACGGCCTGGGCGGTGAGATGGACCTCGGTCGTGTGCGGGGGCACCGGCGCGGCCGGGCCGGGGCGCTCGCCGAGGATGTTGGTGTCGCCGATGCGGGAGACGGCGGGGGCGGGCGCTCCCGCCGCGGCGGCGCGGGGCGCTCCCGCCGCGGCGGCGCGGGCCGCCAGACGGTCCTGGAGGGCCGCGCGGGCGGCCTCCAGGGGTGCCGCCGCCGGGGCGGGGGCGGTGACGGTGGTCATGTCCGGTTGCTCCAGCGGAAGATCCGGGTGGCGATCAGCCCGAAGATCAGGGCGAAGACGACGAGTCCGACGCAGTCCAGGCCGATGTCCCCGAGGTCGCCGCGGCCGCCCATGGCGTCGGTGAGGCCGTCGTTGAGGTAGTGCAGCGGCAGCACCTTGGCGACCGTGCGCAGCCAGCCCGGCATCAGGTCGTC
Source organism: Streptomyces sp. LaBMicrA B280 (assembly GCF_049222185.1). Taxonomy (NCBI): domain Bacteria; kingdom Bacillati; phylum Actinomycetota; class Actinomycetes; order Kitasatosporales; family Streptomycetaceae; genus Streptomyces; species Streptomyces sp. LaBMicrA B280. Next base: position 281,672 of record NZ_JBMJCT010000022.1, on the reverse strand, counting down.
GGGGAAGAACGAGCCGGACAGGAAGGCCATCGGCACCATCACCAGGTTGGCGATGGCCGCGACCGACTCCGGGGTGTTCGCGAGGCTGCCGACGACCAGTCCCATGGCGAGGAACGCGGTGACACCGAGCACCAGCAGCGGAATGCCCGTCCACCAGGGGCCGTTCAGCTCGAGCCCGAAGAACGGCAGCAGGGCCACGGCGGTGAACAGGACCGTCTGCGCGGCGGCGACACCGAGGGCGAGGGTCCAGCGGGAGGCGATCAGCGAGCGCAGCGGGGTCGGGGTGCGCCAGATGAGGCGCAGCAGGTCGTCACGGCGCCACTGCATCAGGGCGAAGCCGACGGAGAACACGCACGCGTTGCCGACGCCCCACGAAAGGACGCCGGGGGCGGTGTAGTTGATGGAGGCCATCCCACCGTTGACGTGCTGGCCCTGGAAGATGAGGCCGAAGAGGACCAGGAAGGCGAGCGGGAAGAGGAAGGTGAAGAAGAGGGTCGTACGGTCGCGCACGCTCGCGACGTAACCGGCCCTGGTCAGTGCGGCGTAGGCGGTCAACTGCGGTGCTCCGTTCCATGGCCGGTGAGGCTGAGGTAGGCGTCTTCGAGGGTGGCGGTGCGCACGGTGACCGACTCGATGTCGACGAGGTCGCCGAGGGCGGTGAGGACGTGGTTGACGGCCGAGGTCTCCAGGACGAGTTCGTCGCCCTCCACGGTGGCCCGGTCCACGCCGGGCAGCGCGAGCGCAGCCTCGGCCGTCAACTCGGTCGCGGGCAGCAGCAGTCGGGCGGGCGCGGCGAGGGCGCGGATCAGGCCCCGGGGGGTGTCGAGGGCGATGATCCGGCCGTCGGCCACGATCGCCACCCGGTCGCACAGCGCCTCGGCCTCGTCCAGGTGGTGGGTGGTGCACACGATGGTGCGGCCCTCGGAGCGCAACGAGCGCAGCAGCGCCCACAGTTCGCGTCGTGCCTCGGGGTCGAGGGCGGCGGTGGGCTCGTCCAGGAAGATCAGTTCCGGTTCGTGCAGCAGCGCGGTGGCGATGGCGAGGCGCTGGCGCTGTCCGCCGGAGAGATGGTCGACGCGCGCGTGCTCCTTCTCGGTGAGCCCGACCCGTTCGAGCGCGATACGCACCGCGTCCGGGTCCATCCCGTAGAGCGCGGCGACGGTGCGCAGGTGCTCGCCCGCGGTGAGCCGCGCGAAGAACGCGGACGCCTGGGTCTGGACGCCGATCCGGGCGAGCAGCGCGGTGTCCCGGGGCCAGGGGCTCTGGCCGAGCAGGCTGACGGTGCCGCCGTCCGCCTCGCGCATGCCCTCGACTATCTCCACCAGGGTGGTCTTGCCCGCGCCGTTGGGGCCGAGGATGCCGAAGAACTCACCGCGCCGCACGGTGAGGGAGACGCCGTCGAGCGCGGTGACCTCCCCGTACCGCTTGATCACGCCGTCGAGGACGACGACCGGCTCGGTGACGCTGGCGGGGCCGGGTGCGGTCCCGGTCTGTGCGTGGGGTTCGTTCATCTCGCCTTTCCTTGCGGGGTCCAACGGGGTGCGTACTCCGGTGACTTGGCCGGGGTCCGCGGACGGTGAGGTGGGGGCGGCGGAGAGCGCGGGGCCCGCCGTCCGGCTTTCGGCAGGGCCCTGGGCGCGGCCTTCGGTACGGCTCTCCGTACGGCCTTCCGCGCGGCTCTCGGTACTGCCTTCCGTACGGCGTCCGCGCAGGCGCCGGCCCAGGTTGCCGAGTCCCCACAGCAGCAGGGCGGCGGCGAGCAGGGCGGTCGGCAGCCACCAGGCGAGGAGCGCCATGTTGTCCGGCAGCAGCTTGCGCAGGACCAGCCCGGCGAGGGCGAGCAGCGCGGCCGTCTGCGCGGCGGTGAGCAGGGCGAAGCCGCCGTACAGCAGGCGCAGCCGGGGCGGGTAGGCGCGCAGGCCGGGGCCGCGGCGCAGCAGGGCGCGGGCCGCGAGGGCGGTGAAGGCGCGGCTGCCCTCGGCGAGTCCGGAGACGCCGAGGGCGTGGCCGAGGGCCCGGTAGCCGTCGAGCGGTGCCAGCGGCAGCAGGTTGGCGAGGCCGGTGACGACGCCGAGCAGCAGCAGCGCGCCGAGGGCGGGCCGGGCCTGGGCGGCGGCCGGGAGCACCAGCCAGATGACGTAGAACGGCACCAGGAAGAGGAGGTTGGCGAGGACACCGGCGCAGGCGGTGGCGACCTTGCGGGCCCGGCTGCCGAGGAACTGGACGTCGTCCACCTGGCAGTAGAGGTAGGTGGCGCCGAGGATCCAGCGCAGCCCGATCTCGCTGACGCGGCCGCCCCAGGTGCGCGCGAACAGGCCGTGGGCCAGCTCGTGCAGGGCGAGGCTGCACCACAGGACGCAGCCGACAGCGAACAGCAGTACGGGCTGCTCGGCGGTGTGCACCGTCTGCCGCCACAGGGTGCCCGCGCTGACGGCGACGGCGGCGAGCACCCCGAGGGCCAGCGCGGTGAGCACGCCCAGCAGGGCGGGCCTTCGGTCCAGCGCGGTCAGCCGGTGCAGCCGGTCCATGAGGGCGGGCGCGTCGGCCACCATCCTGGTGTGTCCGGACAGAAAGCCGCTCGGCCCCTCGGCGGGGGTGGGGACCGGCGCGGGCGCGACGGGCGCGGGGCCGCCGTCGAGCAGGCCCCGGGTGCCCAGCAGCCGCAGCATCTGCCCCCACTGGGCCTCGCCGAGCCGGGTGCCGAACGTGCCCGAGTACGCCTGCCCGATCTCCTCCAGGGACCGGGTGCCGTCCAGGCGGGTGATGATGAAGTGCTCCTTGGCGCCGACCTCCAGGCGCCGTCCGGTGCGCGGGTCCTTCAGCAGATGGATGCGGGTCGGGCCGCGCAGCAGGCTGGGCCCGAGGACGAGGTCGGGGCGCACCCGCGGCCGGGCGGCCAGGAAGGCGTCCGTGGTCATCTGGTGTCCTCCGGGGCGCCGTCGCGCAGGGCGCGGGCGAGGACGTAGGAGAGGAACGCCTCGTCCCGGACGGTGATACCCAGCCGGTTGTTGGTCATGTGCATATAGGGCGACAGGAGCATCGGCAGGGCGTGCGCCGGGTCGGTGGCGTGGATGTCGCGGGTGCCGTCGAAGGAGCGGAAGACCAGGTCGCCCCGGTGCGCCGACCGGGCCGCGCGGTCGCGGAGTTCGGCGCAGTGTTCGGCCCAGCCGCGCAGGAAGGCCGGGAGCCGTTCCAGTTCGCCGCGGGCGACCGCCTCGCGGATGTGCCGGAAGCGTTCGGGCAGCCGGTCGCCCATGGCGGCGTACGCCCGCTCGTAGCCCTTGTCGGTGGTGTAGTTGGTAGTGCTGAACGCGTTGTTCCAGAAGCCGTGGTAGCGGTCCAGGAAGGCGAGCAGGGCCTCGTCGTCGGCGAGGAAGGTGCCGGAGACGACCATCATCAGCTGCGCGGACAGGCCGAGGAGCACGGTGCGCAGATGGAGGTTCATGGTGCGGGTGGCCTCGATGACGAGGTCGCTGGAGCGCTGGAAGTGCCATTCGGCGAGCGCGATGCCGGCGGGACCGCCGTACTTGCCGTACTCGGGCTCGTAGTCGCGGTCCTCGAAGCTGTTGTTGGGGCGCAGCAGCATCCGCCCGTCGGGGCCGAGGAACCGGGCGCGCTCCTCCTCGCTGTACTCCAGGGTGAACAGGGTCTCGTACAGCTCGGCGAAGAAGCCCGCCTTGACCTCGTAGAGGGCGGGGCGTTCGCGCAGGAACGCGTCGAGGGCGGTGTGGGTGCGCTCCCGGACGGTGTCGGTGTCGGCGGCGCGGGCCGGTTTCAGGCGCAGCCGCAGATGCGGGCCCTCCAGCCAGTAGTTGATGAAGAACCAGCCGGTGATCAGGCCCTCTTCGGTGAGCCGGTCCACCAGGGGCTTGACGCACTGGAGGAGCAGCGGGCGGGGGCTGGCCGCGTAGAAGACGTGCACCGCGAGCCAGGTGCCGGGCGCGTCCTCGGTGGTGGTGGCCTCGGCGGCGGTGTCCACGGCGGGGGTTCCCATGGCGGGGGTTTCCACGGCGGGGGTGGGTGCGGTCATCGGGCTTCGTCCTTCCGGTGCGGGCCGGCCGGGGCGGGCAGCATCTCTACGGCGAGTTCGGCGACATGGCGGCCGCGGGGCGAGGTGACGTGCAGCTCGTCCTCTCCGGGCAGCATCTCCTCGAACACGGTCCGGGCGCGCTTTCCGGCGAGGAGACCTTCGAGTCCGGTGAGGGAGAGCGGGCTCGCGAAGTCGACGTACTGGGGCTTGGCGTTGCCGAACCAGCCCCCGGCCCCCTCGCCCTCGCGCTCCTCGTGGACGGTGGCGAACACCCGCTCGGGCAGGCCGTGTTCGACGCGCCAGCGGTGCCAGCCGAGGTACCAGTCGGCGTCGGGGACGCCCGGGGCGCGCAGCGGGAGGCGTCCGTGGGCGACGGTCCAGGAGCGGCGCTGGAGGACGAGGCGGTGGTGGCGGACGCGGGGGCGCCGGGTGACTCCCTCGCGCTCGGGTCCCGCGGGCACGCCGCGCCAGACGTCCGGCTTGGGGCGGGCGGTCGGGGAGAACAGCAGCAGGGTGCGCGGGATCTCGGGCAGTACCATGGGCACCAGGTAGCCGAGGTAGAGCGGGACGACCTCGCGGCCCAGCCGCCGTGAGCGCAGCAGCAGCCGGTCGGTGGTCTCGTCGTGCACGGCGTACAGGTCGTCCAGGTGGAGGCGGGCCTCCTCGGGCGCCGTGCTGGTCTCGCCGGGGCAGACGATCTCGTGCTCGGTCAGCCGGCCGTGCAGATTCAGGTTGGTGGTCGCGGAGCCCGCGGTGATCTCGGCGAACACGGCGCCGGGCGGCAGCAGTTCGGGCAGTTCGGCGCGGAGGGCGGCGGTCAGTCCGGGGTCGCCTGGGCCGTCGAAGCAGTGGGTGAAGCGGGTGAAGGGGAAGCAGAGGCCGCCGAAGGAGTCGTTGAGGACGACCAGGGGGTCGCCGTCGCGGCGGGCCAGCTGGAGGAAGTGGCTGTGCGGCTGGAACGCCGGGGCGGCACCGCCGAGGGCCTCGGCGACCTCGGCGGTCAAGGCGTCGTCCAGGACGAACTCCTCGGCGTCCGGAGGCAGTTCGGCCCAGCGTTCACGCATGCGGGCGGTGAAGGTGGCGCGGGCCGCGTCCAGCGCCGTGATCTCGGGCAGGCCGAGCCAGTTCTCCTCCGGGGCGTGGCCGCCGTCCGGCAGGAAGTCGTCCTTGGCGGAGGTGAACTGGAGGTACTGCCGGAAGATGTCCTCATGGAAGTCGTGCACCAGGCGCAGCAGATCACCGCAGCGTCCGCCGCGGCCGAAGCGGGCGAGGAAGAAGCCCTTGAGGGTGAGGCGTTGGGGCAGCGCCACGTCGAAGGCGGGCAGCAGCCGCCCGAGCGAGCGCAGCGGGCCCTCGGCGAGCCGCGTCCACTCGGCGAGGTCGGCGGTGGTGGTCCCGGCCGAGACGTCCTCGTAGAGGAGGGTCCCCGGGAGGGACGGGCGTTCGGCCCCCAATTCGCTCTGAAGTGACAGGAGTTCCGTGCGGAGCGCGCCGAGCAGGGTGCGGCGGGTGGGGACGTCCGCCGCCGGGAAGCGGGCCAGGATGCCGGCGGGGCCGTCCAGGCGGGCGGCGAGCGCCTCGGCCCACGGCCGGTCCAGGGCGCGCAGCGAGCGCTGGAAGGCGCGCACCGGGTCGCCGCTGTGCACACCCGTGGCGAGGCTCGGGAGCTGGAGCATGCCGAGGTCGCGCAGCGCGGCGAGATAGCGCTCGGCCTCCTCCGCCCCGGCGCCGGTGGTGGTGGCCAGCCAGTGCGCCAACTCCCCGTGTCTGAGCGGCCCTTCGTGGTCGCGCAGCAGGGCCAGCATGCCGTCGAGGGTGCCCTGGCGGCGCAGGAAGAACAACCGGTCCTGGGCGGCGTCGAAGCTGACGGCGGCGCTGTCGTCGCCCGCCGTGACGGCCCGCTGGACATAGCGCACACGGCCCTCGTCCAGCTTCCAGCCGGAGGCCAGGGCGACCGGGAGGTCGGCGCGGCGCGCGGGGTCGGCGGCGACGAGTTCGGCGAGGCGGGCGAGCGCGACCACGTTCAGCCGGGGGTGGCCGGTCCAGTCGTCGCCGACCCGCGTGAGCGCCGTACCGTCCCCCTCGTCCCCGAACCGGCCGACGGCGACGCCCGTGAGCGTGCTGAACGGGCTGGTCTTGCAGGCGGTGCGGTAGACGTACGACAGCAGGGAGCGCTCCATCTTGCGGGCGCGCTTGCCCGGTACCGGCGCCGGGTCGGCGGCGAACGCGTCGAGGCGTTCCTCCAGCGTGGGCGAGGCCAGCAGCAGGCCCCGGCGCAGCCGGTCGTCCAGGGCCAGCTCGCGCAGCGCGGCGCGGGTGCGGCCGAACCCGGCGGCGAGCACCGAATCGCCCTCGGCCCGCAGTTCCTCCCAGCGGACCCGGGCCTCCAGCCACTCGGCGAGATCGGCACCGGCGTCCCCACCGAGGCTCCCGGCGAGCTGGCGGGCGGCCGAAAGGTCCCCGGGCAGACGGTTGTTGAACACCTGGCGGCGCAGGGCGAGCAACCGGCGGCGCAGCACCGCGTCGTCGGCGGAGCCGACCGCGGCGGAGAGCGGATCGCTGAGCCGGGCGCCGAGCGCGGCGAGCCGGTCCTGCTCGGCGGCGGTCCGGGCGGCCCAGTCGGCGGCCTCGGGGGCGCGCAGGGCGAGGGCGGTGTCCACGGGGAGGCCACTGACGCGCAGCATGAAGCGGTGGTGCAGGGCCGGGGTCACGGGTCCGGCGGGGATGTTCCCGTGCGACGCGGCCGACGCGGTCGCGGCCGGGGTGCCGGAAGGTGAGACCGAGGGGTCGGGCCCCGGGCCGTCCTGCGCGGGGACGTCCTCGGCCGGGGTGGTGGCGGTCGGGCTCACGCCCTCCCCCTTTCCTGTGGGGTGTGCGGCCGCCCCGGGGGCGGGGCGGGGTCCTCGGGTCATGGGGCCACGATGTCGAAGCGGTAACCGGCCGGGCGGGGGGCCTCGTTGCCGATCATCATCACGAGCAGCGGGATCTCGCCCCGCTCGGCGAGGCCGAGTTCCTCCGCGAAGGAGACGCAGTCGAAGCCGAGCGCGACACCGCAGCCCGTGCCCGCGGCCGAGGAGGCGGTGTACACGGCCTGTGCGGTGGCGCCGATGACGGCGTTGACCAGCCGCAGGCCCCGGTCGCCGACCGTGTCGAGGACGGCGTGGGTGCGGGCCGCGGGCACCAGGACGGCGGCGGCCTGCTCCAGGTTGTAGTTGGCGAGGAAGTAGTTCTCCTGGAGGAAGCCGCCGAAGTCGCCGGGCTTCATCAGGACCAACTCGTTCGTCTGACGGTCGTGTTCGTAGACGCCGGGCGCGATGCCCTGGACATGGTTGACGAAGACGTAGTGCCGGGTGAGGGGGGCGGCGCCGGGTGTCTCCGCGTCGGTGTCCAGGGTGCCGGCGGCGACGGCCGCGGCGAGCGCGGCGGACAGCCGGGCCGGATCGAGCGGGGCGGCAGCGGTGAACCGGCCGAAGCTGCTGCGGCGTTCGCGCAGCGCGCGGCGTACGGTCGCGTCCAGCGCGAGCGGCGCGGGCAGTGCGACGCGCTCACCGGGGCCGGGCGGGGTGACCAGCGCGGAGTCCAGCGCCCCGGGCGCGGGACGGTCGGCGGCGCCTTCCAGGGTGGCCGCGTGGATCGCGTGCACGGTCGGGAAGGTCAGGACGCGCCGGGACCGCTCGTCGGGGACCCGGCGGACACGGGCGCCGGGGGTGGCCGGGGCGGCCTCCCACCCCGCGTCCTCCCACCCCGCGTCCTTCTCCCGCGCGTCCTTCTCCCCCGCATCCCTCTCCCGCGCGTCCCTCTCCCCGGCGTCGCCCTCGTCCGCCTCCCCCGCGTCGCCCTCGTCCGCCTTCTCCCACCGCAGCGGCACCACCGCGAACACCCCGTCGTCCTCGGGGTCGAGCCCGAGCACCCGGCCGAGGCGGGGCTCGTCGAACCACAGCGCGGCGCCGATGTGCAGCCCGTGCGCGCGGGCCCACATGCGCCAGGTCTGGAGGAGGGCGCCGATGTCCATCGTGACGACGTGGTAGGAGAAGCTGTTGTACTTGAAGGCGTTCTGCCAGAACGTCACGCCCAGCACCAGGAACTGGTCGGTCCCCGCGGCCTCTTCGCGTTCGCCGAGGGCGGCCCGCACCTCGCCGGTGACATCGCCGGACAGGGTCCTGACGAAGGCGTTGCGCGGGGTGTCGTAGTAGTGGACGCCGGGGGTGAGGGGGCCGCTCGCGCCGCTGATCCAGTGGATGCCGATGGGGTAGAGGCCGCCGCCGGAGGAGGTGCCGCGCGACCAGTTGGCGTGGGTGTGGAACGGCAGGGAGCCGAGGTCGCTGTTGGCCTGGACGGCGAGCCTGCGGCCGGTCAGTCCGTAGGAGTCGCGGAGCATCGCGCCGAGCAGCGGCAGGCTGAACGCGCCGGTGCCGCGCGGCCCGAACAGGCCCCGGCCGAGCGTGGCGTCGTCCGCGCAGCCGCCGTCGGGCAGCGGCAGGACGGGGGCGCCGGGGAAGAACTTGCCCTTGCGGGGGCGGTCGGACCAGTCGGGCACGAAGTCGGCGGGCTCCATGGGGATCCTGCCCCGCCGCATCACCGCGGTCGCGTACTCATGGGCGTATCCCATGGTCACTTCCCTTTCTGCTGTCTGTGGTCGAGGTCGGCCGCCCGAGCCGTGCACGGGGCGTCGGGGCCGGGTAGGCCGGGGTGCGGGGCGTCGCTCAGGGGAAGGGATGCGGCGCCGGATTGAGTTCGGCGGGCGTCACGTCGTCGTCCCGCAGGCCCGCTTCGCGCAGCGCGGTGCGCATCCGGGGCATCAGCGGGGCGCGTTGGCGGCTGGTGCCGAAGTCGATCGGGAGCAGGCCGGGCACCAGGACCTTCACGGTGTGCAGGCCCAACTCCCGCTGTTCCGGGGAGGTCTGGTCGACCACGACGACGTCGAAGCCGTGCGCGGTGACGGCGTCGACGCACGCCTCCACGTCGGTGCGCAGCTCGGCGGCGGGCACCAGGGCGCCCTTCCCGGTGGCGAGGGAGGCGAGCGGCACCCGTTCGGCGTCGTCGCGTCCGCTCAGCAGGAAGTCGGTGTACCGGCCCATCTCGGGCAGCCCGTACAGCAGGGGGTGGTCGTGCAGCACCTGGACCTCGCCGAAGTCCCCTGCCATGCGCCGCAGTCGGGGTGCGTCGCGGGCGGTGCGGCGGCGCAGGTTGACCGAGTCGGTGGCGATCTCGCACAGTCCCCCGGCGAGCGCGGCCTCGGGGTCCAGGGAGGCGCCCGCGCCGAAGCAGAGCAGTCCGGGCCCGCCGTCGACGCGTTCGGCGACGGCGGTGACCACCGGTACCGGGAAGGTGACGCGGGTGTCGAAGAACCGGGCGCGGTAGCCGTACATCGCCAGCCGGTCGACCATGGCGCGGGTCGCGGCCCGGGTGCTGCTCGCCGGGTCGATCTCGGGCAGCCGGAGCCGGCCGAACCAGGCCAGCAGGAAGGCGTCGCGTTCGACGGTCTCCATCAGCCCGTGGTAGACGGCCTCGGTCAGACTGCCGCCGGAGGCACAGCCGTTGGAGCTCTCCTGGACGAAGCGCCGCCGGATCCCGCCGGGCGCGTGGTAGTAGGCGACGATCTCGGGCACGAGGACCGGCCGGTCGTCGCGCAGCGACCAGCCCCACACCCAGTCCACCGGGTCCTCGGGCGCGAACCGCGGCACCTCGGGGGCGGCTGCGTGGAAGGCGTCGGAGTACAGGCCGGTGACGCGTGGGTCGACGGCGAGGTCCCCGAGGTCGTCGAGGGTCGCGCGGAGCACGGTCCGCTTGGCGCGGGCCCGCATCCCGGCGAACCGCTCCAGGCCCTCCAGCACCCCGACGCGGACGCTGGTGCCGTAGGAGTCGGTGTGGCCGCCCCAGTAGCACTCCCGCAGGTAGTCGCCCGAGCGGGTGGTGAAGGCGCCGATCACCGAGGAGGTCGACGCGGAGGCCAGGTCGGGTGCGAAGGAGGGGCCGAGGGCGCCGGTGACGGGGTTGACGAACGCCTCCGGCACCAGGTCGTAGGCGGCGAGCGGGCGGGCGCGGAAGTCGGCCGGGTCGTGCTTGGCGCCGGGGTCCAGGGTGATCCAGGCGCCCTCGGCGGTGTCCTCCGGGCGGGTTCCGCAGGACGGGCACTCGCCGTCGGGCACCAGCGCGACCCGGCAGACCCGCAGGGTCTCCAGGTCCAGCAGCCACACCCAGGGGTGCCGGCCGCCCCGGTCCCCGCGGGCCACCGCCGCGACCAGCGCGGCGAGGGCGTCCACCGGGAAACCGGCCAGCCAGGGCGGGGTGCCGGTGGCCCGGGGTTCGGCGCCGCGTTCCAGCGCGTCCCGCAGATACCCGGCCCGCACCGCCTGCCAGCGGCGCGCGAGGCACCGGGGGCAGCCGGGCGCGCCCTCGGCCGGTACCGGACCGACCAGAGCGTGGTGTCCGTACAGGCCGACCGGCACCGCGTCCCGCGTGAACTCATCGGCTTCGACGGTGAGTTCGTCGCGGACGCCGAGCGGGGTCACCGCCACCGGCGGGGTGCCCGGGCGCTCGGCGAGTGCGGCGGTGAGCGCGGCGCACACCGGGTCCCACGGCCCGGCGGCCGTGGTCGGGGCGGGGTGCGGCGCGGTCACGGTCTCAGTGGGCACGACGGGTCCCGCGGGTCAGCAGGACACGCGACGCGAACACGGTGCCCTCGGCGAGGTCGGGGGCGGTGACGCGCACCGCGAAGGCGTCCCGTCCGGCCGCGGCGAGCCCGTCGAGGACGGCGGGCCAGGTGGTCGCCGCGGCGGGGGCGGGTACGACGCCGCCGGGGACGAGGGTGGCCGCGTCCAGGTCGGCCCACAGTGGGTCACCGGCGTCGGACTCGCCTCCGGCGCGGCGCAGTTGCTCGGCGCCGAGCAGATCGCGCAGCGCCTCCAGGACGGCCTCCCGGTGCCGCAGCCCGCTGCCGGTGGCCCAACGCGTCTCGCCGCTGCGCCCGTCGGTGAACCGGGCGAGCACGACCGGCAGCAACGGGCAGCCCAGGTCCAGGACTTCGGCCGTGACGCCGAGGTTCTCCGCGGAGCGCAGCAGGAACCGCAGTTCCGGGTCCCCGGTGAGGGTCGCGGGGTCCACGGTGCGTACCGGGTTCGTCCGGCGGACGGCGGCGTCCAGCGTGTCCCGGGCGAGCGCGGTGCGCAGGGCGCGGGCGAGCGCGGCCCGGGGGCTGCCCGCGGCGCCGGTACCGGCGGAGGTCCGTTCGAACAGGCCCGCGTCGTTCCAGCCGCCGAAGGTGCGCACGGCGCCCGCGGGCACCAGCACGATCCGCCCGTCGAGCAGCGAGGCGGCCTCGCTGAAGCGGGCGATCCGGTCGGCGGGCACGTCCAGGCCGCTGGAGACGGCGAGTTCGGCGGGGGCGAGGCGGCTCCACTTGCCCGCGGCGGCCTCCAGCGCGGCGGCGGTCAGCACCTGGGGCGGTACGACGTGTTCGACGTACACCTCGGCGGCGCGGAAGAGCGCGTTGAGGCGGGCCCCCGCGACATGGTGGACGTCGGCGGCGGACACCGCGCGGGTCCGTCCCGGGGCGAGGCCCAGCCGTACGGTGCCGATCTTGAGCGGGGTCTGCTCCCACTCGTCGTCGGCGTACGCGGTGATGACGCCCGTCGCCTCGCGGACCAGGACGTCGCGCTCCTCCAGTGCGGCGAGCGCGGCCCGGGCGGCGTCCTCGTCGGCGGCGCCGTCGGCGGGCGCGGCAGCGGACTCGTCCTCGGGGCGGGCGGTGCGCAGGGCGTCGACGCCCTCCGCGTGCTCACCCTCGGGGACGGCGGAGCAGTAGGGACATCGGGGATGCGGCAGCAGCGGCTCCGTCAGCACATCGAGGGAGTCGAGGTCCTGGACGACGAGCCGGCCGCGGGTCTCGGCGGGCAGCGCGCCGGTGACCAGGCGGAACACCTCGAAGGCGAGCAGATTGCCGAGCATCCCGGCGAGCGGTCCGCCGATCAGGGGCGCGGGCGCGCCGAGGGGTGCGGCGGGTCCGACGGACGCCCACAGGTCGGCGCTGTCGGCCGCGTCGGCGCCCGCGCCGAGCCGCAGCGCGGCGCAGCACCAGCAGCCGGTGCGCCCGGCGGTCATCTCGGGGCCGATGCAGTCGAGGTAGACGAAAGTCCAAGCGCCGAGCCGCCGGCGCCCGGCCGGCCGGTCATCTCGGGGCCGATGACGGCGCGGTCGCCGAAGGTCCACGCGCCGAGCAGCCGGCGCCCGGCCGGCACGCCCTCGGCGAGCAGCCGCAGCAGTTGCCGGGGCCCGGCGGCGGGGGTCACCAGGACGGTGTCCCAGCCCTCCAGTTCGGCCCAGCCGTACGTGCCGTCGGCGGCCTCCCCGAGGCGGGCGAGCCGGGGGGCGCAGCCCGCCTCGGCGAGGGCGGCGGCCTCGGTGTCGATCTCCGCGACGCCCTCCACCCCGTGCCGCTCGGCCCGCAACTCGCTGTAGGGGGCGTCCTGTTCGGTGACGGCCACGGCGGCGCTGCCGTTGCGCAGCAGGCCGAGCGCGGCCCAGCGGGCCAGGGCGTCGTCACCGAGGACGGCGACCGGGGTGTCACGGAAGCGCGCGAAGCGTCCGCTCGCGTCGTCGGCGTAGTGGTCGAGGTAGTCGAGCTGATGCGCGAAACGCTCGCTGACCTGCGGTGCGAGCACATCGACCGGGGGCTTGGGTCCGGCGTCCCGGGCGAAGCCACGCGCGTAGAGCGCGCGCACGAGTTGGACCACCATGTCGCGCTGCTTGTCCCCCAGCCCCGCACACAGCTCCTCGACCCGCCGCTCGCCGTCGAAGTGCGGCACGATCAGCGTGGCGAAGCGGTACGCGTTGCGGGTACGGACGTTGAACCCGCCGTGGGCGTTGTGGAAGAGCACTCCGTCCGGGGTGCGGGTGTAGAGCACGTCCCGGCGGATACGGGGCCGCGACTGCGCGATCTCCTCGGGGGAGGCGGGAGCGTGGGGCATGGGCGGGGAGACCTTTCGAATGCTCACGGGGAGGGTCGGCCGGCGGCCGGGGGAGGCAGGTCCGTCGGGTCGTGCGGTACGGCGGGGGCGCCGGGGAGACTGGCGCCGGCCGCCTGGACGAACAGGCGCAGCAGGTCGTGGACGCGATAGCGGCCGGAGGGGTCCTCCTGGAGCAGCCCGGCGTCGACGAGCGAGCTGAGCACCAGGGCGCCGGGGGCGCTGGGCGAGCCCCGGCCGAGCCCCGGGGGCGGCTCGCCGGACCCGCCGCTCCCGACCGGCAGCGGCAGCGGACGGCGACCGGACAGGAGCGCCGCGGCCGGTGCGCCGGTGCCGCCCGACCCGCCCGGCCCCTCGGGTAATTCGCCGCGCAGTACGGCGAGTTGCAGGTCGCGCAGGACCGGTCCCGGCTCCACCCCGAGTTCCTCGGTGAGGTGGGCGTGGATCCTGCGGTACTCGGCGAGCGCCTCGGCGCGCCGCCCGGAGCGGTAGAGCGCCTCGACGAGCAGGGCGGACAGCCCCTCGTGCCCGGGGTGGGCGCGCACCGCCTCGCGGGCCTCGGGGATCAGCTCGCGGTGCCGGCCCAGGCGCAGCTCGCCGTCGAACACCCGCTCCACCGCGAGGAGTCGCTCCTCGGCGAGGCGGGGCACGAGGTCGCGGTGGATCTCGTCCGAGTGCACGTTCGTCAGCAGGGGTTCGCCCCACAGCCCGAGCGCGGCGCGGGCGAGCCGCAGCGCGGACTCCGGGTCGTCGGCGGTGTACGAGCGGGCGAGCAGCTCGCGGAAGTGCAGCAGATCGAGGGTGCCGGCGTCGGCGTACAGCCGGTAGCCGCCGGGCACGGCCTCGATGGCGTGGTCGGCGATGCCGTACTTGGCGAAGAGCCGGCGCAGCCGCAGCACACAGGTGTGCAGCGCCGATCTGCCGCCCGCGGGTGGCCGGTTGCCCCAGACGACGCGCTGGAGCAGCTCCGAGCCGACCACCGCGCCGGGGTGGAGCAGCAGGGCCGCGAGGAGCGAGGCGGGGCGGGAGGGCTGGAGTACGACGGTGTCGTGGCCGTCGGTGATGGCGAGCAGGCCGAGCACGAGGAACCGGGGCTGACGGGTCCCGGGTGCGGGGAAAGCGCTGTCCGGCGCGGAGGTGCCTGTCTTCACCGTGGCCTTTCAGCGTCGAGGTGGGGGTGCGGTGGGGGTGCACAACGGTGGTACGACGGCGCGACGTTGGGCACGCCGAAGATCCCCGACGCGCCAAATCCACTGCCGAGACGGGAACTTAGATTCGAAGACGCGGTGGCGTCCAGTGCTCGGAAGAAAACGTCCGGTGACACGTGAGCGGCACAAAGGTCGCCGGGAGATGGGGCGTTGGCGATCCGATCGCAAGGGCATACGCTGCGACGAGGTGGGCCGGGTCATATGCCGGGGCACCACGCACCCAGGGGAGGATCCATGCCGTGGTGGGCGCTGATCCCGGTCGTCTCGATGATCACCGGGCCGCTCGCTCTGTACGTCATGACCCGGCGTAAACGCGCCGAGGACAGGGCGGACGAGCGGTACGAGGAGCTCTCGCGGAAGTACACGGCCCTGCTGGAGGAGACCACCTCGGGCGAGCTTCCAAAGGGCCGCGACCGCCACCGCGAGTAGTCGGCGCGCGGCGTCACCGATTTCCATGCGGGAACGAGATAACTCGAACCGGCATTCCGAAAGTGGGTTGCATAATTTCCACCGCGGGTCACGGGGCGGTGCGCGGGCGGCGATCGGACATTTACGGCGAGACGCGCGCGCCCCGCGACGCACCCGGTGAGGTGCGAGGCGGGGCGGAGGTGTGCCGGACGTGTTCCGGGCGGGTTCCGGACCGGTCAGGCCACGGAGGCGATGCGCATCCGGATGTCCTCGGGGGACAGCGTGCCCTTCGCGGTGACGTGGTCACCGGAGGACTCGCCGCGCAGTCGGCGGCCGATCCACGGGACCAGGTGCTCGCGGGCCCAGTGCACGTCGTCGCGGCGGACGTCCAGGGTGCCCCGGGGCGGCAGCGGCGGCCACGGCTGCTCCGGGTCGGCCGGGATCTCCAGCCCGAGCGCCTGCCCGGCGCGCAGGGCGACGCGGGTGTGCCCCTCGGGCGAGAGGTGCAGCCGGTCGCTGTCCCAGGCCCGGCGGTCCTGCACGGACCTCAGCGACCACAGGTCGAGCACGGGGCAGTCGTACCGGTCGGCGATGGCCCGCACATGCCCGTTGTACGTGGCGATCTTGCCACGCAGGTGCTTGAGCAGGGGGACGCCCCGGGTGTCGAAGCCGGTGGTCACCATGACGGTGCCGCACACCTCGGCGAGCTGGGCCACGGCCGCCTCGAACCGCTCGGCCACCTCGTCCGGGTCGGTGCCGGGACGGATGATGTCGTTGCCGCCCGCACACAGGGAGACCAGATCCGGGGCGAGTTCGGCCGCCTGCGGGACCTGGTCGGCCACGATCTGGTCCAGCAGCTTCCCGCGCACGGCGAGATTGGTGTACTGGAAGTCCCCCTCGGGCCGCCGGTCGGCGAGCAGTACCGCGAACCGGTCGGCCCAGCCCACGAACGCCCCGTCCGGGCCGGGATCGCCGACGCCCTCGGTGAAGCTGTCCCCCACCGCCACGTACGACCCGATCACTGATCTGCTGTCACTCTTCGAATCGTCTGCCACGTCGGACCATGATTCACCTCGGGGTGTGACTTACGCGACCGTAGGAAGGGGTTGACGAACGGTGAGATGAGCCACTCCGCGAGATTCCCCGTTCCAGGAATACAGTCGCGGGCAGGGCTGTTGGCGCCCGGCCGCCCCTCGTCGATCATGCCTGTGGACAACTCATCGCCCCGCGAAACCCATGCCGTATGGTCGACGCAGCGCCCGCCGCGACCGTGACGGCGGGGACCGAGCGGGAGGAGCCCCCGTGACGCAGCAGGTCCCGTCGACCGAGCCGGAGCTGGCCGGTGTGCGCAATTTCCGTGACGTCGGCGGACTGCCGACCGTGGACGGACGGCGGCTGCGCCAGGGCGTGCTGTTCCGCAGCGGGCACCTCGCGCACGCGACCGCGCGGGACGCGGTGTTCCTCTCCTCCCTGGGCCTGCACACCATCTTCGACTTCCGTAACGCGGCCGACCAGAAGCTGGAAGGCCCGGACGTCGCGCTGCCCGGCGTGCGCAATGTGAATCTGCCGCTGAGCGACCCGGCGGACGGCGCCGAGTTCTGGACGATGGTCCGCGACGGCGACCTCGACCAGCTGCGCGCGATCCTGGACGACGGCAAGGGCGCGGCCCGCATGGTGGCCTCGTACCGGTCAACGCTGCGCGATCGCACCGCCGAGCACTCCCAGGTGCTGCACGCGATCGCCGAGGACAGCGTCCCGGCGCTGCTGCACTGCGCGGCCGGCAAGGACCGCGCGGGCATCTCGATAGCCGTCACCCTGCTCGCCGTGGGGGTGGAGCGGGACGCGATCGTGGCCGACTATCTGGAGTCCAACGCCAAGCACCGCCGCTACAAGGTGCGGCGCAGCGGCAGTGCGCAGAGCGCGTACACGCCCGAGGTGATGGAGCTGCTCAGCCCGCTCTTCGACGCGCGCGCGGAGTATCTGGCAGCCGCCTTCGACAGCATCGACGAGACCTGGGGCGGCGTGGACCGCTATCTGGAGCAGGGTCTGCGGCTGGCTCCCGAGACCCGGGAGCGGCTGCGGGCGCGGCTGGTGGACTGATCCGTCCTCCGGTCCGCGCCCGCCTGGTGCGCGGGCGCGGGCTCAGCCCTTGCCGCCGATCGCGAAGAGCAGATAGAGGAACGCGGCCACGACGTGCCCGAGGGCGATGTAGATGAGCAGCCGGATCCACAGGGCACGGGGGAACTTGGTCTCCAGGTCGCTCATGGCAGCTCTCCGTTCAGGTGCCCCAGGCACAGTGCGGCCGTGGGGCTCTGCAGCAGGGTGTGGACGAACAGCAGCTCCACGCCGTCCGGGTCCTCGGCGGCGAGGCGGTGCGGGGTGAGCGAATCGAAGTGGGCGCTGTCGCCGGGGGCGAGCAGATGCGTGGCGTCGCCGAGGCGCAGCCGCAGCCGTCCCTTGAGGACATAGAGCCACTCCTCGCCGGGGTGGACGCGCACGATGTCGCCCTGGGTGCCGTACGGCGCGTGCACCCGCAGGGCCTGCATCCCGCGGCCGGGGGCTCCGGCCTGGAAGTAGGTCCACCCGGCGGCCCGGGTCGGGTCCATGTCGGCGGCGCGGACGATCGCGTTCTGGTCGGCGACCCGTTCGCCGAGGAGTTCGGAGACCGTCGTACCGTAGATACGGGCGAGCGCGAGCAGCATCGGCAGCGAGGGCTGTCGCTGCCCGGTCTCCAGCCGGGACAGATGGGCCGGTGAGAGTCCGGCGTCCCGGGCCGCGGCCTCCAGGGTGAGACCGGCCCGTCGGCGCAGCGCGCGCAGTTGCGGCGCGACGGCCGGCAGATCGTCGCCCTGGCCCGCCGCGGGCGGTGCGGCATCTGAGGCGTTCATGCCTCTATTCAGCGCCACTTTTGCCCGTCGGGCAAATTTCTTGCCTGTGAGGCAAAAGACGGCGGTCGCCGCCGCGCCATGCTTTTGAACGCGTTCAGAGTCGAGGCTTTCGCCGCTGCGTGATCACATGCCCGACCGCACCGCACCGCGCCCAGCCCGTGCGACTCACCGGCCACCCTCTCGCCATCACCCTGGGGCTCCCCGGCCTGCGCTACGCACAGCGCGGGATCGGCAGGATGTGGCCGGCCGCCACCGGAACCGCTCTCGGTGCGGCCGCCTTCGTCCTCCCCTGTCTGCTGCTCGTCCTCGCGTACTGACCGGTCAGCGGTTGGCGACCGCCTGTTTGATCAGTGTCTTGCCGAAGTCCCACATCAGGCCGCCGCCGCTGTGCGCGTCGTCCATGACCGCGGCGAAGCCCTCGATGAACCGGTCCACGTCGGCCTCGCCGAAGACGAGCGGCGGGATCAGCTTGATGACTTCGAGGTGGTCGCCGGAGACCTGGGTGAGGATCCGGTGCCGCTGGAGCAGCGGTACGACGACCATCTGGGCGAACAGGCCCTTGCGGGCGGCCTGGAGCATGGCCCAGCGGCCGCGCAGCTTCAGCGAGGACGGCTTGCCGAACTCGATGCCGATCATCAGGCCCCGGCCGCGCACGTCGGACAGCAGCTCGTACGTGTCGATCAGCTCGGTGAGCCGGGACTTCAGCAGCTCGCCCGTGGTGCGCACGCCCGCGACGATCTGCTCGTTCTCCATGACCGACAGCACGGCGAGCCCGCACGCCATCGCCTGGGCGTTGGCGCCGAAGCTCGCCGAGTGGACCAGGACGCGGTCCATGGACGAGTAGACCTTCTTGAAGATCCAGTCCTTGCCGAGGGTCGCGCCGACCGGGACGTACCCGCCGGACAGGGCCTTGGCGACGCACACCAGGTCCGGTTCCACGCCGTCCTCGTGCTGGTAGGCGTAGAAGTCGCCGGTACGGCCGAGGCCGGTCTGCACCTCGTCCGCGATCAGCAGGGCCTTGTGCTGGCGCAACAGCTCCTGGGCCGCGCGCAGATAGCCGGGCGGCGCCTCGTGCACGCCCTTGCCCTGGATCGGCTCCACGATCAGCGCGGCCACGTCCCCCTTCCTCAACTCCCGTGCCAGGGCGTCGAGATCACCGAGGGCCACGGCGGTGTCGGGCAGCAGCGGGGCGAAGCCGTCGCGGAAGCCGCTCTCTCCGTTGACGGACAGCGAGCCGGTGGTCAGCCCGTGGAAGGCGTGCTCGCAGTACAGGACGCGGGGCCGGCCGGTGGCGTACCGGGCGAACTTCAGGGCCGTCTCGACCGCCTCGGTGCCGCTGTTGCCGAAGAACACCCGGTCCAGGTGCGGACTGTGGGTGAGCAGCCGTTCGGCGAGCAGTCCGGGCAGCGGCTGGCAGTCGAACCGGGTGAGGTCGGCGAGGTCCAGGTCGAGGACGTCGTGCAGCGCCTTGCGGACGACCGGGTGGTGGCGGCCGAGGCCCATCACCCCGAACCCGGCGAGCATGTCCAGGTAGTCGTTGCCGTCGGCGTCGAAGAAGTGGGCGCCCTCGGCGCGCTCGTAGACCTTGTCGAAGCCGATGGTGTGCAACATGCGCGGCAGCTGCGGGTTGAGGTACTTCGTGTGCAGCTCATAGCGCTCGGCTCCGCGCTCGGCGAGCAGGGCGCCGAGGTCGAACTCGCTGGTCATTCGCTCTCCTTGACGGTGCCGTCGATGTCCTTGACGGCCAGGCTCGCTGAAATGCGTCCGGCGATCTCCACCGGGGTGAGACCGAGGTCGGCCAGTACTTCACCGCGCTCGGCGTGCGGCAGGAACTGGTCCGGGATGCCGAACTGCCGTACCGGCACGTCCACTCCGGCATCCCTGAGGGCCCCCGCGACGGCCGAACCGACGCCGG
Organism: Streptomyces sp. LaBMicrA B280; assembly: GCF_049222185.1. Lineage (NCBI taxonomy): Bacteria > Bacillati > Actinomycetota > Actinomycetes > Kitasatosporales > Streptomycetaceae > Streptomyces > Streptomyces sp. LaBMicrA B280. The sequence continues at coordinate 262,260 of NZ_JBMJCT010000022.1, read as the reverse complement.
AGGTACGGCTGCTGTCCTCCACTACGGCCACCAGCCGGTGCCGCGAGGCCAGTTGCGGCAGGGCGGGATCGAGCGGCTTGACCCACCGGGGGTCGACCACCGTGCACCCGGTGCCGCCCGCCGCGAGGAGTTCCGCCGCGCCGAGGCACACCGGCGCCAGCACGCCGACGGCGACCAGCAGCACCCGCGCCCGCTCCGCGCGGTGCAGCACGTCCATGCCGCCCACCCGGTCGAGGGCCGGAATGTCCGGGCCGACGTTCTCCTTCGGGAACCGCACCACGGTCGGCGCGTCGTCCACGGCCACCGCCTCCCGCAGCTGGGCGCGCAGCCGGGCCGCGTCGCGCGGGACGGCGATCCGCAGGTCCGGCACCACCTGGAGGAGCGAGAGGTCCCACACGCCGTTGTGGGAGGCGCCGTCGGGACCGGTGACACCGGCCCGGTCCAGGACGAAGGTGACCCCGCAGCGGTGCAGGGCGACATCCATCAGCAGCTGGTCGAAGGCGCGGTTGAGGAAGGTGGCGTAGAGGGCGACGACCGGGTGCAGTCCGGCGGTGGCGAGCCCGGCGGCCATGGTGACCGCGTGCTGTTCGGCGATGCCCACGTCCCACACCCGGTCCGGGAAGCGTTCGGCGAAGGCGCCGAGGCCGAGCGGGTGCAGCATCGCGGCGGTGAGCGCGACGACGTCCGCGCGCTCCTCGCCGATCCGAACGATCTCCTCGCCGAACACCGAGGTCCAGGGCCGCCCGCCGGGGGCGGCGAGCGGTGCGCAGGTCGCCGGGTCCATCACGCCGATGGTGTGGAAGCGGTCCAACTCGTCGGTGAGCGCGGGCTCGTAGCCGCGGCCCTTCTCGGTCAGGCAGTGCACCAGGACGGGCCCGTGGAAGCGCTTGGCGCGGCGCAGCGCGGACTCGACGGCCCCGATGTCGTGCCCGTCGACCGGGCCGACGTACTTCAGGCCCAGGTCCTCGAAGAGCCCCTGGGGGGCGAATGCCTCTTTGAAGCCCTTCTTGGCGCCGTGCAGGGACTCGTAGAGCGGCGCGCCGACGACCGGGGTCCGCCGGAGCACCTCCTTGCCCCAGGCGAGCACCCTCTCGTAGCCGTCGGTGGTGCGCAGGGTGGCCAGATGGTCGGCGAGCCCGCCGATGGTCGGGGCGTAGGAGCGCGCGTTGTCGTTGACGACGATGATCAGCGGCCGGTCCGGGGCGTCCGCGATGTTGTTCAGCGCCTCCCAGGCCATGCCGCCGGTCAGCGCGCCGTCCCCGACGACGGCGACCACATGGCCGCGCTCCCCCTTCACCTCGCGCGCCTTGGCGAGGCCGTCGGCCCAGCCGAGCGCGGTGGAGGCATGGCTGTTCTCGATGACGTCGTGCTCGGACTCCTCGCGTGCCGGGTAGCCGGACAGACCGCCCTTGCCGCGCAGCGCGGAGAAGTCCTGACGTCCCGTCAGCAGCTTGTGCACATAGGACTGATGGCCGATGTCCCAGAGGATCCGGTCGACCGGTGAGTCGAAGGCCCGGTGCAGGGCGATGGTCAGCTCCACCACGCCCAGGTTGGGCCCGAGGTGACCGCCGGTGCGCGAGACCGCCCGCACCAGGAACTCGCGTATCTCCTCGGTGAGTACGCCGAGTTCCGCCCCGGACAGCCCCTTCAGATCACGTGGTTGCCGGATCGTCTCCAGAATCGTCACGTTCGTGGCCCCCTCTCGCTCCGTGCAGTGACGTGGACTCAGCTCATCCGCTCGGCGAGCCGCTGCGCCTCCTCGATCAGGGTCTCGACGATCCGGGACTCCGGGACGGTCCGCACGACCTCCCCCTTGACGAAGATCTGCCCCTTTCCGTTGCCCGAGGCAACTCCGAGATCGGCCTCACGGGCCTCTCCGGGGCCGTTGACCACACAGCCCATCACCGCCACCCGCAGCGGCACTTCGAGGCCGTCGAGCCCCGCGGCGACCTCGTCCGCGAGCCGGTAGACGTCCACCTGGGCACGGCCGCAGGAGGGGCAGGAGACGATCTCCAGGCGCCGCTCGCGCAGCCCCAGCGACTGCAGGATCTGGATGCCGACCTTGACCTCCTCGGCCGGCGGCGCGGACAGCGAGACCCGGAGGGTGTCGCCGATGCCCCGGGACAGCAACGCCCCGAACGCGACGGCCGACTTGATGGTGCCCTGGAACGCGGGACCGGCCTCCGTGACGCCGAGGTGCAGCGGGTAGTCGCACTGTTCGGCCAGCTGCCGGTACGCCTCGATCATCACGACCGGGTCGTTGTGCTTGACCGAGATCTTGATGTCCCGGAAGTCGTGCTCCTCGAAGAGCGACGCCTCCCACAGCGCCGACTCGACCAGCGCCTCGGGCGTCGCCCTGCCGTACTTCTTCAGCAGTCGCCGGTCCAGCGAACCGGCGTTGACCCCGATCCGGACCGGCGTGCCGCGGTCCTTCGCCGCGCGCGCGATCTGGGCGATCTGGTCGTCGAACTTCTTGATGTTGCCCGGGTTGACCCGGACCGCCGCGCAGCCCGCCTCGATGGCCGCGAAGACGTACTTGGGCTGGAAGTGGATGTCCGCGATCACCGGGATCCGCGACTTGCGCGCGATGACGGCGAGGGCGTCCGCGTCGTCCTGCGTGGGGCAGGCGACGCGGACGATCTGGCAGCCGGACGCGGTGAGTTCGGCGATCTGCTGGAGGGTGGCGCCGATGTCCGACGTACGGGTCGTCGTCATCGACTGCACCGAGACCGGCGCCCCGCCCCCGACCGCCACCGGCCCGACATGGATCTCCCGCGACCGCCGCCGCGGGGTCACCTGCCGGGCCGGTACCTCGGGAACGCCCAAGGGTACGGCGGCCATCGCCCTACTCCCGGTTTCCCGAGACCGTCTCGCGCAGGGCCCGCAGCGACTCCGTCAGGGAGCCCATGGTGGCGAGCACGGAGGTGGGCTCGTAGCCGCAGTGCGCCATGCAGTTGGCGCAGCGCGGGTCCTTGCCGCGGCCGTACTTGTCCCAGTCGGTGTCCTCCACCAGCTCCCGGTACGTCGGCACGTACCCGTCGCTCATCAGGTAGCAGGGGCGCTGCCAGCCGAAGAGCGAGTAGTTCGGGATCGCCCACGCGGTGCACGGGAAGTCGACCTTGCCCTCCAGGAAGTCCAGGAAGAGCGGGGAGTGGTTGAGCCGCCACTTCTTGCGGTTGCCGCCCGAGAACGCCTTGCGGAACAGCTCGCGGGTCTGCTCCACGCCGAGGAAGTGCTCCTGGTCCGGGGCCTTCTCGTAGGCGTAGGCGGGCGAGATCATCATCTCGTCCACCTTCAGGTCGTCGTTGAGGAAGTTGAGCACCTCGATGACGGTCTGCGGGGTGTCGGTGTTGAAGAAGGTGGAGTTGGTGGTCACCCGGAAGCCGCGCCGCTTGGCCTCCTTGATGGCCGCCACCGCCTCGTCGAACACGCCTTCCTTGGCAACGGACTCGTCGTGCCGCTCGCGCAGCCCGTCGATGTGCACCGCGAAGGCGAAGTAGGGCGAGGGGGTGAACTTCTCCATCTTCTTGCGCAGCAGCATCGCGTTGGTGCACAGGAAGACGTACTTCCGCTTGGCCACCAACTGCCGCACGATCTCATCGATCTGAGGGTGCATCAGGGGCTCGCCACCCGCGATGGAGACCATCGGCGCACCCGATTCGAGCACCGCGCCCACCGCCTGGGCGACCGGCATGCGCTGCTTGAGCACCCCGGCCGGGTGCTGGATCTTGCCGCAGCCCTCGCACTTGAGGTTGCACGCGAAGAGCGGTTCGAGCTCCACGATCAGCGGGAACTTGTCCCGCTTGCGGAACTTCTGTTCGGCCAGGTATGTAGCGACCTTGATGGACTGACGCAACGGCATGGCCATCTGGGCTCACCTCCGGGGGAGCGGCAAAGAACGGTGCCATTCGAAATATGCGGGAAGTACGGAACGAAGAACACGGAATGCTGATATTCCACCGCGCACGGTGCCGATCCGGACGAGTTCGTGTTCGGGAGTGTCGACGACCACCCGGACGGCGGCGACCGGGCGTTCGCCCGCGGTCACGGCGCTGAGCAGGGTGGCCGCGGACTCCATGTCGACGGCGATCGCGCCGGTCGCGCGCAGGGCGGACCGTTCGGGGCCGCGGACGACATGATCGGAGCCGGTGAGCGGGCCGGTGTGGACCGTGCGGCCGGGCAGCAGCCGCGTGAGTTCCTTCACCAGCAGTTCGGTGCCCACGCAACGGACGGTGCCGTGCGGGTCCCGGGTCTCGCCGGCGACCACCAGGTCACCGGGGTGCATGCCGGGGGCGAGGCCCGCGCAGAAACCGGTGGCCACCACGGCGGCATCGGTGAACGCGGGCCGGGCCAGATGCCGGGCGAGGGAGCGCTGCGCCGCCCGCGGCCCCATCCCGGTACGGACGAACGTGACCGGCCCGCCGGCCCCGCCGCGGTCGCCCGAGCGCAGCGCGAGGTGCTCGATGCCGAGCGCGCAGGCGATCAGCAGCGGGGCCGGGGCGGGCTGGACGTTCACATCAGCTCCCCTTGGCCTCGGAGAGCGGTGACCCGGCGGTGTCGGCCGCCGCGGGCCGCGGCCGGGGGGCCTTGGCGAGCAGCTGCCGCTCGAAGGGGTCGCCGTGCAGATACCGGCCGAGCGCGGTGAGCGGGAACACCTGCCGGTACAGGTGGTAGTTGATGGAGAAGTCCCAGGGGAAGCCGGTGCCGGTGAAGTACGGCTCGTCCCAGGTGCCGTCCTCGCGCTGGGTGGCCGCGAGCCACTGCACACCCCGCTCGACGGCCTTGGAGTCCCTCTCCCCCGCCGCGAGCAGCGCCATCAGCGCCCACGCGGTCTGCGAGGGGGTGGAGGCGCCCCGGCCGGCCCATTCCCTGGCGTGCCGGTAGGAGCGCAGGTCCTCGCCCCAGCCGCCGTCGTCGTTCTGGACCGACTCCAGCCAGGTCACCGCCCGCCGGATCGCCGGGTGCGAGACGGGCAGTCCGGCCGCGGTCAGCGCCGGGACCACCGACCCGGTGCCGTAGATGTAGTTGACGCCCCAGCGGCCGAACCACGCCCCGTTCTGCTCCTGTTCGGCGAGCAGCCAGGCGATGCCGCGCCGGGTGCGCGGGTCGTGGGCGAGGCCCTCGGCGGCGAGCATCTCCACCACGTGCGCGGTGACGTCCGCGGACGGCGGGTCGATGACCTCGCCGAAGTCGCAGAACGGCAGCCGGTTGGGGAACGGGCTGGTGTTGTCGACGTCGAAGGCGCCCCACGCGCCGTTCTTCGACTGCATGCCGAGGTTCCAGCGCACCGCGCGCCCGATCGCCCGGTCCGTGCGCTCCGGGTCGTGGTGCCGGATCCGGCGCAGCGCGAGGGAGACCTCGGCGGTGTCGTCGATGTCCGGGTAGTTGTCGTTGTGGAACTCGAACGCCCAGCCGCCCGGCGGCAGTTGGGGGCGCTTGACGGCCCAGTCGCCGGGCCGGACGATCTCTTCGCCGAGCAACCAGTCGGCGGCCTTGACCAGTTGGGGATGGTCGACGGGCAGTCCGGCGTCGACCAGCGCGATGGCGGCGAGGCAGGTGTCCCACACCGGGGACTGGCAGGCCTCGATCATCCGGGCGCCGTCCTCACGCCAGATCGCGAACCGGTCCAGCGAGGCCAACCCCTCGCGCAGCACCGGGTGTTCGAGGTCGTAGCCGAGCAGATGCAGGGCGATGACCGAGTACACGGCCGGGGGCTGGATGCCGCCCCAGCAGCCGTCGTTCTCCTGCCGCTCGATGATCCAGCGGGCGGCGGCGTTCATCGCGGCCTTGCGCAGCCGGCGCGGGACGACCCTGCGCAGCTGCCGGAGCGCGTTGTCCAGGCGCTGGAAGGCCCCGTCCCAGGTGGTCGCCGGGGCGAGCGGCTTGGGCGGGTTGGGGTGCGCCGGGTCGGTGTGCAGCTCGTCCAGCGCGAAGGGCGCGGGGCGCACCGGGCGCTTGGCCGAGACGATGGTGAGCGGCACGATCGTCTGCCGGGCCCAGCACCCGAAGTCGTAGATGTTCAGGGGCATCCAGCCGGGGAACCAGATCAGTTCCGGGGGCATCTCCGGCAGGTCTTCCCATTTCCACCAGCCGAACAGGGCGAGCCAGATACGGGTGAAGACCCGGGCGGCCGCGATGCCGCCGCGCTCGCGGATCCAGGCGGCGGCCCGCGCCATGTGCGGGGCGTCGGGCGCGTCACCGGCCAGCCGCAGGGCGACGTAGGCCTCGATGGTGGTGGACAGTTCGCCGGGCCCGCCCCAGAAGGTGGCCCAGGTGCCGTCCGCGCGCTGTTCGCCGCGGATGAACTTCGCGGCGGCCTGGGTGGTCCGCTCGTCCTGGATGCCCAGGAACTGGCGGAGCAGCAGGTCCTCGGCGTCCATGGTGACGTTGGTCTCCAGGTCGCCCTTCCACCAGCCCTCGGCGTCCTGCCGGGAGAGCAGGAAGTCGGTGGCGCGGCGGGCGGCCTGCGCGGCGGCTTCCGGTGCCCCGGCCGCCTCGGGGGTCGTGAGGGTGGTGTCGCTGGCCGCGGCAGCGCGGGACGGCAAGGTGGCCCCGGTGCTTCCGTCGGTCGTCGCTGTCATGGCTTCCCCTTCGTACAGTCGTGCGAGACGTGCTGCTGTGGGTCCGCCGTCGGCCGGTGTGCTTCCTGTCGCGACACCGGCCGGCGACTACGCGAGGATGGTTCGACCGATAGTGATCATCTCTTTCGTACGACGACGAAGTCGGCGAGGGCCACGAAGGCGGCCCGCACCCGGTCCGGCATGACGACCGCGTCCAGGGCGCTGACGGCGATGGTGTGCTGGCGGCGCGCCTCCTCGGCGGTCCATGCGCGGCCGCCCGCCTCCTCGATGAGGGCGGCGCGGGCCGCGAACTCCTCCTCGGAGAAGTTCTCGAAGTCGCTGCTCTTGGCGTCGGCGGCGAGGATCTCGCCGAGCCGCTCGGAGGCGGGTCCGCCGGCCGCGAGCGCGGCGACCACCGGCAGCGACTTCTTGCGCTGGCGCAGGTCGCTCCAGGTCTGCTTGCCGGTGGACTCCGGGTCGCCCCAGATGCCGAGCAGGTCGTCCACCGCCTGGAAGGCGAGGCCGAGGTGGTAGCCGTAGCGCTCCAGCGCGTCGGCGGTGGCGTCGTCGGCGCCGCCGAGGACCGCGCCGATGGAGGAGGCGCAGGCGAGCAGCGCGCCGGTCTTGTTGCCCTCCATCTCCAGGCACTCCTCGACGCTGACGCGATCGCGGTGCTCGTAGGAGATGTCCTGGGCCTGACCGTCGATCAGGGCGCGGGTGGCGGTGGTCAGCCGACGGGTGGCGCGGCCGGCCTCGACCGAACCCAGCTCCAGCAGCAGCTCGTTGGCCAGCGCGAACAGGGCGTCGCCGACCAGGATCGCCTGGGCCGGGCCGTGCACCTTCCAGACGGTGTCGCGGTGGCGGCGCTGCTCGTCGCCGTCCATCAGGTCGTCGTGCAGCAGCGAGAAGTTGTGGACCAGTTCGACGGCGACGGCGCCCGGGACGCCGGTCTCGGGCGCGCTGCCGGTGACCTCGGCGGAGAGCACGGCGAGCGCGGGGCGTACGGCCTTGCCGCCGTCGCCGTCGGCCGGGTTGCCGGCGGCGTCGATCCAGCCGAAGTGGTAGGCGGCGACGGTGTCCATGGGAGGAGCGAGGCGGTCGACGGCCGCACGCAGGACCGGTGTGGCCAGGGTCCGTCCGCGCTCCAGCAGCGCGGTGACGTCCACCGCGGTCTCCGTCGAGGCCGGGGGCACAGTGGGCACAGTCTCTCCTCTTGTTGCGGTACCGAAGGTGCGGGGGCCTGCCGCCGGCTGCCGATGAGGCATCAGGCCGCCTCCTCGAAGGCGAAGAGACGGCTCGGGCGGGGCCGGCCCAGGGCGCGGAGCGCGGCGTCGGCCGCGCTCACTCCGCTGCGGACCGCACTCTCCATGGTCGCGGGCCACCCGGTGGCGGTCCACGCTCCGGCCAGGTACAGGCCGGATGCCTTGGTGCGGGCGCCGGGCCGCAGACGCCCGACGCCGGGGGTGGGCGCGAACGTCGCCGTACGCTCCCGGGTCACGAAGAAGTCCTCGATCACGGCGCCGCGCGTGCCCGGGAGGAGCTTCTCCAACTCCGGGACGTAGCGCGCGCGCAGGTCCGCGACGGGGAGGTCGATGTCGTCCTGCGCGGCCGACTGGGACAGCGCGAGGTACTGGCCCGAGCGCAGTCCGGAGGCGTGGGTGCGGTCGAACACCCACTGCACGGGGGTGCCGAGGGCGGCGAAGAAGGGCCGCGCGAGCACCTTGCGGTCGTACACCACATGCACGTTGAGGATGGGGGCGGTGCCGATCTCAAGGAGCCGCTCGGGGGCGTCGAGAGCGCCGGGCGGCAGCAGTTCGTACGCCTCGCGCTGGGGTACGGCGAGGACGACCGCGTCGGTTTCGATCCGCTCGCCGGGAACCTCGACGCGCCAGCCGCCGTTCTCCATGACAGAGACGGAGGTGACGCGTGAACGGACCTCGGTACGCACGCCCGCGGAGTCGAGCGCCCTGCGGGCCAGCCGGTCGTGCAGTTCGCCCAGCGGGACATGGGCCCAGCCGATGTCGGCCGCTCCCGGGTCGGACAGCAGACCGGTCTTGAACACCATCGCGGCGAGCCCCAGCGAGGAGTCGCCCGCGACCGCGTTGAGGGTGGCGACCCCGACCAGGTCCCACAGGGCCTCGATGGCACGCGCCGACTGGCCGTGGGCGGCCAGCCAGCTGCCGAAGTCCTGGGCGTCCAGGGTCGGATCGGCGAGGTCGAGACCCTTGAGCGCGAGCGCGGCACGCCCGACGGAGGCGCGCTCGGCGAGCGAGAGATGCGGATAGGCGGCCAGGCTGCGCCCCAGATGCAGGGGCACGGGCAGCGGGTCGCGCCGCAGTCTGCCGAGCCGCCGGCCCTCGGGCTTGGCGAGGTCCACGACGGGCACGTCCAGGCGGTCCTGAAGCGGTGCCAGCGCCGCGCCCTCGATCCGGTCGAGGAACCAGCGGTAGGCGGTGCAGCAACGCAGGTACACGTGCTGGCCGTTGTCGACGGTCAGTTCGCCGCGCTGGAAGGAGAAGGCGAGGCCGCCCAGCCTGGGCCTGCCTTCGAGCAGGGTGACGCGGACGCCCGCGTCGGCGAGGGCGAGCGCCGCGGTGATGCCGGCGAGGCCGCCGCCGATCACGACGGCGCCGCGTGCCGCGCTCTCGGGGGTGCGCTGTCCCGGTGCGGGGCGTGCGCCGTCGCTCATGGTGCATCCTTCCGTGCGTGCCGGCCGTGCTGGTTGAACGGTGCACGTACGGTCGTCGCAGTCAGGGACGCCACGCCGTGGCGCGGGGTTGCCCGGCGGAAGTCCCCTGGTGCGGTGAGGTCCATCAGACGCGCCTCCCGAGGGACCGCCCGGCGCCGTGCCGGGTGACCTGCCGGGTGTCGAGTCCGGACAGGCCGCGCACGGCGACGTACGCCTTCTCGTGGCCGGGCAGCGAGACCCGGCCGCGCAGCACGGCCTCGGGGTCGCGCGCGATGCGGTCGAGGAGGCGGCGGTAGATGCCGGCCATGGCGGCCACGCAGGCGCCGCTGCGCCGGTCGAGCATGGGCAGCAGCTGGTAACCCTCGGCGAAAAGGGCGCGGGCACGGCGGACCTCGAAGTGCACGAGGCCCGCGAAGTCGGAGCCCTCCGGCGGCGTGGGCCGCTCGAAGCCGGCCGCGCAGCCGAACTTGGCCAGGTCGTCGGCGGGCAGATACGTACGGCCGCCCTGGGCGTCCTCGCGGACGTCCCGGAGGATGTTGGTGAGCTGGAGCGCGAGTCCGAGCGTGTCGGCGTACTCGGCGGCGCGCTCGGCGCCGCGGGCGCCCGGTTCGGTGCCGAACACGCCGAGCGAGAGACGGCCGATGGCACCGGCGACACACCGGCAGTAGACCTTCAGGTCGTCCCAGGTCTCGTAGGTCTCCCCGCGCGTGTCCATCTCGACGCCGTCGATCAGCTCGTCCAGGCCGCCGAGCGGGATCGGGAAGGCGTCGGCGGCATGGGTGAGCGCGACGGCCACCGGATCGGTGTCGTCCTCCTCGATGCCGCCCGCCCGGATCCGGGCGAGCAGGGCCCGGGTCTCCTGGAGCCGTGCCACCTTCACGTCGTGGGCCAGATCACCGTCGCCGATGTCGTCGACACGCCGTGAGAACGCGTACAGCGCCGACATGGCGCGCCGCTTCGGCGTGGGCAGCAGCCGGATGCCGTACGCGAAGTTACGGGCCTGCTGACCGGTCACCGTCTCGCAGTAGCGGTAGGCGGCGAGCACCGGTGCGGACACGTGCGACGCAGACTCCACGGTCCGGATCACCCCTCTCCTCGCAGAATCACGCCCGCCTCACGCAGCAACTGGACCTTGCCTGGTTTGGGCGGGCCGGGAAGAACGTCGTATTCGGCGGCGGCGATCGCGTGGACCGCCGCCTTTCCCCCCGCCACGAACCCTGCGAGCAGCAGCTTCAACCTGCCGTGGACGCTACCCACCAGGGGGGCGCCTTCATTCAGCAGATCGCGGGCGCGTTGTGCTTCGTATGCAACCAGGGCGCGCACCGATGCGCCCGCGGTTTTCGCGGACAGATCCGTTTCCGAGACGTGGAAGCGCTTCATGTCCTCGGCCGGAAGATAGATCCGGTCGCGGCCGAAGTCCTCGGCGACGTCCTGGAGGTGTTCCACGATCTGGAGCGCGGTGCAGATCGCGTCGGACAGACGGATCCGCTCGGGGGTCGAGGTGCCGGTGACGGCGAGGACGAGACGGCCGACGGGGTTGGCGGACAGTTCGCAGTAGGCGAGGAGGTCGTCGTACGTCTCGTACCGGGTGACGAGCTGGTCCTGGCGGTTGGCGGCGATCAGGCCGAGGAACGGCTCGGGGGTGAGCGCCCGGCGCCGTACGACGGGCTGGAGCCGGCGCAGCAGGGGATGGCTCGGGGTGGCGTCGAAGACGCGGCGCAGATCGGCCTCGAAGGCGTCGAGCAGCAGCAGCCGGTCCTCGGCGTCGGTGGCCGACACGCCGAGCTGTTCGGCGTCGGCTCCGCCGGGGGCGAGGTCGCCGTCGCCGATGTCGTCGACCAGACGGGCGAAGCCGTAGACCGCCATGAGGTCGTCGCGCCAGTCGCGGGGCAGGAAGAAGGGGGCCACGGGGAAGTTCTCGCGCGCGGCCTTGTCGAGGGTGGCGCGTTCCAGGTCCGGCGCCGGTTTGGTGGCCGTCATCGGGCGACGCCCGGGGCGGCAACGGCACATGCTGCGTTGAGCTGGGGAGTTTCCGTAGCCATTGCCGTCACATCTCCCGTTCTACACTGCTGACCCAATACACACTATTTCGGACACGCCGCCCGGCAATTCGCGGGGCGTGGCCTGGCGCAGGGTGTCGCGCATTATCGCCCCACTTGCCGCTTTCCGGCACCGGTACAGCTTACGTTGTACAACACATCAAGATTCGAGGGGGTGTCCCGCACATCACAACAACACACCGATTGGCGTCAAGATTCCTGAGGGCCTTGGGAGTTGACGCTTCCTTTGCAGACGCGGGGCCCCGCCGGAAGGTTGCCGGCGGGGCCCTGGCCGAAACAGTTCACTTGCCGGTGAACTTCTCGTACTCCTTGAGCACCTCTTCGGTCGGCCCGTCCATGCGCAGCTCACCGCGTTCCAGCCACAGCACGCGGTTGCAGGTGTCGCGGATGGACTTGTTGTTGTGGCTGACCAGAAAGACCGTGCCGGCCTCCTTGCGCAGTTCCCGGATGCGTTCCTCCGAGCGCTTCTGGAACTTGCGGTCACCGGTGGCGAGGGCCTCGTCGATCATGAGGACGTCGTGATCCTTGGCGGCCGCGATCGAGAAACGCAGCCGCGCGGCCATACCGGAGGAGTAGGTGCGCATCGGCAGGGTGATGAAGTCGCCCTTCTCGTTGATACCGGAGAAGTCGACGATGTCCTGATAGCGCTCCCTGATCTGCTCGCGCGACATGCCCATGGCGAGACCACCCAGGATGACGTTGCGCTCGCCGGTCAGGTCGTTCATCAGGGCCGCGTTCACACCCAGCAGGGAGGGCTGGCCGTCGGTGTAGACCTTGCCCCGCTCCGCGGGCAGCAGGCCGGCGATGGCGCGCAGCAGGGTGGACTTGCCGGAGCCGTTGGAGCCGATCAGGCCGATGGCCTCGCCGCGGTAGGAGACGAAGGAGACCCCGCGCACGGCGTGCACCTTGCGCACGCCCCGCTCCTCGCCGCGCTTGAGGATCCGGCTGAGGGCGGCCGTCGCGCTGCCCTTGCCGGTCTTGGCGCCGTTGACCCGGTAGACGATGTGCAGATCGTCCGCGATGACCGTCGGGCGGCGCTCGCCGGTGTCCGTGGTGCTCTGCTGGGGGTTCCGCTCGGCGTTCTGCTCAGCCACGGCCGTACCGCTCCTCCGCCTTCCAGAAGTACACGAAGCCGCCGGCGAAGACCGCCACGGCCCAGAACGCCGCGATCGCCCACACGTGCGGGGGCAGGTTCGAGGCGCCGTAGCCGTCGATCAGCGCGAAGCGCATCAGGTCCATGTAGACCGCGGCCGGGTTGACCTGGAGCAGCCGCACCGCCCACTCCGGGCGGTCCGCCATCATCGTGCTGATGGAGAACATCACGCCGGAGGTGTACATCCAGGTGCGCAGCACGAACGGCATCAGCTGCGCCATGTCCGGCGTCTTGGCACCCATCCGGGCCACGATCAGCGCGAGGCCGGTGTTGAACAGGAACTGCAGCGCCAGGATCGGCACGATCAGGAGCCAGGACATCCCGGGGTAGCTGCCGAAGCCGATCGCCACGATGAACAGCACGATCATCGAGAACAGCAGCTGCTGGAGCTGCTGGAGCGAGAAGGAGACGGGCAGCGAGGCACGCGGGAAGTGCAGGGCGCGCACCAGGCCGAGGTTCCCGGAGATGGCGCGCACGCCCGACATGACCGAGCTCTGCGTGAAGGTGAACACGAAGACGCCGGTGACCAGGAACGGGATGTACACGTCATGGGACATGCCGCGGCTGGCGTGCAGGATGACGCCGAAGATGAAGTAGTACACGGCCGCGTTCAGCAGCGGGGTGGCGACCTGCCACAGCTGCCCGAGCTTGGCCTGGCTGTACTGCGCCGTCAGCTTCGCCTGCGAGAAGGCGAGGATGAAGTGGCGCCGGCTCCACAGCTGACGGACGTACTCCACCAGCGAGGGACGGGCGCCGCTGACGGCGAGCCCGTACCTGGCGGCCAGCTCGGCCGGCGTCAGCCCCTCGTCGGGCGACGGTATCGCGCTCACCGCGACACCGGCGTCATGCGTTGTGTGACTCACGAGTAAGAACCCGGACTCTCTCGGTAAGAAGCTTGCTGTTCAGGTAAGAAGCTTCTCAGATGACCGGGGGACGGCCCAGCCGGGTGAGCCGCCAGACCGTGCGCCAGCGCATCGGACGGCGCGGGCCGCAGGGCGTGGTCCAGCCCTCCTTGAAGCCGCCGAACCAGGCCGCGAGGGCCGGCCGCGAGGGCCGCCGGGCGAGCGTGAGCAGCAGCCAGACGCCCAGGTAGACGGGGACCAGCGGGGCGGGGAGGTTGCGCCGGGCGAGCCAGACGCGGTTGCGGGCCACCATGCGGTGGTAGACGGCGTGCCGCGAGGGCGCGGTCGTCGGGTGGAACAGCACCATGTCGGAGCGGTAGTCGATCAGCCAGCCGGCGTCCAGCGCCCGCCAGGCCAGATCGGTCTCCTCATGGGCGTAGAAGAACTCGGCGGGCAGCCCGCCGACCTCGCCGAGCACCTTGGTGCGCACCGCGTTGGCGCCGCCCAGGAAGGTGGTCACCCGCGAGGAGCGCATCGGGTCCGCGGCGCGCAGCCGGGGCACATGGCGGCGCTGGGTCTCGCCGGTCTCGGGATCGGCGATGCGGAAGCTGATGATGCCCAGCTCCGGGTCGGCGGTGAACGCCTCGCGGCACAGCTCGGCGGTGTCGTGCCGGGCGAGCAGGCCGTCGTCGTCCAGGAAGAGCAGGATGTCGACGTCCTGGCCGCCGGGGCCGAACGCCTCGATGCCGACGTTGCGGCCGCCCGGGATGCCCAGGTTCTCCGGCAGCTCGACGGTGCGCACACCCTCGGGGACGTCGGGCACCGGGGAGCCGTTGCCGACGACGACCACCTCGACGGGGTCGCCGTCCTGCTTGGCGACCGAGTCGAGCAGGGCGCGCAGCTCCTCGGGCCGGTTGCCCATGGTGATGATGACGGCGCCGACGCGCGGGGCCGCGCTCACTTCAGCCTGCTGGAGGCGAGGATGGACACCAGGTGCAGCAGCGTCTGGAGCAGGGCGATGCCCGCGAGGACGGCGGTGCCGAGCCGGGTGAAGAACAGATCGCCGTGGATCTGGTCCGCGACGGCGAGGAGCACGATCAGCAGCGATGCCTCGATGCCGAGGATGAGCCGGTGGAACTTCAGCGCCGAGGCGGCCCGGCGGGCCAGCGCCATCCCGGAGGAGCGCGGCTCGGCGGCGGCCTCCTGGACCGGCGGCTTGCCCGTCTGGTGCCGGGCGACACCGACCAGGTCGGTCTCCGCCTTGATCAGGATCGCGCCGAGCGCGGCCAGGGTGCCGAGGAAGGCCCACAGCCAGTCGATACGGCCGGTGCCCCACACGTCGGCCGCGCGCAGCCCGAGGCCGACCAGCACGGCCGCGTCGGTGAGGTAGGCGCCGACGCGGTCCAGGTAGACACCGGCGAGGGAGTACTGCCCCCGCCAGCGGGCGATCTCGCCGTCGACGCAGTCCAGCAGCAGGTACAGCTGGGTGGCGACCACGCCGAGGATCGCGCCCCAGATCCCCGGCACCAGCAGGGCCGGGGCCGCGAGCACACCGCACAGGGTCATCAGGTACGTGAGCTGGTTGGGCGTGACCCTGGTGTTCACCAGGTAGCGGTCGATGCGCAGGGAGACCTCACGCATGTAGAGGCGTCCCGCCCAGTGCTCACCGCTGCGCCGGTCCTTCACCCCGGCGGGGTGGACGACCGGACGGAGTTCAGCTACCGATGGCCTTGACATAGTCGGCGTAGATGTCCTTGATCTGGTTCGGCTTGAGGTCGAGGTGTTCGAGGATGGTGTAGCGGCCGGGCCGGGTCTCCGGCGCGAACTCCACGGCGCGGACGAACTCGTCCACGGTGAAGCCGATCTCCTCCGGCAGCACCGGGAGCCCGTGCCGGCGCAGCACCTGGGCGGTGTGCCCGGCCTCCTCGTGGGCCCCGCGCAGATACATCGCGAAGGCCGCGCCGAGCCCGCACTGCTCGCCATGGGCGGCCGCGCGCTTCGGGAACAGCAGGTCGAACGCGTGGTTGATCTCGTGGCAGGAGCCGGAGGAGGGCCGGGAGTCGCCGGAGATCGACATCGAGATACCGCTGAGGACCAGCGCCTCGGCGAGCACCTGGAGGAAGCCGTTGTCGCCGATGCCGCCCGGGTGCCGCAGCACCGCCTCGCCGGCCTGGCGGGCCATGGCCGCGGCGAGCCCGTCGATCTTCTCGCCGTTGACCTTGTGGGACAGCTCCCAGTCCGCGATCGCGTTGATGTTGGAGATGGCGTCGCCGATACCGGCCCGGACGAAGCGGGCCGGGGCCGCGCGGATCACGTCCAGGTCGATGACGACCGCGATCGGGTTCGGCACACCGTAGGAGCCGCGCCCCGCGTCGTTGTCGAGCGTGGCGACCGGCGAGCACAGGCCGTCGTGCGCGAGGTTGGTGGGCACGGCGACCAGGGGCAGACCGATCCGGGCCGCGGCGAACTTGGCGCAGTCGATGATCTTGCCGCCGCCGAGTCCGACCACCGCGTCGTAGTGGCCGGACTTCATCTCGCCGGCCAGCCGGATCGCGTCGTCCAGGGTGCCGCCGCCCACCTCGTACCAGGACGCGCCGGGCAGCGAGGGGGCGAGGCGCTCGCGCAGCTGGGCGCCGGAGCCGCCGCTGACGGCGACGGCGAGGCGGCCCGACTGGGAGATGCGCTCGTCGGCGAGGACACCGGCCAGGTCGTCCAGGGCACCCGGGCGGATGTCCACGACGACCGGCGAGGGGATCAGCCGGGTCAGTAGCGGCACGCGATCTCCCGCCCCTTGGCCAGGTCGTCGTGGTTGTCGATCTCGACCCAGGAGACGTCGCCGATGGGCGCCACGTCGATCCGGAAGCCGCGGTCGACCAGCTCCTGGTAGCCGTGCTCGTAGAACTGCTGCGGGTCGGTCTCCCAGACCGTCTTCAGCGCGTCGCCCAGCTCCTCGGCGGCGTCGCCCTCGATCAGGGTCACGCCGATGTACTCACCGGTCGCCTCGGCCGGGTCCATCAGCTTGGTGATCCTCGTCATGCCCTTGGCGGGGTCGACGACGACCTTCATCTCCTCGTCCGCCAGGGACTTCACGGTGTCCAGCGCGAGGATGATCTTCTTGCCGTCGCCGCGGGCGGCCAGCAGCGTCTTCTCGACCGAGACCGGGTGCACGGTGTCGCCGTTGGCGAGGATCACGCCGTCCTTGAGCGCGTCGCGCCCGCACCACAGGGAGTAGGCGTTGTTCCACTCCTCGGCCTTGTCGTTGTCGATCAGGGTGAGCTTGAGGCCGTACTTCTCCTCGAGCGCGGCCTGGCGCGCGTAGACGGCCTCCTTGCGGTAGCCGACGATGATCGCGACCTCGGTCAGCCCGATCTCCGCGAAGTTGCCGAGGGTGAGGTCGAGAACCGTGGGCTCGCCCTCTATGCCCGCGGGCCCCACCGGCACCAGCGCCTTGGGCAGGGTGTCCGTGTAGGGGCGCAGACGCCGTCCGGCGCCGGCCGCCAGCACGAGGCCGATCATGCGGTTTCTCCTTCATCGTGTACGGCGGGTGCCCCTGCGGACACCCAGAACCGGATGCTCTCCGCGAGCACCACCAGGGCGACGATCACGGCGAGCACCGTGAGCGCGGCCGTGAACTGCGCGGCGGTGAGCGCCGCGGCCAGGACGGTGACGAGCAGGGTGCGCCCGTCATGCCCCCCTATGGAGCGCACCAGCCAGGCCGGCGGCGCTCCGGCGTTGCCGCGGATGCGGTACACCGTGTCGTAGTGATGGTAGGCGACCGCCGCCACCAGCCCGAAAGCCGCGGGAAGCGCCCCGTTCACCCCCGCTTTGCACGCGAGTGCGAGGACGGTGCCGTACTCGGCGGCGCGGAAGAACGGCGGGACCAGCCAGTCGAGGGCGCCCTTGAGCGGGCGGGCGACGGCGAGGGCCGAGGTCAGGACGTAGACCAGGGCGCCGATCACCGGTACCACCGAGCCGTGTCCGGAGAGGGCCGAGCAGGCGACGACCGCGGCGCCGCCGAGCAGGGCGGCGGCGGGGACGGCGAGGCCGGGCAGACCGCGCCGGGCGACGCGCCCGAGCGTCTCGGTGAGCGGGCCGGAGTCGGCGAGGTCGGCCAGCGCCTGCGCGGCGCGGTCGGTGCGGTGCGCCTTGCGGGTCAGCGAGCGCAGCACCCGGCCCGCGGTGGTGTACGTGGCGGCGAAGGCGCAGCCGACGAGCAGCGCGTAGAAGGTGATCCGCGGGGTGGTGACGGCGGTCAGGACCGCGATCATCGCCCAGCGCTCGCCGATCGGCAGCACTATCATCCGGCGCACCCAGACCGTCCAGCCGACGCTGTCCAGCTTGTCGGAGAGGGCGGCGGTGGGGCTGGTGTTGGCGGTGGCGTCGTGGTTGGCCTCGGTGAAGGAGAAGTCGACCACGTGCCGGCAGGTCTGGAGGACCATTGCGCCGAGCGCGAGGGCCCATACGTCGTCATGGCCGCCGCGGGCCGCGCCCAGGGCGAGCCCGGCGTAGTAGGCGTACTCCTTGGCCCGGTCGAAGGTGGCGTCGAGCCAGGCGCCGAGGGTGGAGTACTTCAGGGCGTAGCGGGCGAGCTGGCCGTCGGTGCAGTCCAGCACGAAGGAGGCGATCAGCAGCACACCGGCGGCTATGAAACCGCCGCGGGTGCCGGTGGCCGCGCAGCCCGCCGCGATCAGCGCGGTGAGCAGTGAGGCGGTGGTGACCTGGTTCGGGGTCAGACCGCGGCGTGCGCACCAGCGGGCGAGGTAGCGCGAGTACGGGCTGATGCAGTACGTGGTGAAGAAGCCGTCGCGGGACTTCACGGCCGACTTCAGGCGTACGGCCTCGTCGTCGACGGCGGCGACGGCCTGCCGCGCCTCGTTGCGGGCCTGCGGGTCGGCGGGTACGACGGCCACGAGGCTGCCCAGCTCGGGGCGGTGCACCTCGCTGCCGTCGGCGTCCAGCTCGGTGACGATCCGGTCGGCCAGGCTGCCGACGGCGACCGCGGTGCCGCCGCCCGAGGAGGTCTCGCGGGCCACGGCGCGGGTCAGCGCCTGCCTACGCCGCCGCTCTCATGAACGACGCCTGGTCGCAGAGCGAGCCCGCTGCTCGCGAAGTGCCCCACGTTCACACACTCCGTCGCCCCGATCCGCATCCTGCGCGCCAGCGGCTGGTGGACATGCCCGAAGAGCGAATACCGGGGCCGGCTGCGCGGTGACGGCGCCGGGGACGGCGGCGAGCGGGAAGCGGGGGTCGGTCAGGCCGAGCCGCAGGGCGTGCGCGTGGCCGACGAAACCGGCGTCGACCACGGCCACGCGGTCACCGGCGGGGGCGGCCGCGAGCAGGGCCTCGGTCTCGGCGGTGCTCTCCGCCGTCCGGACGTCGAAGCCGAGGGACCGCAGATCGCTCTCGAGCGACGATCCGGGGACCGGCTGACCGGTGACGATGGCGGTCGGCAACCGAACTCACTCCCTGGGTGCCGGCGCGTCGGCGCCGGTCTTCTGCATGGTGGGACGCCCTTGCCTGCGGCACCCGGGCGGCATGTCGGCAGAGGGTATCGGATGAACCGAAGCCCGTGTTCACCGGCCGTTCACGACCCGTCCCGCGTCCGGGGCACCGCCCTTTGCCGCGATCATCATGAGCGATCCCGCCCCCGCCCCACAAACCGCGGCCGCAGACCCGGGCATCCGGGACACGCGGGTCGACGAGGGGTGTGCGGTCGGTCGCCGAGGGCTACGGGCCGCCCGGCGGCGCCGGTGCGCGACCCCCCGCGGAGCATAGGGTGAGGAAACATGACCTGGCTGATCACCGGCGGTGCCGGATACATCGGGGCGCATGTGGCACGCGCCATGGCCGGCGCCGGCGAGAAGGTCGTCGTACTGGACGACCTCTCCGCCGCCGTACCCGCACGGCTCCCCTCCGACGTCCCGCTCGTCACCGGCTCCACCCTGGACGGCCCCCGGCTGCGCGAGGTCCTCACGGAGCACGGCGTCACCGGCGTCGTCCACCTCGCCGCCCGCAAGCAGGTCGCCGAGTCCGTCGCCGAGCCCACCCGCTACTACCAGGAGAACGTCGGCGGTCTCGCCACCCTCCTGGACGCCATGGCCGCCTCGGACGTCCACCGGCTGCTGTTCTCCTCCTCCGCCGCGGTGTACGGCAACCCGGACGCGGACCTGATCACCGAGGACACCCCCTGCGCGCCGGTCAACCCCTACGGGGAGACCAAGCTGGCGGGTGAGTGGCTGGTCCGGGCGGCCGGGCGGGCGTACGGGATCTCCACCGTGTGCCTGCGCTACTTCAACGTGGCGGGCGCCGCCGCGCCGGAGCTCGCGGACACCGGGGTGTTCAACATCGTGCCGATGGTCTTCGACCGGCTCACCCGCGGCGAGGCCCCCCGGATCTTCGGCGACGACTACCCGACGCCGGACGGCACCTGTGTGCGGGACTACATCCATGTGGCCGACCTCGCCGAGGCCCACCTCGCCGCGGCGCGCCGTCTCGCCGGGGACGCCCCGGCCGGCGATCTCACGCTGAACATCGGCCGCGGCGAGGGCGTCTCGGTCCGGGAGCTGATCACGGTCATCGGCGAGGTCTCCGGAGACCGCCGGGAACCGGTCGTGGAGCCCCGCAGGCCCGGTGACGCGCCCCGCGCGGTCGCCTCGGCCGAACGCGCCGCCCGGGAACTGGGCTGGCGCGCCCGCCGCGATGTCCGCGCGATGGTCGCCTCGGCCTGGGAGGGCTGGCGGCTGCACCACGGCAAGTAGCCCGCACCGCCCTGACCAGCGGATCGTTTCCGCAGGTCAGGGCACATGACAACGGTGTTCAGTGCCGCGTTGCCCGATACCCCCCGCCCGTAGTTCACTGGGCCCTTGGACGACCACGGAAGGACGGTTCCGCCATGGGGGCTGGGCACGATCACGGGCATGCGCACACCCATGCGCCTCCCACGGGCACGGCCGCGGCCGCCTACCGCGGCAGGCTGCGGATCGCCCTCTGCATCACGCTGACGATCATGGTGGTGGAGATCGCCGGCGGGCTCCTCGCGGACTCCCTCGCGCTGATCGCGGACGCCGCGCACATGGCGACCGACGCGGTGGGCCTCGGCATGGCGCTGCTGGCGATCCACTTCGCCAACCGACCGGCGAGCGCCAACCGCACCTTCGGCTACGCCCGCGCCGAGATCCTCGCCGCCCTGGCCAACTGCGTGCTGCTGCTCGGCGTCGGCGGCTACGTCCTGTACGAGGCGGTCCAGCGGTTCGTCACCCCCGCGGACACCCACGGCGGTCTGATGATCGTGTTCGGCGCGATCGGCCTGGTGGCGAACTCCATCTCGCTGACCCTGCTGATGCGCGGCCAGCAGGAGAGCCTGAACGTGCGCGGCGCCTTCCTGGAGGTCGCCGCCGACGCGCTGGGCTCGGTCGCGGTGATGATCTCCGCCGCCGTGATCCTGCTCACCGGCTTCAAGTCCGCCGACCCGATCGCCTCGCTCGTCATCGGGCTGATGATCGTGCCGCGGACCCTGAAGCTGCTGCGGGAGACGCTGGACGTGCTCCTGGAGGCGGCGCCCAAGGACGTGGACATGGCGGAGGTCCGGGCGCACATCCTGGCGCTGGACGGCGTGGAGGACGTACACGATCTGCACGCCTGGACGATCACCTCGGGCATGCCGGTGCTCTCCGCGCACGTGGTGGTCAGCTCGGAGGCGCTCAGCGCCATCGGGCACGAGAAGATGCTGCACGAGCTCCAGGGCTGCATCGGCACGCACTTCGACGTCGAGCACTGCACCTTCCAGCTGGAGCCGGGCGGACACGCGGAGCACGAGGCGCGGCTCTGCCACTGAGCCGGCCGCGGACCGCCGCCGCCGTACCACCGGCGGTCCGCCGCCGTACCGGACACGGAAGGCATTCATCCGTTCGATGGCACCCGGACGGTTCCCTCCCGGGGCCCCCGGGCACGATGATCTACCGGGTCCCCCTTCCGGCGCCGTTCGCACGCTCTGACATGCGGGTGTGCCGGGAAGTGCCGGGAGTGCCGGATTCGTACGGCAGACTTGGGGGGCGAAGACCGAGGCGAAGGATGGGTATGCCGATCACACCTGCCACCGAGACGCACAGCTCGACGAACGACGCCGCACCGGCGATCTTGCTGGAACTCGTCGACGAGAAGGGCGTGACCATCGGCACCGCGGAGAAGCTCGCGGCCCATCAGGCGCCGGGGCGGCTGCACCGCGCGTTCTCGGTGTTCCTCTTCGACGAGCAGGGCCGGCTGCTGCTCCAGCAGCGGGCGCTCGGCAAGTACCACTCCCCCGGCGTGTGGTCCAACACCTGCTGCGGCCACCCCTACCCCGGCGAGGCGCCGTTCGCGGCCGCCGCCCGGCGTACGTACGAGGAGCTGGGCGTGTCCCCCTCGCTGCTGGCCGAGGCGGGCACCGTGCGCTACAACCACCCGGACCCGGCCTCGGGCCTGGTGGAGCAGGAGTTCAACCACCTGTTCGTCGGCCTGGTGCAGACGCCGCTCGCGCCGGACCCGGAGGAGGTCGCCGAGGCCGCCTTCGTGACCGCGCAGGAGCTGGCCGAGCGCCACGCCCGGGACACCTTCTCGGCCTGGTTCATGACGGTGCTGGACGCGGCCCGCCCCGCGGTCCGGGAGCTGACGGGCCCGGCCGCGGGCTGGTGACGCCCCGCGCGGCGCCCTGGACTCAGGGGTAGGCGGGCTTGAGCGGCAGGGCGGCCCAGATCACCTTGCCGCCGCTCGCGGTGTGCTCCACGTCGACCACCCCGCCCGCCTCCCGGGCCACCTCGCGCACCAGGAGCAGCCCCCGCCCGCCGGTCCGGCCGTGATCGGCCTCCAGCGCGGTCGGGCGGTAGGGGTGGTTGTCCTCCACGGACACCCGTACCCACTCGGCGCCGACCGCGACCTCCACGGCCACCATGGGCGAGAGCAGCGCCGC
The DNA here is from genome assembly GCF_049222185.1 of Streptomyces sp. LaBMicrA B280. NCBI lineage: Bacteria > Bacillati > Actinomycetota > Actinomycetes > Kitasatosporales > Streptomycetaceae > Streptomyces > Streptomyces sp. LaBMicrA B280. Next base: position 240,012 of record NZ_JBMJCT010000022.1, on the reverse strand, counting down.
GTGCTTCACGGCGTTGGTGACCAGCTCGGAGACGATCAGCAGCAGGCCCTGCACCAGCTCCTCGGAGACCGGTACGCCCTGGCGCAGCAGCAGGTCCCGTACCGCGTGCCGGGCCTGCGGGACCGAGGCGTCCACCGCGGCCGCGGTGAACCGCCAGACACCCTCGTACGGCAGTGGATGGGGCGCCCGCTCGGCGTCCCCCGCTGGGCGCGGGCCGTCCCCGCGCCCGTGGTTGTCCATCGTCCGGTCGCCACCCTCGCGCTCGATTGTCACCACGCGTCGAGTGTTGGCAACGACCGGCTCCGGCCCGGACATCTGACCAGAAGTCGCCGGGTATCGAGCGCTTTTCGACCGACTGCTTATGACAACGTCACGTGTCGGACTGTTTTCACGCCCCCCGCTGCTCGCTGACGAGGCCGACGATCCGGCGGCCGCCGTAGCCGGTGGCGATCAGGCCGAGGCCGTCGAAGAGCAGCGCGAGCGAGAAGAAGGCGCCGATGACGTACTGGCTGCTGCTGGGCCAGTGGGCGAGGACCAGGATGCCGAGCAGCAGGTCGAAGACGCCGAGCAGCAGGGTCCAGCCGAACTGGGGGCCGCGCACGACGATGCTGCCGACCATCCGGAAGAGGCCGGCGGACAGGAAGAGCAGCGCGGCGAACATGGTGAGCGCGGCGGCGGCCGCGTGCGGCAGCCGGATGACGACGACGCCGGCCGCGATGTTCAGGGCGGCCACGATCACGCCGAGCCAGAAGAAGCTGGTGCCGCGGGCCTGGATCGCGTGCAGCAGTCCGACGATCCCGCCGATCAGCAGCAGCCAGCCGAACAGCAGCATCGAGGTGAGCGTGGCGACCCCGGTGTAGACGAGCCCGACGAGTCCGGCGAGGACGAGGATCACGCCGAGCACCGCGAGCAGGCCGAACCCCTGGCGCATCGATGTCGCCCTGTCCTTGGGCTTGCGCGCCCTGGCCATCGCCACCTCCTCGGGAATCAGCTGTTCCCGCCGATTCCGATTCCGCCGTTTCCACTGGAATCCCGTGCGTCTCGAATCCCGTGCATCCTGCTGTTTGCGAGCATTCCCCTATTCATGTCCCCCTCGGGGGCGGTCTCGTAACTCCGGGGGCGGGCGGATAGCATCCGGCGCATGGAGCCCCAGCTGTCCCACCAGGTCACCGACTCCGTCGCCACGGTCGTGATCGGCAATCCGGCCAAGCGCAACGCCATGACGGCCGACATGTGGCGGGCGCTGCCGCCGCTGCTGGCGCGGCTCGCGCGCGATCACGACGTACGGGCGCTGGTGCTGACCGGCGAGGGCACGACCTTCTGCGCGGGCGCGGACATCTCCACACTGCGGGTGTCGGCGCATCCGGCGCAGGGGCTCGCGATGGCGGCGGAGGAGGCGCTGGCCGCGTTCCCGAAGCCGACGGTGGCCGCGGTGCGCGGATACTGCGTGGGCGGCGGGGTGCAGCTCGCGGCGGCCTGTGATCTGCGACTGGCCGAGGAGGGCTCCCTGTTCGGGGTGACCCCGGCGCGGCTGGGCATCGTCTACCCCTCCTCCTCGACCCGTCGGCTGGTGTCGCTGGTGGGCCCGGCGACCGCCAAGTACCTGTTGTTCACGGCCGAGTTGATCGACACCGAGCGCGCGCTGCGCACCGGGCTGGTGGACGAGGTGCTGCCCGAGGGCGAACTCGACAAGCGGGTCGCCGAGTTGACGCGGACACTGGTCGCCCGCTCGGGGCTGACCCAGGCCGCCGCCAAGGAGTTCGCGAACGGCCGCGAGGACCGGGACGCCCACTGGACGGAAGCGGCCCGCACCGCCGACGACACCGCGGAGGGCGTGGCCGCCTTCCTGGAGCGCCGCTCCCCGCACTTCACCTGGACCCCGCCCGCGTGAGGCGCTCGCGCGGACAGCCTGCGGACACGCGGGGCCGGGGCCGTTCGACCGGCGCACGCCCTGTTACTCACTTTCGGGTGAGCGTGGGGGCGCGCAGGGGCGTGAAAGTGCAGGATGAGGGCGCATTCAGGGCATAAATGGTTGCTACAGGCGACTGTTACAGAAGTCCCTCATATCCGTCATGACGCCCGCGCGTCCCCCGTGTCGGCCGGGGGGCGGGTCGCAGGGTGTGGGCGTGCGGCCGACCGGTCGCCCACACGCACCACACACCTTGTGAAGGGGGACCTCGTGTCCGCTCTCGCCTCTGTCCGCAGACTGACCGCCGCCGGTGTCCTGGCCGCCGCCCTCGTGGGCGCGGCCGCCCTGCCGGCCGCCGCCTGCGCCACCACGGTGGTCTCCGCGCGGTCGGTGAGCAGCGCGGTCAGACCGGCGCGCACCACGGGATTGTCGTCGGCCACCAGCAGCGGCCCGCCGACCGTCCGCACCACGGCGTCGCCACCGACGCGCGGCACTTCCCGTACCCCGGCGACCGCTGGGGCCGTGACCACCACCGCGGCGGGGACCACCGCGACGACGGCCGGCGCTACGGCCACCGGCACGGCTGGGACGGCCGCTTCGGCGACCACGACCGCCGCGGGCACCGCTGGCACTGATCCGGTCCACGGATCGCCGTCGGCATCGGGGCTCACCGGGGCCGGGCAGGACATCTCCTGCCCGGCCCCGCCGGGTGCGCGCAGCCCCTTCGCGGCTACGACAGATCGAAACGGCCGCCCGACCGCAGCTCCTCGACCAGGTGCGCGGGCGCCTTCTCCGGGGACCCGGCGTCGTAGGGCGGCTGCGGGTCGTACTCGGTCAACAGCTGGACGGCCTGGGCGTGTTCGTCGCCCGCGATCCGGCCGACCAGGGTGAGCGCCATGTCGATGCCGGAGGAGACCCCGGCCGCGGTGACGTACTTGCCCTCGGTCACCACCCGCTCGCCGGTGGGCCGGGCGCCGTACTGCTCCAGCATCGGCAGCACGGTCCAGTGGCTGGTGGCGCGGCGGCCCTTGAGCAGCCCGGCGGCGGCGAGCAGCAGCGAGCCCGAGCACACCGAGGTGGTCCAGGTGCTCGTCGTGTCGGCGGCGCGCAGCCAGTCGAGCAGCACGGGGTTCTCCAGCTGGGCCAGGGTGCCGGGGCCGCCGGAGACGACGACGATGTCCGGGTCGGGCAGCTCGTGCAGGGCGCGGTCCGCGGTGAGGGCGAGGAAGCCGGTCTCGGTGCGGACGGCTCCGGCCCGCTCGGCGACGAAGGTGAGTTTCGCGTCCGGGAGGCGGCTGAGGATCTCGTAGGGCCCCACGACATCGAGGGCGGTGAAGCGGTCGTAGACGACGACGGCGATCTGCACGGCGGTTCCTTTCGGTTCGGTTGACGACGGTGGTGCTCGGTCGTCCGCGGCGGTGCTCGGTCGACGGCGGTGGTGCTCGGTCGACCGCGGTGGTCCTCAGTCGACGGCGGCCGGGCGGAAGCGGCGCCGGTACTCCGCCGGGGCCGAGCCGAACGCCTTGAGGAAGGCGCGGCGCATGGCCTCGGGGGTGCCGTAACCGCTGGAACGGGAGATCTCCTCGACGCCGTCGGGGGTGTCCTCCAGCAGTCGGCGGGCGTGTTCCAGGCGGACCCGGTCGACATAGCGGCCCGGGGTCACCCCGGTCTCGTCGCGGAAGGCGCGGGCGAAGTGGCGGGGGGAGAGCGCGGCGCGGGCGGCCAGGGCGTCGACGCTCAGGTCGGTGTCCGGGTGCTCGGTGATCCACCGCTGCACGTCCCGCAGCGGCTCGCGCGAGGCGGTCTGGGCGGCCAGCTGGACGCTGAACTGGGCCTGGTTGCCGGGGCGGCGCAGGAAGACCACGAGATGCCGGGCGAGGCAGAGCGCGACATCCCGGTCCAGGTCCTCCTCCACCAGGGCGAGCGCGAGGTCGATGCCCGAGGTCACGCCCGCCGAGGTGGCGATGCGGCCGTCGCGGACATAGATGGGCTCGGGGTCCACGCGCACGGCCGGACGGTCGTGCGCGAGCTGCTCGCAGTAGGCCCAGTGGGTGGTGGCCCGGCGGCCGTCGAGCAGTCCCGCGGCGGCGAGCAGGAAGGCGCCGGTGCACACCGAGACCAGCCGCTCGGCGCGCGGGCCGTGGGCGCGCAGCCAGTCGACCAGCCGCGGGTCGGGGGCATGGGTGCCCTCGCCGCCGGGGACCAGCAGGGTGTGCGGGTCGCCCGCGCCGGTGAGCGCCTCGTCCGGGACCAGCGTCAGCCCGCTGGACGTGCGCACCGGGGCGCCGTCCGGGGACGCCGTGCGGATCCGGTACGTGCCGGGGGTGTGCGCCTCGGCACCGGCGAACACTTCGAGGGGCCCGGTGACGTCCAGGCTCTGGACCCCGTCGAAGACCACGAGGAGAACGGTGCGCTGCGGCATGTCCCCGATTCTTCGGGTCCCGGGCGGATGGCCGCAATGACGAATTTCCCACCTTTTCTGCCATCGGGGACCTGCGCGGGGCGACGGGGCCCGGCGCCCCGCCGGGAGCCGCCCTGATCCACGGTTGTCGGTGTCACCTGCCACAATTGCCGCGCAACCTCAGTGGAGAAGGCGGTACGGGATCGTGACGACACCCGGGTCCATCGAAGCAGGATCCATCGAAGGCAGGATCGCCGAGGAACTCGGCGTACGGGAGCGGCAGGTGAAGGCCGCGGTCGAACTGCTCGACGGCGGTTCGACCGTGCCCTTCATCGCCCGCTACCGCAAGGAAGCGACCGAGATGCTCGACGACGCGCAGCTGCGCACGCTCGAGGAACGGCTGCGCTATCTGCGGGAGCTGGAGGAGCGGCGGACCACGATCCTGGAGTCGGTGCGCGAGCAGGGCAAGCTCACCGAGGAGTTGGCGGCCCGGATCCGCGGCGCCGAGACCAAGGCGCGCCTGGAGGACATCTACCTCCCGTACAAGCCGAAGCGGCGCACCAAGGCGCAGATCGCGCGTGAGGCGGGCCTGGAGCCGCTGGCCGAGGGCCTGCTGGGCGATCCGTCGGTGGAACCGCTGTCGGCGGCCGCCGCGTTCGTGGACGCGGACAAGGGCGTCGCCGATCCGGGGGCGGCCCTGGAGGGCGCGCGGGCGATCCTCACCGAGCGGTTCTCCGAGGACGCCGACCTGATCGGCGAGCTGCGCGAACGCATGTGGGTGCGCGGGCGGCTGGCCGCGAAGGTGCGGGAGGGCAAGGAGGAGGCGGGCGCCAAGTTCGCCGACTACTTCGACTTCGCCGAGCCGTTCACCGACCTGCCCTCGCACCGCGTCCTCGCGATGCTGCGCGGCGAGAAGGAGGAGGTGCTCGACCTCGTCCTGGAGCCCGAGGAGGCGACCGACGGACCCTCTTCGTACGAAGGGATCGTCGCCCACCGCTTCGGCATCGCCGAGCGCGGCCGGCCGGGCGACAAGTGGCTGACGGACACCGTCCGCTGGGCCTGGCGCACCCGCATCCTGGTGCACCTCGGCATCGATCTGCGGCTGCGGCTGCGCACGGCCGCCGAGGACGAGGCGGTGAACGTGTTCGCGGCGAACCTGCGCGACCTGCTGCTCGCCGCCCCGGCCGGCACCCGCGCCACGCTGGGCCTGGACCCCGGTTTCCGCACCGGGGTGAAGGTCGCCGTGGTCGACGCCACCGGCAAGGTCGTCGCCACGGACGTGATCCACCCGCACGTCCCGGCCAACAAGTGGGACGAGGCGCTCGCCAAGCTGGCCCGGCTCGCGAAGGAGCACGCGGTCGACCTGGTCGCGATCGGCAATGGCACCGCCTCCCGCGAGACCGACAAGCTCGCCGCCGAACTCATCGCCCAACACCCGGAGCTGAACCTCACCAAGGTGATGGTCTCGGAGGCCGGCGCCTCGGTGTACTCGGCCTCCGCGTACGCCTCCCAGGAACTGCCCGGGATGGACGTGTCGCTGCGCGGCGCGGTCTCCATCGCCCGCCGCCTCCAGGACCCGCTGGCCGAGCTGGTGAAGATCGACCCGAAGTCCATCGGTGTCGGCCAGTACCAGCACGACCTGTCCGAGGTGAAGCTCTCCCGCTCGCTGGACGCGGTGGTCGAGGACTGTGTGAACGGCGTCGGTGTGGACGTCAACACCGCGTCCGTGCCGCTGCTCGCCCGGGTGTCGGGCGTCTCGGCCGGGCTGGCCGAGAACATCGTGGCGCACCGGGACGAGAACGGCCCCTTCACCTCCCGCGCGGAGCTGAAGAAGGTGGCCCGGCTCGGCCCGAAGGCGTACGAGCAGTGCGCGGGCTTCCTGCGCATCCGCGGCGGCGCCGACCCGCTGGACGCCTCCAGCGTGCACCCGGAGTCCTACCCCGTGGTGCGGCGCATGGTGAAGACCTCGGGCCAGCAGGTGGCCTCCCTCATCGGCAACACGGGCGCGCTGCGCTCGCTGCGTCCGGCCGACTTCGTGGACGACACCTTCGGTCTGCCGACCGTCTCGGACATCCTCAAGGAGCTGGAGAAGCCGGGCCGCGACCCGCGTCCGGCGTTCAGGACGGCCACCTTCAAGGAGGGCGTGGAGAAGATCTCCGACCTGTCCGCCGGGATGGTCCTGGAAGGTGTGGTGACGAACGTGGCGGCCTTCGGCGCGTTCGTGGACATCGGCGTCCACCAGGACGGCCTGGTCCATGTGTCGGCGATGTCCAAGACGTTCGTCAAGGACCCGCGGGACGTGGTGAAGCCGGGCGACATCGTCAAGGTGAAGGTCCTGGAGGTGGACATCCCGCGCAAGCGGATCGGGCTGACCCTGCGCCTGGACGACGAGGCGGCTCCGGCGGACCGGTCCGGCGGCGGCAAGCGCCAGCGTGGCGCCCGCCCGCCCCAGCAGCGGCAGGGCGGCCAGGGGCAGGGCCAAGGACAGGGCCAGGGACAGGGCCAGGGACAGGGCCAGGGTCAGGGGCAGCGGCAGGGCGGTCAGGGCCAGCGGCAGGGCCGTGGCGGCGCTGACCGGGGCGGGCGGCAGGCGCCGGCCCCCGCGAACAGCGCCATGGCGGACGCGCTGCGCCGCGCGGGTCTGCTGAACCCGAAGCAGCGCTGACCCGCCGACCGCCTCAGGGGCCGGAGCAGGCACTGCTCCGGCCCCTTCCGGTCTCTTCCGGTCTCTTCCGCATCAGGGGATACCGGCCGAACCAGACTTTTCCCCGTATCGAGGGGTTTGGCGCAAGGAAACGCACGAAGCGGGCACAGCGCCCACCCGCCCCCTCCACACTCGCTTCTGTGCACGTGACCGTGCACGCGAAGCAATGGGGAGGACTCTGTGTTCCGCACTACCAAGCAGCGCCTGGCGGCGTGCACGGCCGCCGCCGCCGTGGCCGCCGCGGCGGCCTCGTTCGCCGCTCCGACGGCGGCCACCGGCGCCGCGGCCCGAGGTGAGCTGACCTACGGCACCGTCATCCTGCTCCAGAACCAGTACGGCGGCGACGGCGGCTACCTCGACACCAACGGCGTCTCCAACCAGCCGGGTGCCACCTACAACGTGAGCACCAACGACCGGCCCAACAGCCGCGGTCCGGCCACCTCGGAATGGCGGGTCGTCTCCGCCACCGGCAAGGCCACCGGCGCCCGGGTGGTCAGCGGTGACGTCGTCTACCTGATCAACCAGTACGGCAGCCACCACACGTACCTGGACACCAACGGCGTCAGCGACCAGTCGGGCGCCAAGTACAAGGTCTCCGCCACCACCACCAAGGACCGGGGCCCCGGCACCGGCAAGTGGCACATCTTCGGCGTGCGGTCCTCGCCGAACGACGGGCACATCCGCACCGACGACATCGTGCATCTGCTCAACGACTACGGCTCCGCCAACGGTGGCTTCCTCGACACCAACGGCCGTTCCTCCCAGGGCGGCGGCGCCAAGTACGGCGTCTCCACCAGCCCCTACACCGACCGCGGCACCGGCACCGGCTCCTGGAAGGTGCTGCCTTCCTGAGCAGACCTGATCTGATCGGAGCTGATCTGACGCCATGACCCGCCGGGCCCCGGGGACGCCGTACCCCCGGGGCCCGGCGCCGTCAGTGCTCGGTCACCTTGCCCGCCGCGACCTCCCAGCGCCTGCTCACCCGCACCGCGTCCAGCATGCGGCGGTCATGGGTGACCAGCAGAAGGGTGCCCGTGTAGGCGTCCAGGGCGGACTCCAGCTGCTCGATGGCGGGCAGGTCGAGATGGTTGGTCGGCTCGTCCAGGACGAGCAGGTTGACGCCCCGGCCCTGGAGCAGGGCGAGGGCGGCGCGGGTGCGTTCGCCCGGGGAGAGGGTCGCGGCCGGGCGCAGCACATGGTCCGCCTTGAGGCCGAACTTGGCGAGCAGGGTACGCACTTCCGCCGGTTCGGTGTCGGGGACGGCCGCGCAGAAGGCGTCCAGCAGCGTCTCGGGGCCGTGGAACAGGCCCCGGGCCTGGTCGACCTCGCCGACGAGCACGCCCGAGCCGAGGGCCGCGTGCCCGGAGTCCAGCGGGACCCGGCCGAGCAGGGCGGCCAGCAGGGTGGACTTGCCGGCGCCGTTGGCCCCGGTGACCGCGACCCGGTCGGCCCAGTCGATCTGGAGGCTGACCGGCCCGAAGGCGAAGTCGCCGCGCCGGATCTCGGCGTCCCGCAGCGTCGCCACCACCGCGCCGGAGCGCGGGGCGGAGGCGATCTCCATGCGCAGCTCCCACTCCTTGCGCGGCTCCTCGACCACCTCCAGGCGCTCGATCATGCGCTGCGTCTGCCGGGCCTTGGCGGCCTGCTTCTCGCTGGCCTCGCTGCGGAACTTGCGGCCGAGCTTGTCGTTGTCGTTGCCCGCCTTGCGCCGGGCGTTCTTGACGCCCTTGTCCATCCAGGACCGCTGCATCTGCGCCCGGTCCTGGAGGGCGGCCTTCTTGTCGGCGAACTCCTCGTACTCCTCGCGGGCGTGCCGCCGGCCCGTCGCGCGCTCCTCCAGGTACGCCTCGTAGCCGCCGCCGTAGAGGTTGATCTGCCCCTGCGCCAGGTCGAGTTCGAGGACCTTGGCGACCGTGCGGGTGAGGAACTCGCGGTCGTGACTGACGACGACGGTGCCCGCGCGCAGCCCGGTGACGAACCGCTCCAGACGCTCCAGGCCGTCGAGATCGAGGTCGTTGGTGGGCTCGTCCAGGAGGAAGACGTCGTAGCGGGAGAGCAGCAGGGAGGCGAGTCCGGCGCGGGCCGCCTGGCCGCCGGACAGGGAGGTCATCGGCTGGTCCAGGCCGACGGCGAGGCCGAGGGTGTCGGCGACCTCCTCCGCGCGCTCGTCCAGGTCGGCGCCGCCGAGGTCGAGCCAGCGCTCCAGGCTCATCGCGTAGGCGTCGTCCGCGCCGGGCGCGCCGTCGACCAGCGCCTGGGTGGCCTCGTCCATGAGCCGCTGCGCCTGGGCCACGCCGGTGCGGCGGGCCAGGAACTCCCGGATCGTCTCCCCCGGCCTGCGCTCGGGCTCCTGCGGCAGATGGCCGACGGTGGCGGTGGGCGGGGACAGGCGCAGTTCGCCCTGCTCGGGCGCGAGCAGTCCGGCGAGCATCCGCAGCAGCGTGGACTTGCCCGCGCCGTTGGCGCCGACCAGCCCGATCACATCGCCGGGCGCCACGACGAGGTCGAGCCCGGAGAAGAGCGAGCGGTCGCCGTGCCCGGCGGCGAGATTCTTGGCGACGAGGGTGGCAGTCATCAGGACGCCGATCCTAGTGGGCCCGCCGCCCGGGCCGATCCCGCCCGCCCCCCTCTCCTGTGAGTATCCCCACGTCAGCCGATGCGCGCCGGGCTCTGACGGGGACGGCGGGGCAGGGCCTATGGTCCACACGTGAACAGGGTGAGCAGCGTGGACCGTGAGACGGACGGCGAAGTGATCGTGATCGGCGGCGGGGTCGTCGGACTCACCACCGCCGTGGTGCTGGCCGAGGCCGGGCGCCGGGTGAGCGTATGGACACGGGAGCCCGCCGAGGAGACCACCTCGGCGGTCGCCGGCGGCCTGTGGTGGCCGTACCGCATCGAACCGGAGCGGCTGGTCGGCGCCTGGGCGCTGGAGACCCTCGCCGTCTACCAGGAGCTGGCGGCGGCTCCCGAGCGGACCGGCGTACGGCTGGTCGACGGCGTCCATCAGGGGGCGCGCCTGGACGAGCTGGGCGACTGGGCGGCCCGGGTGCCGGGGCTGCGCGCGGTGCCGGACGGGCTGGCGGCGCGGCTGCCGGTGATCGACATGCCGACGCATCTGGGGTGGCTGCGGGAGCGGCTGGTGCGGGCCGGTGGCACGGTGGTGCTGCGCGAGGTGACCGATCTCGCCGAGGTGCCCGCACCCGTGGTGGTCAACTGCGCGGGGCTCGGGGCGCGTTCGCTGGCCGGGGACGACACGGTGCGCCCGGTGCGGGGGCAGTTGGTGCTGGTGGAGAATCCCGGGATCGACACGTACTACACGTCCGTCGACCATTCCTCGCCGGTCGCCGCGTACTTCATCCCGCAGCCGTACGGGCTGATCCTCGGCGGCACCGCGCAGGAGGGCGACTGGTCGCTGGAGCCGGACCCGGGCACGGCGGCGGAGATCGTCGCCCGGTGCGCGCGGGTGCGGCCGGAGATCGCGGGGGCGCGGGTGCTGGCCCACAAGGTGGGGCTGCGGCCGTACCGGGACGCGGTGCGGCTGGAGCGGGAGGTGCTGGACGGGGGCCGGGTGGTGGTGCATTCGTACGGCCATGGCGGTGCGGGCGTGACGGTGGCGTGGGGGTGTGCGCGGGAGGCGGCCGGGCTGGTGCCGGGCCCGGCCGCCTGAACCCGCCGTGGCGGTCAGCCCGCCGGAAGGTGCTCGGTCGTACGCGGTGCGCGCAGGCCCTTCAGCCGCTTCGGCGCCGGAGCCTTCGCCGTCGTACCGGATGTCGCGCGGGTGAAGGCCTCCGCGCCGCCCACCAGCGGCAACTCGGCCGAGGTGCCGCCCAGTTGGACCGTCACCGTCGGCTTGGTCGACGGCGGGTCGATGAGGTCGCGGTCGGTGCCCGCGACGATCAGGGCGAGGCGGTGGCCCTTGGGGACGACATGGTCGGTGGCGGCCAGGGTGAGGGTCATCGTGTAGGCCCTGCCCGGGGTGAGGGGGACGCCCTTGGCCAGGGAGGCGTAGTGGCCGAGGTCGGCCCAGCCGCGGCTGAAGACCGTGTAGCCGACGTCGGCCGTCTTCGCGGCGGTCTCCAGGTAGCAGGCGCTGTCGCCGGCCGTGCTCGCGCCCCAGCAGGTGCGGTTCTTCAGCGTGGTGATGCCCTCGGCGTCGTCGGAGTAGTCGCGGATGGTGTCCGGGCCGACGTCGACGAGCACGGCGGAGAGATGGGCCGAGGCGGTGGTCGGGGTCGCGGTGACCGTCACCTGTGACATGCCGGACAGGCGCAGGTCCTGGGTGAGGGGCGCGGTGAGGAAGCCGGTCTTCTCGGGTGTGGACGTGCTGAGTCCGGCCGCCCAGTCGGTCTCGCCGAGCTTGGGGTCGTCGGTGAAGGTCTCGGTGCCGGTGGCACGGTGCAGGCCGAGGGTGCCGACGCCGGGCGCGGTGCCGGGGGCGGGGTGCAGGGTGGTGGCGTGGGTACCGGCGGGCGGCCAGGCGGCGGAGGTGACCCACTGGTCGGGGTGGCGTTCGATGTCGGCGACCGGCTCGCGGTCGATGCCGTTGTCGTAGCCGAGGAGTTCATGGTCGAACCAGCGGTGCAGGGTGTCGACCCAGGCGCCGCGCCGGTAGTCGAAGGGGTCGACATGGCCGGTCTGGGACAGCCACAGCTTGCGCTTCACACCGTTCTTGGCGAGGGCGTCCCACCACTGGCCGAAGTGCTTGGTGCGGACGTTGAGGTCCTGCATGCCCTGCGCCACGAACACGCTGGCGCGCACCTTGGCCGCGTCCTTGACGTAGTCCCGCTCGGTCCACAGCGGGGTCCAGTCGCCGCTGCGCGGGCTGCCGTCGGTGAGTTTCTTCTGCTCGGCGGCGCAGTGGGCCGCGGCCGCGTCGCTCTGGACGTATCCGGCGAGGTCGGCGGGGCCGCCTTCGTAGAGCGGGGCGCCCTGGGCGAAGTAGTAGTCGTACCAGGAGGAGATGGCGCTGATCGGCACGATGGTCTTCAGGCCCTTGACGCCGGTGGCGGCGACGCCGTTGGCGATGGTGCCGTCCCAGCTCTTGCCGATCATGCCCGTTCTGCCGTTGGTCCAGGTGGCCTTGACGGTGTGGGTCCCGGTGCGGCTGGTGTAGGCGGTGGCGCGGCCGTTGAGCCAGTCGATGACGGCCTTCGCGGAGCGCACGTCGGAGCGGCCGCCGACGTCCACGCAGCCGTCGGAGCGGTCGGTGCCGGCGAGGTCGACGCCGACGAAGGCGTAGCCGCGGGGCACGAAGTAGTTGTCGTAGAACAGCGGCATCTGGACGACATGGCCGCTCGCGTCGTACGTCTTGACCTGGTTCTCGTTGCCGCGTCCGCAGCAGGAGTAGTACGGGCTCGCGTCCATGATGACCGGCACCTTGCGGCCCTCGCGGGCCGGTTCGGCGGGGCGGACGATGTCGGCGGCGACGCGGTCGTGCCTGCCGTCGCCGTCCTCGTCGAGGCCGGTGTCCACCCACACGGACTCGCGGACGGCGTGGGCGTAGGAGTAGACGGGGGCGCTCTCCCGGGGCGGCGCGGCCTGGGCGGCGGCCGGGGTGAGGAAGGTGGCCAGCAGGGCGGCGACGGCCGCCGTCGCGAGCGCTCTCCAGAGGGTGAGGCGCGTGCGCAGGGGCGCTCGGACAGATGTGCTCTTCGGCATGCGCGGACGATAGTCCCGTCAACTGCCGTACAGAAGAGTGCGTTACGGCAACCGGGTGGCTGATTGCGGCCGAATGGCGATCGTGTGACAGCAGGGGTCATGGACAGGGCAAGGGGCACAGGGGGTGAATAGGCTCCGGACAGTCCCGTGAAAGCACCCGCAGTCCCCACGACTTGGAGCTGACGTGCACCGCAGAATCATCGCGCCGGGCGCACTGGCGGCGGCCTCCCTCCTGCTGGCGATCCCGGCATCGGCCGCGAGCTACTCCCCCGGCGCGCCGGGCATCGGCGACCCCTACTACCCGTACTACGGCAACGGCGGCTACGACGTCTCGCACTACGGTCTGCGGCTGCGCTACCAGCCGAAGACGGACGAGCTGGCGGGCACCGCGACGATCAAGGCGCGGACCACCCAGGATCTGTCCAGTTTCGACCTGGACTTCCTGCTGGACGTCAGCCAGGTGCGGGTCAACGGCGTCAAGGCGTCCTTCACCCGTGCCGAGCAGCATGAACTGGTGATCACGCCGAAGCGGCCGCTGGCGAAGGGCACACCGATCACGGTGGAGGTCCGCTACAGCGGGGTGCCGTCCACGAAGAGCGCCTACGGCTTCACCACCTGGCACCGCACCCCGGACGGCGCGGTCGCGGCGGACGAGCCCGAGTCGGCGTGGTGGTGGTTCCCGAGCAACGACCATCCGAGCGACAAGGCGACGTACGACGTCTCGGTCACGGTGCCGAAGGGCACCCAGGCGATCTCCAACGGCGCGCTGCGCTCGGTCTCCTCGAAGCGGGGCTGGACCAGCTACTCCTGGCGGCAGGACCGGCCGCAGGCGACCTATCTGGCCACGCTCGCGATCGGCGCGTTCGACATCACCACGAGCCGGTCCGGGCGCGGCGTGCCGGTGATCAACGCGTACAGCAAGGACCTGGGCGCCGATGACGCGGCGGCGCGGGCGAGCGTGGAGCGCACCGGGGAGATCGTCGACTGGCTGAGCAACTATTTCGGGCCGTATCCGTTCGCCACGGCGGGTGGTTATGTCCCGAACACGACGACCGGGTACGCGCTGGAGACCCAGACCCGCGTCTACTACAGCCCCAAGCAGTTCGCGAAGGGCGCCAACCCCTCGGTGGTCGTGCACGAGCTGGCCCATCAGTGGTACGGCGACGACGTGTCGCTGAAGGGCTGGAAGGACATCTGGCTCAACGAGGGCTTCGCCACCTACGCGCAGTGGCTGTGGTCGGAGCACGAGGGCCAGGGCACGACGCGGCAGCTCGCCGACCAGGTGTACTCCGCGCACCCGGCCGACGACCCGTTCTGGAAGGTGGCGCCCGGCGATCCCGGTCCGGACGACCAGTTCGACGACGCCGTCTACGACCGGGGCGCCGCCGCGATCCAGGCGCTGCGCGACACGGTGGGCGACCGCGCCTTCTTCCGCATCCTGAAGGGCTGGCCGAAGGCGCACGCCTACGGCAACGCGTCCGTGGCCGACTTCGAGAAGTATGCCGAGCAGATCTCCGGCAAACCTCTCGCGGGGCTCTTCGACACCTGGCTGTACCAGCCGATGAAGCCGTCGGCGTCGGCGGCACGCGGGTTCGCGGCCGCCGGTACGCCCCTCGCGCAGCCGAAGTCCTGGAAGGCCGTCGAGGCGGCGCACGGCGGACCCAACCGCTGATCCTTCGCACCGGGGCGGCTCCATCGCGCGGGGGTGTCGCCCTCCCGGCTCAGCGCGTTCGCGTGGTGGGGCGGGAGGGCGGGGGCGGGCGGGCTTCGCGGGTGGCGCGCCGCCGGGGAGAGGCGTCGGACAACGGGCCGCCCGGGGACCAGGTCGGTACCGGCGACGGCGCGAGGGCGCAGCGAGGGCGCCGGTTCAGTTCCCGGCCCGGTCGTCGAGGTCGTGCACCGTGACCGCTGTGCCCCGTCCGGTCAGCCGCTCGGTGACGAGCGGCTCGACGCGGGACCATTCGCCGCCGGCCAGGCCGCGGCCCATGCGGGGCATGGGCACGCGGGCGCCCAGGTCGAGGGCGTGGGCGGCGAGGCAGGTGAGGGCGGTGTCGATCGCCTCGTAGCGCACCGGAACGCCCTTGCCGCCGGTCCTGATGCCGCGCCGGCCGACCATGTCGGCCACCCAGGTGCGCGGGTCGACCTGGACGAGCTGGACCGCGCCCAGCCCGAAGTCGTTGTGCGCGCGGTCGCGGTGCCAGGCGCGGTAGGCCCGCTCCGGCTCCGGCCGGCGGCGGGAGCGGGCGAGGACGAAGCCCTTGCCCCAGCCGCCGAGGTCGTTGCACACATGGGCGATGCTCTTCGGGCCCTGGCCCGACGGGGCGGTGGCGTCACCCCGGACGAAAGTGATCTCCGGCATGACGCCACCGTAGGGGCCGCCACTGACAGTGGCGCCGGGCCGCTACTTCGCCGACGCGGTCGGCTGCCGGCCGGAGCCCGCGTTGACCCGGCGCCGGACGCCGAACCAGCCCGCGACGAGCATGACGGCGATCACCGGGATGAGCAGCAGGGTCTTGCGGCCGACCTCGTGGTCGTCCCACATCATGCCGAGGCAGACCAGCAGGAAGGCGATCGTGGCGATCTCGGTGACCGGGGAGAACTTCAGCTGGAAGTGCGGCCGGGTCACCAGGCCCGCGCGGGCGCGGCGGACGAAGATCGCATGGCAGATCATGATGATCACCCAGGTGCTGATGATCCCGAGCGAGGCGACGTTCAGCACGATCTCGAAGGCCTGGCTGGGCACGAGGTAGTTCAGGCCGACGCCGAGGACGCAGATGCCGCAGGTCAGCAGGATGCCGCCGTAGGGCACCTGGCTGCGGCTCATCACCCGGGTGAACTTGGGCGCGGAGCCCGACATCGCCATGGAGCGCAGGATGCGGCCGGTGGAGTACAGGCCGGAGTTCAGCGAGGACATGGCGGCGGTGAGGACCACGAGGTTCATCACGTCGCCGGCCGCGGGGATGCCGATCTTGGACAGCACGGTCACGAACGGACTCTGGTCGGCGGAGTACACCGAGCCGGGCAGCAGCAGCGCGAGCAGGACGACCGAGCCGACGTAGAACAGGCCCACGCGCCACATGATCGAGTTCACCGCGCGCGGGACGATCTTCTCCGGCTGCTCGGTCTCGCCGGCGGCGACGCCGACCAGCTCCAGGGCCGCGTACGCGAAGATCACGCCCTGCATCACGAGGACGACCGGCATCATGCCGTGCGGGAGGAACCCGCCGTGGTCGCTGATGAGGCTCAGGCCCGGCGTGTAGCCGTCGACATGGTGCTGGGTGGCCAGCAGGAAGATGCCGATGAACATGAAGCCCACCAGGGTGGCGACCTTGATGATCGCGAACCAGAACTCCATCTCGCCGAAGATCTTCACCGAGATCAGGTTCACGGTGAGGACCACGGCGAGCGCGATCAGCGCCAGCACCCACTGCGGGATGGGCGTGAAGAAGCTCCAGTAGTGCGTGTAGAGCGCGATCGCGGTGATGTCCGCGATACCGGTGGTCGACCAGTTCAGGAAGTACATCCAGCCGGCGACGTAGGCGCCCTTCTCGCCGAGGAACTCACGCGCGTACGACACGAAGGACCCGGAGGAGGGCCGGTACAGGACCAGCTCGCCCAGGGCGCGCACGACGAAGAAGGCGAAGATGCCGCAGACCAGGTAGGCCAGGGCGAGCGCGGGGCCCGCGTTGTGCAGGCGCCCTCCGGCGCCGAGGAACAGTCCGGTTCCGATGGCGCCGCCGATGGCGATCATGTTGACGTGGCGGGCCTTGAGGTCCTTGCTGTAGCCGGCGTCGCCCGCGTCGGCGGGCGTCTGCGCCGCCTGGGTAGGGGCGGCCTGTGCCGATTCCACGGCGTCCTTGCTCACGGGTGGTACCACTTCCTGGTGCGCCCGGGCCTGAGCCCGGGGGTCGTGCAGGGCTTGGCCCGCACCACCCGATGAGTCGCGGCACAGACCAAGCCAGCAGCTTCCCAGACACGCCGGGCATTACGCGGTGGCCCACGTCACAGAGCGTTACTTCTCACATGATCTTCCCAGTGTCCACATGATGTTCACCACGGGTGCGTAGATGCCCTCTCGACGGGTTTCACAGTAGTGGTGTGACAGCGATACTGCTGCACATGACGACCGATGCCGGGGAGCTGAGCCTCACCGTCGACGAGCTGGCCGCGCGGGCAGGGGTGACGGTGCGGACCGTGCGCTTCTACGGGAGCAAGGGGCTGCTGCCGCCGCCGGTGATCGGGCCGCGGCGGGTGGGGCGGTACGGGGCGAAGCACCTGGCGCGGCTGGCGCTGATCGAGGAGTTGCAGCGGCAGGGGATGACGCTGGCGGCGATCGAGCGGTATCTGGGGCAGCTGCCGTCCGATCTGTCCGCCTACGACCTGGCCATCCACCGGGCCGTCGTCGCCTCCTGGGCGCCGGACTCCGTGGAGTCCCTCTCGCGCGCCGAGCTGGACCGGCGGGCGGGGCGGGAGCTGGCTGACGAGGAGCTGGAGCGGCTCACGGCGGCCGGGGTCCTGATCGCCGGGGACGCGGACGGCGCCGACGGCACGGCGCAGGACGGTTTCCGGGTCGACACCGGGCTGCTGCGGCTCGGCCTCGAACTGCTGGACGTGCCGTTGTCGCAGGGCGCGATCCTCGCGGCGCGCGAGGTGCTCATGGAGCACTCGCGCGCCGCGGCCCGTGAGCTGGCCCGGCTCTTCCGCGGCGAGGTGGCCGAGCGGGACACCCGCGATGTGCGGGACCTGTCCGCGCACATGCACCCGCTGGTGGTGCAGGCGCTGCTGACCACCTTCCAGCGTTCGCTGCGCGAGGAGCTGAGCGAGCTGCTCGGCGGCGCGGGACCGTCAGGCGGCTGAGTCCGAGAAGGGCTCGCCCCGGTCCGCCTTCGCCACCAGCAGCGCCGGCGGCTCGAACCGCTCGCCGTAGGTCCCGGCGAGTTCCCGGGCGCGGGCCACGAAGCCGGGCAGGCCGCCCTCGTACCCGTTGATGTACTGGAGCACGCCGCCGGTCCAGGCCGGGAAGCCGATGCCGAGGACGGAGCCGATGTTGGCGTCGGCCACAGAGGTCAGCACACCCTCCTCCACCAGGCGCACGGTGTCCAGCGCCTCGGAGAAGAGCATCCGCTCCTGCATGTCCTTGAACGGGATCTCGTGCCCGGCCCTGGTGAAGTGCTCGCGCAGGCCCGGCCAGAGCCCGGCGCGACTGCCGTCCTGCGCGTAGTCGTAGAAGCCGGCGCCGCCGCTGCGGCCGGGGCGCTCGAACTCGTCCACCATGCGGTCGATGACGCCGTCGGCCGGGTGCGCGGTCCAGGTGCCACCGGCCTCCTCGACGGCCCGCTTCGTCTCGTTGCGGATCTTGCGCGGCAGGGTGAGGGTCAGCTCGTCCATCAGGGAGAGCACCTTGGCCGGGTAGCCGGCCTGGGCGGCGGCCTGCTCGACGGAGGCGGGCTCGATGCCCTCGCCGACCATGGCGACGCCCTCGTTGATGAACTGGCCGATCACCCGGGAGGTGAAGAAGCCGCGCGAGTCGTTGACGACGATCGGCGTCTTGTTGATCTGCCGGACCAGGTCGAAGGCGCGGGCGAGTGCCTCGTCGCCGGTGCGCTCGCCCTTGATGATCTCGACCAGCGGCATCTTGTCGACCGGCGAGAAGAAGTGCAGGCCGATGAAGTCGCCCTGGCGCTCGACGCCCTCGGCGAGGGTGGTGATGGGCAGCGTGGAGGTGTTGGAGCACAGCAGCGCGTCGGGCGCGAGAACGGACTCGATCTCCTGGAACACCTTGTGCTTGAGCGCGGTGTCCTCGAAGACGGCCTCGATCACCGCGTCGCAGCCCGCGACGTCGGCGGCGTCCCCGGTGGGCGTGATCCGGGCCAGCAGCGCGTCCGCCTTCTCCTGGGTGGTACGGCCCCGGGAGACGGCCTTGGCGCACAGCTTCTCGGAGTAGTTCTTGCCCTTGAGCGCGGCCTCCAGGGAGACGTCCTTGAGGACGACCTCGATGCCCGCGCGGGCGCACGAGTAGGCGATGCCCGCGCCCATCATGCCGGCACCGAGCACGGCCACCTTGCGGACCTCGCGGGACTCGATGCCCTGGGGCCGGTTGGCGCCGGAGTTGACCGCCTGGAGGTCGAAGAAGAACGCCTGGATCATGTTCTTCGCGGTCTGCCCGGTGACCAGCTCGGTGAAGTAGCGGGTCTCGATGGTGATCGCGTTCTCGAAGTCGACCTGGGAGCCCTCGACCGCCGCGGCCATGATGTTGCGCGGCGCCGGGTAGGGCGCGCCGTTCGTCTGCTTGCGCAGGTTGGCCGGGAAGGCGGGCAGGTTGGCGGCGAACTTCGGGTTGGCCGGGGTGCCGCCCGGGATCCGGTAGCCGGGGACGTCCCAGGGCTGCTGGGACTCGGGGTGCTCGTCGATGAAGGCGCGGGCCTTGGCCAGCATCTCGTCCGGCGTCTGCGCCACCTCGTGGACCAGCCCGTTCTCCTGGGCGCGCCGCGGGGTGTACTGGGTGCCCTGGAGCAGCACCTTGAGCAGCGCGTCGGTGATGCCCATCAGGCGCACGGTACGGGCGACACCGCCGCCCGCGGGCAGCAGGCCGAGGGTGACCTCGGGCAGGCCGATCTTGGAGCCGGGGGCGTCCAGCGCGATGCGGTGGTGGGAGGCGAGCGCGATCTCGTAGCCGCCGCCCAGGGCCGCGCCGTTGATGGCGGCGACGACCGGCTTGCCGAGGGTCTCGATGCGGCGCAGCGCGTTCTTGATGGCGGTCGCGGTGTCGAAGACGGTCCGGGCGTCCCCGGGGCCGACCTGGATCATCTCCTTGAGGTCGCCGCCCGCGAAGAAGGTCTTCTTGGCGGAGGTGTAGATGATGCCCCGGATGGAGTCCTTCTCGGCCACGGCGCGGTCCGCGATCGCCTCGATGGAGGCCTTGAAGGCCTGGTTCATCGTGTTCGCGGACTGGTTCGGGTCGTCCAGGACCAGGGTGACGACACCGGTGTCGTCCTGCTCCCAGCGGATGGTGGTGCTCTCGGTCATGACAGTCGTCTCCGTTGAAGTCGCTTGGTTCCGCGGGGAGTTCAGATACGCTCGATGATGGTGGCGATGCCCATGCCGCCGCCCACGCACAGGGTGACCAGGCCGTAGCGCTTGTCCTGGCGCTCCAGTTCGTCCACGAGCGTGCCGACGAGCATGGCGCCGGTCGCGCCGAGCGGGTGGCCGAGGGCGATGGCGCCGCCGTTGACGTTGACCTTCTCCAGCGGCAGGCCCATCTCCTCGACGAAGCGCAGCACGACGGCGGCGAACGCCTCGTTGATCTCGACCAGGTCGATGTCGTCGATGGTGAGGCCGGCCTTGGCGAGGGCCTTGCGGGTGGCGGGCGCGGGGCCGGTCAGCATGATGGTGGGCTCGGAGCCGGAGACGGCGGCCGAGACGATCCGCGCGCGCGGGGTGAGGCCGTAGCGCTCGCCGACCTCCTTGGAGCCGATCGCGACGAGCGAGGCGCCGTCCACGATGCCGGAGGAGTTGCCCGCGTGGTGGACGTGGTCGATCTTCTCGACCCAGTGGTACTTCTGCAGCGCCACGGCGTCGAAACCACCGAGTTCGCCGATGTCGGCGAAGGACGGCTTGAGCTTGGCCAGGCTGTCGGCGGTGGTGCCGGGGCGTGGGTGCTCGTCGCGGTCGAGGACGATCAGGCCCGCGCGATCCTTGACCGGGACCACGGAGCGGTCGAAGCGGCCGTCCTTCCAGGCGGTGACGGCGCGCTCCTGGGACAGCGCCGCGAACTCGTCCACGTCCCGGCGGGTGAAGCCGCCGAGGGTGGCGATCAGGTCGGCGCCGATGCCCTGGGGCACGAAGTTGACGTCCAGGTTGGTCATCGGGTCGTTGAACCAGGCGCCGCCGTCGGAGGCCATCGGGACCCGGGACATCGACTCCACGCCGCCCGCGAGGACCATGTCCTCCCAGCCGGAGCGGACCTTGGCCGCGGCCAGGTTGACGGCCTCAAGGCCCGAGGCGCAGAAGCGGTTCTCCTGTACGCCCGCCACGGTGTCCGGCAGCCCGGCGGCGATCGCGGCGATGCGGGCGATGTCGGAGCCCTGGTCGCCGACGGGGCCGACGACGCCGAGCACGATGTCGTCGATGGCGGCCGGGTCGAGGTTCGGGAAGCGGTCCCGGATCTCGTGGATGAGGCCGACGACCAGGTCGATGGGCTTGGTGGCGTGCAGGGCGCCGTTCGCCTTGCCGCGGCCGCGCGGGGTGCGGATCGCGTCGTACACATACGCTTCGGTGCTCACTGGGATGCCTTTCGGGAGGGTCGGCCGGGCGGTTCGGCCCGCGGCGGGTGGGTCGGTGGGCTCAGTCGGCGGCCGGGGTGGGCCGGTCGTCGCCGGTGAGCGCGGGTATGTCCCAGTCCCGGGCCACGGTCTCGGTGTCGGCGCCCGGCAGCGCGGGTCCGGTGCGCAGGGCGGTGGGGGTGGCGGAGAAACGGGGCGCGGGGGCGGGCTGGGTGATGCCGCCGTGGTCGGTGAAGGTGCCGCGGGCGGCCAGGTGCGGATGGTGCGGGGCCTCGCGCAGCGACAGTACGGGGGCCACGCAGGCGTCGGAGTCCGCGAACAGGGCGGTCCACTCCGCGCGGGTGCGCTCCCGGAAGCGGGCGGTGATCGCCGCGCGCAGTTCCGGCCACCGGGTGAGGTCGGTGCGGGCGGCTCGGAGGTCGTCCAGGCCGAGCAGGCGCAGGAACTCGGCGGAGAACTTCTCCTCCAGGGCGCCGACCGCCATATGGCCGCCGTCGGCGGTCTCGTAGGTGCCGTAGCAGGGGCAGCCGCCGTCCAGGAAGTTGGTGCCGCGCCGGTCCTGCCAGACGCCGGCGGACAGCATGCCGTGGATCATCGTGGACAGATGCGCGGTGCCGTCCACGATGGCGGCGTCCACGACCTGGCCGGTGCCGGTGGCGCGCGCGTGGTGCAGGGCGGCGAGGACGCCGACGACCAGGTAGAGCGAGCCGCCCGCGAAGTCCCCGAGGAGGTTGGCGGGCACGACCGGGGGCTCGCCGGGGCGGCCGATCATGCCGAGGGCGCCGGTGAGGGCGATGTACGCCACGTCGTGGCCCGCGCGCTCGGCGAGGGGGCCGTCCTGGCCCCAGCCGGTCATCCGGCCGTAGACCAGTCGGGGGTTGCGGGCGTGGCAGTCGGCGGGGCCGACGCCGAGGCGCTCGGCGACGCCCGGCCGGTAGCCCTCCAGGAGGATGTCGGCGCGCTCGGCGAGGTCCAGCACGCGGGCGGCGCCTTCCGGGGACTTGAGGTCGACCACGACCGAGCGCTTGTTGCGGTTGGTGATGTCGTGGGCGGGGTCGACGCCGAGGCCGGGGCCGCCGGGGCGGTCCACCCGGACCACATCGGCGCCGAGGTCGGCGAGCAGCATGGCGGCGAACGGGCCCGGCCCGATGCCGGCCAGCTCCACCACGCGCACGCCGCCGAGCGGGCCCCGCTCTGCTGGTGCCGCCGTGCTCATGCCGTCCCCCAAGCGTGTGACACAACTGATGTAACACCGGTGATGCTATGAACGCGTTCCATCCGGCACAAGACCTGAACGAGCAAGCGCTTAGCCAAGTGCCCGGGCGACCGAAAATCGCCCGGACGCCTCCGGGACGCTCACCTCACGCTAGCCTCGGCCACCGACAGCGGCGCGGGCTGCGCGACCGAGGGGTGTCATGAGCAGGCGAGGTGGGTCATGAACGGGCTGGACCGTCCCTACGACGTGGTGCTCTACGGGGCGACCGGCTTCGTCGGGGCCCTCACGGCGCGGTATCTGGCGGCGCATGCGCCACAGGGACTGCGCTGGGCGATCGCCGGGCGCGACGAGGTGAAGCTGCGGCGGCTGCGGGACGGGCTGCCCGCGGGCGCGGACATCGGTGTGCTGCGCGCCGACGCGTCCCGGCCGGCCGGGCTGCGCGATCTCGCCGGGCGCGCCCGGGTGGTGGCCACGACCGTCGGGCCGTACCTGCGTCACGGCGAGGAGCTGGTCGCCGCCTGCGCGGACGCCGGGACGGACTATCTGGACCTCACCGGAGAGCCGGAGTTCGTGGACCTGATGTACGTACGGCACGACGCCCGCGCCCGGGAGACCGGCGCGCGCCTGGTGCACGCGTGCGGGTTCGACTCCGTGCCGCACGATCTTGGCGTCTACTTCACGGTGAAACACCTGCCGGAGGGTGTGCCGCTGCGGGTGGACGGCTATGTGACGGCCGACGCGGCGTTCTCCGGCGGCACGCTGGCCTCGGCGCTCGACCAGTTCGCGCGCGGGCGCACGATGCTGGCCGCCGCCCGCGACCGGGCGCGGCACGAGCCGCGGCTGCACGGGCCGCGGCTGCACGGGCGCCGGGTGAGCGCGCCGACCGGGGCGCCGCGCTTCGCCCCGGAGGTCGGCGCCTGGGCGCTGCCGCTGCCCACCATCGACCCGCGGATCGTGAGCCGTTCGGCGCGGGCCCTCGACCGGTACGGCCCCGACTTCCGCTACCGGCACTTCGCGGCGGTCCGCCATCTGCCGGTCGCGCTCGGCGGGGTGGCCGCGGTCGGTGCCACGGTGGCCGCCGCCCAGCTGCCGCCGGTGCGCCACTGGCTGTCCGGCCGGCTCGGTTCCGGCGCGGGGCCCAGCGCGGAGAAGCGGGCCAGGAGCTGGTTCCGGGTCCGCTTCGTCGGCGAGGGCGGCGGGCGGCGCCTCTTCACGGAGGTCTCGGGCGGCGACCCCGGATACGACGAGACCGCCAAGATGTTCGCCGAGGCCGCGCTCTGCCTCGCCTGTGACGATCTCCCGAAGACATCCGGCCAGGTGACGACGGCCCAGGCGATGGGCGACGCGCTCACCGACCGGCTGCGGGCGGCCGGGATCACCTTCCGGGTGGCCGCCGAGCGGTGACCTGGATCGTCCGGTGCGCGCGTCCCGCCCCGAGACCCGGTGCGAGGATGGGCACTCGGACCGGACGAAGCCCAAGGAGGCGCGGAAACAGTGAAGTTCGTGCTCGAAGTGACCGTGGACGAGAACGCGTCGGCGCAGGAGCGGGCCGCCGAGCTGGGCCGGATCCTGCGCTACTGGGGCGGCAATCTGCACCACTACGCGCTGGAGCCGGGCGACGGCTCACCCGTCTACGACTCCCAGTACAAGGAAGTCGGTGTGTGGCGGCTCGCCGGCGACTGAGCAAGCCCGTCCGCCGTCGCCTCCTTGAGCGCCCTGCGGCACAGGCCGTCCGCGTGCCGGGTGGTCTCCGGGAGGCGGTAGGCGGGGGTGAGGGCGAGCGTGTGGGCGAGGGCGCCCGCCAGGGACACCCGGTGGCCGACGGAGACGAAGACGGGTCTGACGGCGTCGCGGGTACGAAGGGCGCGGCCGACCTCCTCGGACCCGGCGAGCAGTGCTGCGGAGCTGCCGCGGGCGGCACCGGGCTCCTCGTACGTGAAGGTGAACGGGTTCTTGGCGACGCCGATGGTGGGCAGGCCCGTGAGAACGCCGAGGTGGCTGGCCAGGCCGAAGCGGCGGGGGTGGGCGAGGCCGTAGCCGTCGCACACCACCAGGCCGGGCGCGACGGGCAGGGCTGCCAGCGCGGCCAGGACCGTCGGCAGTTCACGGAAGGCGAGCAGACCGGGGACGTAGGGGAAGGACACCCGGCCGACCGCGGTCGACTCGGCGAGGACCTCCAGGGTGGCGGCGTCCAGGACGACGGCCGCGGCGGCGACCAGGTCGCGCTCGTCGTCATAGGCCACGTCGACCCCGGTCACCCGGCCGGTGCCCGGCGGCGGTCCGGGCTCGTCGAGCACCACCCGGCCGCGCAGTTCGTCCTGGACCGCGCGGGCCTCCGCCTCGGTGGTGGGCCAGCCCGCCGGTACGCCTACGGTCGTCATGTCGGCCGACTGTACGTGCCCCGCCCGGGCCGCCCCGCTCCCGGGGTTAGGCTCGCGATCATGTTCGTACTGGAGCTGACCTACACCGCGCCCCTCGATGCCGTGAACGCCCTGCACGCCGACCATATGGCATGGCTGGGGGAACAGTTCGAGAAGGGCTGCTTCCTGGCGTCGGGGCGCAAGAACCCGCGCGACGGCGGGGTGATCCTGGCCGTCGCCGAGGACCGGGCCCGGATCGAGGAGATCGTCGCGGCCGACCCGTACACCGTCGCCGGGGTGTGCGCCTACCGGATCACGGAGTTCATCGCCACCACGACGGTCCCGGAGCTGGCCCGGTACCGGCAGACCCCCGCCTGAGGGCGGCCCCTCAGCCCTTCTTGGCGTTCAGCGCGCGCTGGAGCTGGTCCTTGTTCATGTGCGAACGGCCCTCGACGCCGCGCTGCTTCGCCTCGTTGTACAGCTGGTCGCGGGTCGGGCCCTGGGGTCCCGACCGGTTGCCCGACCGCTGGCCGCCGCGCCTGCCGGACGACATGTCCTCGGTGGAGGTGCGGCTCGCGGTCCTGGACTCGCCGGACCGGGCGCGCTCCTTGTTGACGGTCCGCGCGGCGATCTCCTCGGCGCGTCCCTCGCTCTCGCCCCGGTCCTGCGCGCTCTCCTTGATGTGCTCGTACTGGCGTTCGCGCTTGGGGCTGGAACCGGCTGGCATGATCGCTCCTTTCACCGCGAAGGCTGCTACGACGCCTTCGGGGCGCGAGTACCCGGCTGTCGGCGCCCCTACCTCACCGTTCCAGCCGGGCCACCCTGCCCTGCTCGCCGGCCGCCCAGCAGCCGAGGTCGGGGGTGCAGGAGACGGTGTCGTACGAACCGGTGTCGATCGTGCGCCAGGTGCGGCCGCCGTCCGTGGTCAGATCGGTGCCGGTCGGGCCGACGGCGAGCGCCGAGGTCCGGCTGTGCGGGAGCCAGGCGGCGCCGGAGCGGTAGGCGGGCGGGGGTGTGGCGGACGGCTGCCAGGTGCGCCCGCCGTCCCGGGTGACGGCGGCGGCCTGCGGCGAGGGCTGCCCCGCTGCGTAGTCGCCGCCGACGGCGAGGCCGTGGACGCGGTCGCGGAAGGCGAGCGCGAAGACCCCCCGGGCCGGGTCGCCCGCCGGGACCGGGGTGTCGGCGGCGGTCCAGGTCAGGCCGCGGTCGGCGGAGTGCAGGACCCGGGCGCGGGCGCCGCCGCCGGTGGCCAGCCAGGCGTCCCTGGAGCCCGAGGTGACCAGGCACTGCCCGCTCGCCGCGAAGCCCGCCTCGCCGTCCAGGGCGGACGGCATCCCGGCCGGGGGCAGCACCCGCCAGGAGCGTCCGCCGTCGCTCGTGGACAGGATGCGGAACCTCCCGTCCACGGGGTCGCCCATGGCGAGGCCGTGGCGGCGGTCGAAGAAGGCCATGCAGTCGTAGAACGCGTTCGGATCGGTGTTGCGGAAGGACTCCGTCCAGCTCGCCCCGCCGTCGTCGGTGCGGTACACCCGGGACGCCTCGCCCTCGCCGATGGCCAGCACCACCGCGTGCCGCGCGTCGAACGCCTCGACGTCCCGGAACTCCAGGCCGGACGCGCCGGGCGGGGAGACGTCTCGCCAGGACGTGCCGCCGTCCCGGGTGAGCAGGACGGTGCCGCCGGTACCGGCCAGCCAGGCGGTGTGCCGGTCGACGGCGGCAAGGCCCCGGTAGCGGACCTGCGGGGTGCCGGGGTCCTTCGCGGCCCAGTGCACGCCCTGGTGCCGGCCGAGCGCGGCGGCCGACGGGACGGTCAGCGCGGCCAGCGCCGCGCCGCACGCGACTCCCGCCGCGGTCAGCCTGCCCGCCCGCCGGAGGCCCCGCGCACCCCTCACGTCCCGCTTGTCCCGCTTGTCCCTCGTGCTCCCCATGCGCCTCATGGCGGGCGAAGCTAGCCCACCGGCCGGTCGCCGTCCAGAGGGCCAACTGCCCTGCGTGCCAGGGGCGGCCGCGCGTGCATGAACGCGGTGACCGAGGTCACTCGTTCCCCAGGTGCACGTCCCGGCCCGTTCCGTCGTCTCATCCAGTGCCGGGAGTCACCAGGCCGCAGTCCAGCCGTCACGAGGGAGCAAGGCGTTGTCCACCGTCATCGAGCAGCCCGTAGAAGCCCGCCTCGTCGCCGCCGCACCGCGTATGCCGAGCATTCCCGCCACGCTGCGGTACGACCGCTGCGACCCGTTCGCGGTGCGGATGACCTTCCCGGCCCCGGCCACCCTGGAAGGCGTCGAGGTCTGCTGGACCTTCGCCCGGGAACTGCTCGCCGCCGGGCTGCTGGCGCCCGAGGGCCAGGGCGACGTCCGGGTGCGGCCGTACGGCTACGACCGCATCGTGCTGGAGTTCCACGCCCCCGAGGGCACCGCCGTCGTCCATGTGCGCGCGGGCGAGATACGCCGCTTCCTGGAGGCGACCGGCGAGCTGGTGCCGGTCGGGCTCGAACACCTCCAGCTGGACCTGGACCACCACCTGGCCGAACTGATGCGGGACGCCTGACCGGCGCGGCCCGGCGCACCGGGGCGGGGGCGGCCTGGGCGAGTGTTGCCGGGTCCGGGGGGAGGGGGGGGGGAGGGGGGAGGGGGGGGGGGGGGGGGGGGGGGGGGGGCCGCCGCGGCAGCGGCCTGCCGCGGCGATAAATGTTTTGACTCCCGTCGGCGGTGCTCCTAGCGTTTGTCTCGGATCTGTTGCCGTCGATCGGAGAAGGACGTTGCTCGTCTGAGGTTCGGAGACACCGCGTCGCACCGGTGAGGTGTGCGTGGCGTACGACCCTCGGCGTTCGAGCCGTCCTCCGGCACAGGCCCCTTTTTCTTTACGGCCTCCGGGTGACCCTTCGGTTCCCGCCCCGCGGTGTCTCAAGACGCGTCCGCGAAACCGCACCCACTCCCCCGCGAGGCCCTCATGTCATCCGCGTCATCCTCTTCCGTCACCCTTTCGTCCCTGTCCTTCGCCTGGCCCGACGGCACCACCGTGTTCGACGGCCTCGACGTCTCCTTCGGCCCCGGCAGGACCGGGCTCGTCGGCGTCAACGGATCGGGAAAATCAACCCTGTTGAAGCTCATCGCGGGTGAACTCGCCCCGGCCGACGGCACCGTCAAGGTCATGGGCGACATCGGCTACCTCCCGCAGAACGTCACCCTGGACACCGCGCTCCGCGTGGACCGGGCCCTCGGCATCGCCGAGCGGCGGGCCGCGCTGCACGCCATCGAGGCGGGCGACGTGTCCGAGCGGCACTTCGAGACGGTCGGCGACGACTGGGACGTCGAGGAGCGCGCCCTGGTCACCCTCGGCGAACTCGGCCTGGGCCACCTCGGCCTCGACCGCACCGTCGGCGAGGTCTCCGGCGGCGAGTCGGTGCTGCTCCGGCTCGCGGCCCTGCTGCTGCGCCGCCCGGACGTGCTGCTCCTGGACGAGCCCACCAACAACCTCGACCTGTACGCGCGCCGCCGCCTCCACCAGGCCGTCGCCGCCTGGCCCGGGGTGCTCGTCGTCGTCAGCCACGACCGTGAACTCCTGGACCTGGTCGACCAGATCGCGAACCTGCGCGCCGGCGAGGTCACCTGGTACGGCGGCAACTTCTCGGCCTACGAGGAGGCGCTGTCCGTCGAACAGGAGGCGGCCGAACGGATGGTCCGGGTCGCCGAGGCCGATGTGCGCAAACAGAAACGCGAACTGTCCCACGCCCAGATCAAGTTGGCCCGCCGCAAGCGGTACGGGCAGAAGATGTTCGAGACGAAGCGCGAGCCGAAGATCGTGATGGGCGCCCGTAAGCGCGCCGCCCAGGAGTCGGCGGGCAAGCACCGCATCATGCACGAGGAGCGCCTCGCCGAGGCCAGGGAGCGCCTGGACGACGCGGTGGACGCGGTGCGGGAGGAGGACGAGATCCGTGTCGACCTGCCGTACACCGCCGTACCGCCGGGCCGGCAGGTGCTCACCCTGGAGAACCTGGCGATGGCCTACGGGGCGCGGATCGAGGGCGTCCTCGATCTGCGCGGCCCGGAGCGGATCGCGCTGGTCGGGCGCAACGGCGCGGGCAAGACGACGCTGCTGCGCACGGTCGCCGGGCAGCTGGCGCCGACGGAGGGCACCGCCACCGCGCACGTCCCGCTGCGGTTCCTGCCCCAGCGCCTGGACGTGCTGGACGACGAGCTGACGGTCGCCCAGAACGTGGCCCGGTTCGCGCCGGGCGCCACCAACAACCGGGTCCGGGCGCGCCTGGCCCGCTTCCTGTTCCGGGGCGCCCGCGCCGACCAGCGGGCGGCCACCCTGTCCGGCGGCGAGCGCTTCCGGGCCGCGCTGGCCGCGCTGATGCTGGCCGAACCGGCACCCCAGCTGCTCCTGCTGGACGAGCCGACCAACAACCTCGACCTGGCGAGCGTCCGGCAGCTCACCTCGGCCCTGGAGTCGTACGAGGGTGCGCTGCTGGTGGCCAGCCACGATCTGCCGTTCCTGGAGTCGATCGGCATCACCCGCTGGCTGCTGATGGCCGACGGCGAGCTGAAGGAGATCGCACCGGAGGAGGTGGGCTAGGCGGTTTCGTCCGGCTCAGCTGGTCGTTGGTCCGGGTGTGCCGTTGACTGACGCGCAGTGGGAGCGGGTTTTCACCGCCCTGGTGGCCCGGGCCGACGCGGACGAGGACCTCAACTGGATCGTGTCGGTGGACTCCACGATTGTGCGGGCTCACCAGCACGCGGCCGGGGCCCGCGAAAAAGGGCCCCGGCCGGTGAACCGGACGGCCATGCCGTCATGGCCCTTCGACCCCGGGAGCTACAAACAGCGCAACACTGTCGAGCGCCGCATCAACCGCCTGAAGCAGTGGCGCGGCAGGGCGCCATCTCGGCGATGGTGCTGCTGGGCATGCCTGCCGCCAGGAACGCCTGTATGAGGCGCACCCGCTGAACGTGCTCGTCCTCGTCGTGGCGCTGTCCGCTGGGTGAGCGGGAGCTGACGAGCAGGCCCTGCTCCTCGTAGTAGCGCAGCGACCGGCGGCTGGCTCCCGTCCGGGCGGACAGTTCACCGATCCGCATGCCGGACTCCGGGCCTACGACGGCCTGACGGAAATCTGGTTCGAGAACTGGGATGATCACGACGCCTTCTTCGCCTCCGAGAACTACCGGACGCTGGTCAACCCCGACGAAGCGCGCTTCATCGACATGGAATCGGTGGCCCGGGGCCTGATGGCGGGGGTTTTGTCCTGACCGGGTCGGACTGCATGATGGCGGACCGGCGTCGCACCTGCGGCGCAGGCACCGCGTCCCCGACCGGAAAGGCCCGTCGTGCCCAGCAAGAAGGCTCTCGTCCGCCGCCCGAGCCCCCGTCTCGCCGAGGGCCTGGTGACCCATGTCGAGCGGCAGAAGGTCGACGTCGGGCTCGCCACCGAGCAGTGGGAGGCGTACGTCGAGGCGCTTCGGGCGCACGGCTGGGAGACCCGCGAGGTCGAACCGGCCGACGACTGCCCGGACTCGGTGTTCGTGGAGGACACCGTCGTCCTGTTCCGCAATGTCGCGCTGATCACCCGGCCGGGCAGCGCGTCCCGCCGCCCGGAGACCGCCGGTGTGGAGGAGGCGGTGGCCGGCCTCGGCTGCTCGGTGAACTGGATCTGGGATCCGGGGACCCTGGACGGCGGCGACGTCCTGAAGGTCGGCGACACCGTCTACGTCGGCCGCGGCGGGCGCACCGACGCGACCGGAGTGCAGCAGCTGCGGGCCGCGTTCGAGCCGCTGGGCGCCCGGGTGGTGGCCGTACCGGTGAGCAAGGTGCTGCATCTGAAGTCGGCCGTGACCACGCTGCCGGACGGCACCGTCGTCGGGCACATCCCGAAGATGGACCGGCCCTCGCTGTTCCCCGGCTTCCTCGCGGTGCCCGAGGAGTCCGGCGCGCGGGTGCTGCTGCTCGGCGGGCACAAACTGCTGATGGCGGCGAGCGCCCCGAAGACCGCCGAGCTGCTGACCGACCTCGGCTACGAGGTGGTCACGGTGGACATCGGCGAGTTCGAGAAACTGGAGGGCTCGGTCACGTGTCTGTCCGTACGTCTGCGGGAGCTGTACGCCTGACCGGGAGCCGCACGCCTGACCGGGCGGATCCCTCCCTCCGGCAGTCCCGGGACCGAGGCGTCCCGGGGCTGTTCCGTATGCCCGGACAGCCCCGGCGCACCACCTGATCTGGGACTCTCTTACGGCGGCCTTAACCTACGGTTTCGTAACCTACGGACTCGTAGCTTACGATCACGTAGGTTTCTCGGCACCGCTCGCCGGTACCCCTCGTTTGTGCTCTCCCCCGTTCGGCGTCCCCTGGAGTTCCCGTGACGATCACCTCTCCCCATCTCGGCAGCACGTCCGTCTGGACCGACGCCCGGCTGCTGTACGCGCTGGAGGAAGTGGTGGAGGGTGAGCTGAACCGGCATCTGAAGGTCGCCAAGGACTGGATGCCGCACGAGTACGTGCCCTGGGGCGACGGGCGCAACTTCCCGGCCCTGTTCGAGGACGGGGAGGCCTGGGCGAAGGACCAGTCCAAGGTGACCGAGATCGGTCGCACCGCCCTGGTCGTCAACCTGCTGACCGAGGACAACCTGCCCAGCTACCACCACGAGATCGCCAGCCTGTTCGGCCGCGACGGCGCCTGGGGCACCTGGGTGCACCGCTGGACGGCCGAGGAGGGCCGGCACGGCATCGTGATGCGGGACTATCTGCTCGCCTCGCGCGCGGTGGACCCGGACAAGCTGGAGCGGTTCCGCATGGCGCACATGAGCGAGGGCTTCGAGTCCGACAACCGGCACTCGATGCTGCACTCGGTCGCCTATGTCGCCTTCCAGGAGCTGGCCACCCGGATCTCGCACCGCAACGCAGGCCATCAGTCCGGTGACCCGGTGTGCGATCGCATGCTCGCCCGGATCGCGACCGACGAGAACCTGCACATGGTGTTCTACCGCAACCTGCTCAAGGCGGCGTTCGAGCTCGCGCCCGACCTGACGATGCGGGCGGTCCGGGATGTCGTCGTCGACTTCCGGATGCCCGGGCACGGCATTCCCGGTTTCGAGCGGGCCGCGGCGCAGATGGCGATCGGCGAGGTCTACAACCTGCGCATCCACCACGACGACGTGCTCCAGCCGGTGCTCCGCTTCCTGAAGGTCATGGAGCTCGACGGCCTCGGCCCCGAGGGGCGGCAGGCGCAGGAGGAACTCGGCCTGTACATGGGCGGCCTGGACGCGGAGGCCGGCCGGTTCGACGAGAAGCTGGCCGCGCGCAAGGCGCGGATGGCGGCGCGGGCCGCCGGCCACTGAGCGAGGCGGTCATCGGCTGACCGGCCCCGATCGCGGGCGGCCGGTCAGCCGGAGGTGCGGCGCAGGGCGAGGCGTTCCTTCTCGGACAGGCCGCCCCAGACGCCGAAGCGCTCGTCGTGGGCGAGGGCGTACTCCAGGCAGGCCGGGCGCAGCTCGCACATCCCGCAGATGCGCTTCGCCTCGCGGACCGAGCTGCCCGGCTCGGGGAAGAAGAAGTCCGGCCCCGTCTGCGCGCACAGGGCCTGCGCCTGCCAGGTCGGGTCGGCCGGGGTGATGGTGTCGAGGTGCATGGCCAGGATCATGCCGATCGGCGAAAAACGTTCGATCAACGCGCGCTCAACGCCGTCGTCGGGGCCCCCGGCCGCATCGATGATGCTCCCCGGGGCCGGTCGGTTGCACGGCGGCGCGCGGAAAGTTCGAGAACCCAGCGGACATGCCGGATCACTGAAGGTGAGGGCGGGTCCCGGCGGGGCTCCGGTGGAGCTCCGGCGGCGATTGTCAGTGGGCGGTGCCAGACTCGGCAGTGCACGGGACGGGACCCCTTCGAGGAGGGCGGCAATGCTCACCACCGATTTCGTCGACGGCGCGCCGAACTGGCTCGATGTCGGCGCCCCGGACATCGACGGCGCGCGCTCCTTCTACGGCTCCCTGTTCGGCTGGCACTTCGAGTCGGCGGGCCCGGACGCGGGGGGTTACGGCTTCTTCCAGCTGGACGGGAAGACCGTCGCGGGTGGCATGCGGTGCGGGCCCGAGCAGGGGCCGCCGGCCTGGACGCTGTACTTCAGGACCGCGGACGCGGCGGCGACCGCGCGGGCGGTCGAACAGGCCCATGGGCAGGTGCTGTTCGGGCCCGTCGATGTGATGGGCCAGGGGCACATGGCGGTCCTCGGCGACCGGGCCGGGGTGAAGTTCGGGGTCTGGCAGCCCGGCCGGACCAAGGGCGTGGACATGGCGAACGCGCCGGGCGCGCTGTGCTGGGCCGAGCTGCACACCCCGGACATCGCGGCGGCGGCCGCCTTCTACCACCGGGTGCTCGGTCTGAAGACCTCCGGCGTGTCCTTCCCCGGCGGTATGTATACGTGCGTCAACCCGGCGGGTGCCGGGGAGGACGCGATGTTCGGCGGGATGGTGCCGCTGACCCGGACGGAGGACGAGCCGTACTGGCTGCCGTACTTCGGGGTCGAGGACACCGACGCGATCGTGACCGAGGCGCGGCGCCTCGGCGGCTCGGTGACCGCTCCGGCCCTGACGGTCGAGGGCGTGGGGCGCATCGCCGGACTGGCCGATCCGTACGGCGCACGGTTCGCGGTGATCAGGAGCGAGCGGGCGCGGGAGTGAGGCAGGGGCCGGGGGCCGGGGCTGACGGCTGCCGCGTACGGCTCAGGCGGATGCCCGGCGGATCAGGGTGGTCGGCAGGATCACGCCGGGCCCCGGGGTCCGGGCCGCAGCCTCGGCGCCGCCCGGCCCTGCGGCATCGTCCGGGGCGGCCGAGTCGCCCCCTGTGGCCGCGTCGCCGAGCGGAACGGACGTGCCCTGCGAGGCGGACGCCCCCCGCAGCAGCAGACGGGCCATCAGGCGCCCCATCCGCTCGATGTCCTGACGGACCGTGGTCAGCGGCGGGTCGGACTGCTCGGCCAGCGGCAGCATGTCGTCGAAGCCGACCACGGCCACGTCCTCGGGCACCCGCAGCCCCCGCTCCCGCAGCACGCGCAGCGCGCCCAGCGCGGTGAGGTCGTTCGCGGCGAACACGGCGTCCACATCGGGGCGGCGGTCGAGGAGTTCCCGCATGGCCCGCTCCCCGCCGGCCGGGGTGAAGTCGCTCTCCACGACCAGCGAGGGATCGCCGCCCCCGTCGGCCGTCTCCGCCATGACGTCCCGGTAGCCGTCGAGCCGGTCCACGGCCGAGGTCTGATCCAGGGCACCGGTGATGTGCGCGATCCGGGTCCGGCCGAGCCCGGCCAGATGGCGTACGGCGGTGCGCGCGCCGCCCCGGTTGTCGGTGTCCACGTACACCGGTGTGCCGGTGCGGTCCCGCCAGCCCGGCCGGCCGCCGAACACGGTGGGCACCCCGGCGTCATGGATGAGTCCGGGCAGCGGGTCGTCCAGGTGCAGGGAGAAGACCAGCGCCCCGTCCACATGGCCCCCGGCGAGATACCGGGCGACCCGGGTGTGGTCGTCCCGGCCCTCGGTGAGCAGCAGCACCAACTGGTTGTCGTGGGCGGTCAGTTCCTTGCTGATGCCGCGCAACTGGAGGGCGAAGAAGGGGTCGGTGAAGACCCGGGCCTCCGGTTCGGCGATGACGACGGCGACGGCGTCGTGCCGCTTCGTGACGAGGCTGCGCGCCGCCTGGTTGGGGACGTAGCCCAGTTCGGCCACGGCTCGCCGGACCCGCTCGGCCAGCGATTCCCGTACGCCGTATCCGCCGTTGACCACCCGTGACACGGTGGCTCTGGAGACCCCGGCGCGCGTCGCCACGGCCTCCAGGGTGGGACGCGACACTGCCTCGGGCACCACGGGACTCCTCATCGGCCGGTTACCGCCCAGGATATCGAGGGTTCGGTGCCCGGCGGGGCGCCTCCGGCGGTCAGGGCGCGGGGTCCTTACGGGCCCGGCTCGGCTGGACGCGTTTGGGTTCGCCGGGCATCTTCGGGTACTCCGGCGGGTACGGCAGATCGCCGAGCCCGTGGTCGTGCTCGTCGCGGCGGGCCAGCTCCAGCAAGGCGTCCAGGGAGTGCGCGTGGTCGTCCATGTCGGCATGCACATCGCCGAGTTCGGCGAACCGGGCCGGCATAGTGGCCAGGTCGAAGTCGCGGGGACGGGCGGAGTCGACCTCGCTCCAGCGCAGCGGCGCGGACACGGTGGCCTCCGGGCGCGGCCGTACCGAGTAGGCGGAGGCGATGGTGCGGTCGCGGGCCGTCTGGTTGTAGTCGACGAAGATCCGGGCGCCGCGCTCCTCCTTCCACCACTTGATGGTGACCTGTTCGGGCATCCGGCGTTCCAGCTCCCGGCCGACGGCGATGGCGGCGCGCCGTACCTGGGTGAAGGTCCAGCGGGGTTCGATGGGCACGAAGACATGCAGTCCCCGGCCGCCGGAGGTCTTCGGCCAGCCGCGCAGTCCGCCGAACTCGTCGAGGACGGCGCGCAGTTCATGGGCGGCGCGGACGGCGTCCGTGTAGTCGGTGCCGGGCTGCGGGTCGAGGTCGATGCGGAGTTCGTCGGGGTGGTCGACATCGCCCGCGCGCACCGGCCAGGGGTGGAAGGTGAGGGTGCCGTACTGGGCGGCCCACACCACGGCGGCCTCCTCGGTCGGGCACATCTCGTCGGCGCTGCGGCCGCTGGGGAAGGTGATGTGGGCGGTCGGGATCCAGTCGGGCATTCCCTTGGGGGCGCGTTTCTGGAAGAACCACTCCCCCTCGATGCCGTCCGGGTAGCGCTCCAGGGTGGTGGGGCGGTCGCGCAGGGCGCGCAGGATGCCGGGGCCGACCGCGATGTAGTAGCGCGCGAGGTCCAGCTTGGTGAAGCCGCGCTCCGGGAAGAACACCTTGTCCGGGCTGGACAGCCGTACGGTCCGCCCGGCCACCTCCAGTTCCAGCGCTTCGGCCATGCGGCCACCGTAGGCGCCCGCCGCGCGGCGCGCACACCGGGCGCGCACGGGTACGCACACGGGCGCGCACGCCGGGCGGGCACCGGCGGGCGCGAGCAGAATCGGAGCCATGGAGCTGCCGGTGATGCCGCCCGTGAAGCCGATGCTCGCCAAGTCGGTGGCGAGGATCCCGCCGGGCATGCACTACGAGGCGAAGTGGGACGGGTTCCGTTCGATCGTGTTCCGCGACGGCGCCGAGATCGAGCTGGGCAGCCGCACCGGCAAGCCGCTGACCAGGTACTTCCCCGAGCTGGTCGAGGCGCTGCGGGAGCGGGTGCCGAAGCGGTGCGTGCTCGACGGGGAGATCGTGATCGCGCGGGCCGGGCATCTGGACTTCGACGCGCTGACCGAGCGGATCCATCCGGCCGCCTCCCGGGTGCGGACGCTGGCGGAGCGGACCCCGGCCTCCTTCGTCGCCTTCGATCTGCTGGCGCTGGACGATCACGCCCTGCTGGAGGTGCCGCTCACCGACCGCCGGGCGCTGCTGGACCGGGCCCTCGCCGGGGCCGGCCCGCCGGTGCATCTGGCGCCCGCGACGACGGATCTCGCGCTGGCCGAGCAGTGGTTCGAGCGGTACGAGGGCGCCGGGCTCGACGGGATCGTGGCCAAGCCGCTCGACCTGCGCTACCGCCAGGACGAACGGGCCATGTTCAAGATCAAGCACGAGCGTACGGCCGATGTCGTCGTGGCCGGGTACCGGCTGCACAAGAGCGGCCCGGTGGTGGGCTCGCTGCTGCTGGGCCTGTACGACGGGCAGGGCAGGCTCCAGCATGTGGGCGTGTCGGCCGCGTTCCCCATGAAGCGGCGCGCCGAACTGGTCGAGGAGCTGGCGCCGCTGCGGATGGACGATGTCACCGGGCACCCCTGGGCGGCCTGGGCCGAGGAGGCCGCGCACGAGAGCGCCCGGCTGCCCGGCGGGCCGAGCCGCTGGTCGGGCAAGAAGGACCTGTCCTGGGTGCCGCTGCGGCCGGAGCGGGTGGCCGAGGTCGCCTACGACCACATGGAGGGCGGGCAGCGTTTCCGGCACACCGCCCGCTTCCGCCGCTGGCGCCCCGACCGGACACCCGAGGGCTGTACGTACGCCCAGCTGGAGGAGCCGGTGCGGTACGACCTCGCGGAGATCCTCGGGGAGAAGGGCTGAGCCCCGCGCCGCCGGGAAGCATCCGCCACAACGGGCCGCCGCTACGGCTTCATGAGGATCTTGATCGCGCCGTCCTCCTTGCGCTGGAACATCTCGTAGGCGTGCGGCGCCTCGGACAGCGGCACCCGGTGCGTGGCGAAGTCCTCGACGCCGAGCGGGTCGTCGTCGGTGAGGTACGGCATGATCTGGTCGCTCCAGCGGCGGACGTTGGCCTGCCCCATCCGCATCTGGGTCTGCTTGTCGAAGAGGGTGAGCAGCGGGATCGGGTCGGCCATGCCGCCGTAGACGCCGCTGAGCGAGATGGTGCCGCCCCGTCGTACCAGGTCGATCGCCATGTACAGGGCGCCGAGCCGGTCGATGGCGAAGCGCTCCGCGAGGGGGGCCGCGACCTTGCGCGGCATGAGGGCGGTGGCCTGCTGGGCGAGCCGAGCGGCCACGCTGCCGTGGGCCTCGGTGCCGACGGCGTCGATCACCGCGTCCGGGCCCCGGCCGCCGGTCTCGTCGCGGATCGCGTGGATCAGCGCCTTCTCGTCGTCATAGGTCCGCAGGTCGTACGTCTTCACGCCTCGCCGGTTCGCCCGCGCGAGCCGCTCGGGCACCAGGTCGATGCCGAAGACCTGTTCGGCGCCGCGTGCCTTCGCGATCCGGCAGGACATGTCGCCGATCGGGCCGAGGCCGAGGACCGCGACGCTGCCGCCGGGCGGGATCGCCGCGTACTCGACGGCCTGCCAGGCGGTGGGCAGGACGTCGGAGAGATAGACGAAGCGGTCGTCCGGCGGGCCCTCGGGCACCTTCATCGGGCCGAACTGGGCCTGCGGTACCCGCAGATACTCGGCCTGGGCGCCCGGTACGGCGCCGTAGAGCCGGGTGTAGCCGAACAGGGCCGCGCCCATGCCCTCGCCGGTGACCTGGGTGGTCTCGCACTGGGTGGTGAGCCCCGAGTCGCACATGAAGCAGTGCCCGCAGGAGATCTGGAACGGCACCACGACCCGGTCGCCGGGCTTCAGGTTCGGCACCTCCGAGCCGACCTCCTCCACGATGCCCATGGGCTCGTGGCCGAGGATGTCGCCCGGGGTCATGAACGGGGTGAGCACTTCGTACAGATGCAGGTCGGAGCCGCACAGCCCGCTGGAGGTGATGCGGATGACGGCGTCGGTGGGCTTCTCGATCCTCGGGTCGGGCACGTCCTCCACCCGCACGTCCCGCCTGCCCTGCCAGGTGACTGCCTTCATGGGGTCGCGCTCCTCTTCGGTCGCGTGCGTCCGTTCCGCAGTGGCGGCCGGGTACCCGTGCGTCCGGGCGCCGAATCCCCTGGTGGGCGCGGTGTGGGTGCCGGGCGGGGACACAGTGGGTATGACCCGCGTGCGCGCACGATCGGACGACGGCGACGGCGACGGTTGACGGACGGGGTGGCGAGGGTGGGCGGGAGACGTGGTTCGCACAGAGGCGCGGTGACGGCGGTCGTGCTGGTCGCCTCCCTGGCGTCGGGGTGCGGCGGGCACGGCGGACGGCACGACCGGGGGCCGGTTCCGACCCGGCCCCCGGCCCCCACCGCCAGGGGCGGCTCGCCGCTCGCCGTGAAGATCGACAATGTGCCGGCGGCCCGCCCGGGGACCGGGCTGGACGCGGCCGACGTGGTGTACGCGGAGCAGGTCGAGGGCGGGCTGAGCCGGTTGATGGCGGTGTACGCGAGCCGGCTGCCGAGCGCCGTCGGACCGGTGCGCAGCGCCCGCGAGTCCGATCTGGAGCTGCTCGGTCAGTTCGACCGGCCGTATCTGGCGTTCTCCGGTGTCCAGCGCAAGCTGCTGCCGCTGATCGAGCGGGCGCCGGTGCGGCCCGAGTCACCCGACGAGGCGCCCGGCGCCTACTACCGGGACAGCGCGCGGGCCGCGCCGCACAACCTCTATCTGCGCCCCGCGCGCCTGCTGCGCTCCGCGCCGGGCGCGGGCGCGCTGACCACGGGCTTCCGCTACGGCCCCGCCCCCTCCGGCGGCACCCCGGTTTCCTCGCGCACCGTGCGCTACCCGGCGGCCCGGTTCACCTTCACCTGGTCCCCGGCCCGGCACGGCTGGCTGATCACGATGGACGGCACCCCCGCGGTCACCACGGACGGTCCCCGCCCGGCGCCGCCGACGGTCGTCGTCCAGTACGTGGACATCCGCGACTCACGGTACCACGACGTGCTCGGCAACCCCACCCCCTACACCGAGACGACCGGCTCCGGGCGGGCGGAGGTGCTGCGCGACGGGCGCTCCTTCGCCGCCACCTGGTCCCGGCCCGCGGCGAACGGCGGTACGGCGTTCACCGGGGCGGACGGCGCGCCGCTGGACTTCGCCGCCGGTCAGGTGTGGGTGGTGTTCGCGCGGGCGGGCTGAACCGCGCCGCGACACGGGCGGATCACCGTGCTCCTCCCCCGTCGAGCGCCGCTCTCGCCTGTGCGACCAGGCCGTCCGCGCCGCAGGAGCGGGCCAGGTCCAGGCCCCGTTCGAGGTCGGCGGCGGAGCGGGCGAGGATGCCGTACTCGATGCGGGCGGCCGCGTGTTCGTACTGGGAGGGCGAGGCCTCCAGATAGGTGACGGCGCGGCGCGCGAGCTGGAGTGCGCGGGGGCCGGTCTCCAGCGCGGCGGCACAGCGCAGGGCCTCGCCGATGGCGGTGTCCGTGCCGAAGCGCTCGGCCTGCCGACGGGCGTCGGCGGCGAGCCGCTTGCTGCGGGCCGGGTCCTGGGCCGCGAGGGCCCGGGCGAGGTCGACGGACCAGGGGGCGAGGACCGGGTTGTGGCCGCCCCGGGAGACGGCGGTCTTCTCGGCGGCCTCCAGCTCGTTGATGCCTTCCTCGGTTCGGCCGACGGCGAGCAGCAGCCGGCCGCGCACCGAGCGGACGTCGGGCAGCACGATGGTGGACGGGTAGGGCGGGGCGAAGCCGTACTGCTCGGCGACCGACCAGGCTTCCTCGACGCGCCCGCGGGCGAGCAGGGTGTCGACCAGGCCGCAGGTGGCGGACCAGTGCAACGGCAGGCGTCGGCCCACCCGTTCGGCGAGGACCAGGGCCTCGCGCAGATTGGTCTCCGCGTCCCGCAGGCGGCCCTGCCGACGGTAGGCCAGACCCAGGTAGGCGTTGGCCAGGGAGAGGTGCCCGCCGTGCCAGCCGGCGCCGGTGTACACGCGCAGGGCTTGGGCGAACAGGCTCTCGGCGCGGTCGAGCCGGTCAGTGTAGACGTAGGCGCTGCCG
The DNA here is from genome assembly GCF_049222185.1 of Streptomyces sp. LaBMicrA B280. Lineage (NCBI taxonomy): Bacteria > Bacillati > Actinomycetota > Actinomycetes > Kitasatosporales > Streptomycetaceae > Streptomyces > Streptomyces sp. LaBMicrA B280. The sequence continues at coordinate 200,142 of NZ_JBMJCT010000022.1, read as the reverse complement.
AGCATCATCAGCAGTTCGATGCCCCACTCGCGGTCGGTCCAGCCGAGGCCGGGCGCGAGCCGTCCGTTGACGAGGGCCCGGTCGCAGAGTTCGACGATCTCGGCGGCGCTCTCGCCGTGCGTCATGGCGTCGAAGCCGCGCAGGATCAGCAGCGCGCGTTCGGTGTTGTCGCGACCGTCGCAGGTGGCGGCGAGTTCGGCGAGGCCCTGGGAGCGGGCCGGGGCGACGGTCTCGCCGTGGATGCCCTCCCACATGTACTGGAACGCCTGCAACCGCATCCGCACGGGCCCCGGTTCGTGCCGGGCGGCCTCGGCCTCGATGGTGCGGACGGCCTCCTCCAACTGGTCGTTGTGGAGCAGGGCCTGGGAGAGCCGGACCACGGCGTCGACGCGGTCGCTGCCGTCGAGGCCGCGCATGCCGAGGGCGCTGCGCAGATGGGCGATCGTGACGGCGGGCGCGGTCAGCAGGGTGGCGCAGCCCAGTTCGTACAGGACATGGGCGTGGATCTCGGGGCGGGGCGGCTCCTCCAGGGCGCGTTCGAGGCAGACGCGGGCCGCGTCGGGCGCGCCGACGGCGAGGTGTTCGCGGGCGGCCTCGCGCAGCCGCTCGACCAGTCTCTCGTCGGCCTCCGGATGGACTTCGAGGAGGTGCCGGGCCGCTTCGGCGGCGCCCCGGCCCAGCTCGGTGACGATCTCGGCGGCCACGCCGTGCATGGCGGTGCACACGCCCGGCGGGATGGAGTTGTAGACGGCGGAGGCGATGAGCGGGTGCACGAACTCCAGCTCGCCGCCCCGGTGTTCGCCGGCCGTGGGGTCGGGTGTGGTGAGGATGCGGGCGGTGCGCAGCAGACCGGCGCAGTGCCGGGCGGTGTCCTCGTCCATGGTGGCGAGGCGGGCGACCGACTCCAGGGTGATGCCGGTGCCGAGGACGGCGGCGGCCCAGGCGAACTGGGTGGCCTGGAGGCCGAGTTCCTTGATCCGGTCGACGAGTCCGCCGCCGCGGGCCGCGCGGTTGAGGGCGCGCAGCTCCCCGGCGCGGGCCTCCACCGGCGGCAGTTCGCTCTCCTGCACCTTGGCGAGGAGTTCGACGGCGTCGTACGGATTGCCCGCGGTGACGGCCCAGACCTCGCGGCAGAACGCGTCGTCGGCGTGCCGGCCGAGGGTGGCGCGGGTGAGTCCGGCCGCCGCGTCGGGGGTGAGCTCGCGCAGGTTGTTGACGGGGCGGCCCGCGGCCTCGGCGACCGCGTCGAGGTACCGGGCGCTCTCCCCGCTGATGTCGCCGGGCCTGCGGGCGACCACGACCAGGACGGACAGGTCGTGCAGGCGTTCGGCGAAGGCGGCGAGCCAGCGCAGGGTCTCCTGGTCGGCCCAGTGCGCGTCGTCGATCAGCAGCACGAGCGGCCATTCGCGGCGGGCGAGCCGGCGGACGGCGGCCACGAGGCCGTCGCACACGTACTGCGGGTCGGCGCTCTCCTCCTGCGGTTCGGCTATGCCGAGGGCGGGACCGGCGATGTCGTACCAGTCGCCGAGGTACTCGCGGGCCTCTTCGGGCAGCAGTGACAGCAGCGCGGGCTGGAGCAGCTGCCGCACCACGTTGAAGGGCACGGACCGCAGGGTCTCGGCGCCGCGGGTGTACCACACGGTGCAGCCCCGGCGTTCGGCCATCCGGCGGACCTCGGTCAGCAGCGCGGTCTTGCCGATACCCGCCTCGCCGCGGAAGACCAGCAGGCCGCCCGCGGAGGACTCGTCGGCGCGCAGCTCCTCGATGGCCCGCGCGACGGTGTCGATCTCCGCGTCCCGCTCCCACAGGGGAGCCGAAGCGGCCGCCGCCGGCCGTCCCTCCGTCATCCCGTTACCTCCCCAAGGTCGCCCGAATGACGTACAGACCCCGAGCGTAGTCGTCCGGTGGGATATGTGGTGGCCGGTCGGGGCAGCTCTTGCACAGCCGGGTGAAAGTTCGGACGGCCGGGCGACGCGGGCCCGCCCCGATCAGCGGTGTCGTCGGCGGACGGAGCGTCAGCGGTGAGCGAGACGAGGCGGGTTCCGCAGGGGTGTACGGCCGGCCGGGGCCCCGGGGTGCGGGCGGTGGCGGCGGGATCGGTCGGGAACTTCGTGGAGTGGTACGAGTTCGCGGTCTACGGCTTCCTCGCGACCGTGCTCGCCGAGCGCTTCTTCACCCCGGCGGGCGGCGGCGCGGTGGAGGGGCTGGTGCGGACGTACGCCTCCTTCGCGCTCGCGTTCTTCTTCCGGCCGCTCGGCGCGGTGCTGTTCGGGGGGCTGGGCGACCGGTACGGACGGCGGCCGGTGCTGATCGGGGTGGTGGCGCTGATGTCGGGCGCCACGGCGCTGATCGGGGCGCTGCCGACGTACGGCGCGGTGGGGGCCCTCGCGCCCTGGCTGCTCACGCTGCTCCGGATCGTCCAAGGGCTCGCGGCGGGCGGGGAGTTCGGCGGTGCGGTGACGGTGCTGACCGAGTTCGCCCCGCCGGGGCGGCGGGGGCTGTACGGGGCGTGGCAGTCCTTCACGGTGGCGCTCGGGCTGCTGGGCGGGGCGGGGGTCACCGCGGTGACGGCGGCGGTGCTGGGCACGGAGCGGCTGTCCGCGTGGGGGTGGCGGCTGCCGTTCCTGCTGGCCGTGCCGCTGGGCCTGCTGGCGCTGTGGCTGCGCGCCGGTCTCACGGAGACACCCGCGTTCCTGGAGCGGGCGGCCAAGTCCCCCGGGGTGAAGCTCGGTTGGGGGGCGCTGGTGCTCGCGGCGGCTCGGGTGACGGGCTGGGCGGCGGCCGGTTACACCTTCCTGGTGGTGCTGCCGTCGTATCTCCAGAGCGCGCTGCACACGGGCTTCGCGCAGGCGCTGCTGGCCGCGGCGGTGGCCAACGCGGGGTTCGCCGCGGCGATCCTGCCCGCCGGGGTGCTCAGCGACCGGGTGGGGCGGCGGCCGGTGCTGTTCGCGGGCGCGGTGCTGGTGGTGGCGGGCGCGCTGCCGGTGCTCGACCTGCTCCAGGATCCCGGCGCGCCGACCCTGGCGAAGGCCCTCGCCCTGGCCGGTGCCGGTGCGGTGGTGGGTCTGATGGCGGGCCCCGGTCCGGCCCTGCTCGCCGAGATGTTCCCCTCCCGCGTCCGCTGGACCGGCCTCGGCCTCGCCTACGCCCTGTCCAACGCGGTCTTCTCCGGCTGCGCGGGCCTGATCATCACGGAGGCGGTGCGCAGGACCGGGAACCCGGACGTACCCGGGTACTACGCGGCGGCCGCGTGCGCGGTCAGCGCGGTGGCCCTGCTGAAGCGGGCGCCGCAGGAGGGGCGTTGGCGACATGGGCAACCGGAAGAGGCGGCACACGAGGCGAGTTGGAGGAAGCGGTGCGAGTGATCGGGTTGATGTCCGGGACGTCGTACGACGCCGTGGACGCGGCGGCCGGGGAGCTGCGGCTGGACGGCGACACGTTGGCGTTGCGGCCGCTCGGGATGGTCAGCGCGCCGTACGAGGAGCCGTTGCGCGCGGCGCTCGCGAAGGCGATGCCGCCCGCGGCGAGCGGGTTGGAGGCGGTGTGCCGCCTGGACACCGGGATCGGGCGGGCGTTCGCGGCGGCGGCGGTGCGGGCGGACCGGGAACTGTGCGCGGGACGCGCGGAGTTGGTGGCCTCGCACGGGCAGACGGTCTACCACTGGGTGGCGGACGGGCGGGTGCGCGGCACCTTGCAGCTCGGGCAGCCCGCGTGGATCGCGGAGGCGACCGGGCTGCCCGTGGTCGCCGACTTCCGGGCCCGGGACGTCGCGGCGGGCGGCCAGGGCGCGCCCCTGGTCAGCCTGTTCGACCTGCTGTGGCTGCGGGGCAGGGCCGGCCGTCCGGTGGCGCTGAACATCGGCGGCATCGCCAATCTGACCGCGCCGGACGGCACCGCCTTCGACACCGGGCCGGGCTGCGCGCTGCTGGACGCGGCGGTCCGGGAGTTCAGCGGCGGGCGGCTGGCCTACGACATGGACGGGGCCCTCGCCGCGCGCGGCCGCCCCGACCCGCGGCTGCTGGAACGGCTGCTGGCGGAGCCGTACTACGCCCTGCCCGCGCCGCGCACCACCGGCAAGGAGCTGTTCCACGCGGAGTATCTGCGGGCCGCCGGGGCGTTCGACGGGGGCCGCCCGGCGGACGTACTGGCCACGCTCGCCCTGCTGACCGCGCGGACGGTCGCGGACGCGGTGCGGTCCGTCGGCGCGAGCGAGGTGATCGCGTCCGGCGGGGGCGTGCGCAATCCGGTGCTGGTGCGTCTGCTCCGGGAGCTGCTCGACGGGATTCCGCTGCGCTCCTCGGACGAACTCGGGCTGCCCGCCGCCGCGAAGGAGGCGTACGCCTTCGCCGTCCTCGGTTTTCTCACCGTGCACGGCCTCCCGGGCACCGATCCGCGCAGCACGGGGGCGCGGCGGCCGAGCGTGCTGGGGTCGGTGACACCGGGGCGGGACGGATTCCGGATGCCGGTGGCCGCACGGTGCGCGCCGGTGCGGCTGGTGGTGGAGGGCGGGGAGGGGAGCCGGACGGGGTCGGCCGAAGAAATCGAGAGGTGATATGTCCGGGTCGATGGGATTGGCGGCAGATCCTCTCATCGCACTTTCACGGTTGCCTCTTACGGTGGGGCCATGACGCAGGTGACTCCTCCCGGGTGGTACCCCGACCCCGGGCAGACGCATGACGGTCCGCCCACCGAGCGCTGGTGGGACGGCACGGCCTGGACGGACCGGGTCCGCCCCGCCGGGACGGCCGCGCCGTGGGGTCCCCCGGCACAGGTGCCTCCGGCGGATCAGCCGGAGGCGGGGCGGCCGGAGGCGGGCCGGGCGGAGACGGGCCGGGCGTCGGACGACGGTCGGACACCGGAGAACGGCCGGGCGGCGGCGGCCGACCCGGCGGCGGCCGACACCGGAGCACAGGACGGCCCGGGGGCGCAGGCGGGTCCCGTGCCGCCCGTCGGCCAGGCCCCCCTCACCCCTCCCGCTGCGGGGACCGCTCCCCTGTCGCCCGTCGGCCAGGCGCCGCCCGGCTACGGCGCCCACCCCGGCCACCAGCCCCCGCCCGGACAGCCCGGCTACCCGGCGTACACCGGCTACCCGTCCTACCCCGCGCCGCCCCCGCCGCCCTCCCGGAGCGGGCTGCGGACCGGCATAGCCGTCACCGCGGCGGTCGCGGTACTGGCCTGCATCGGGATCGGCGTGTACGCGCTCACCAAGGACAGCGGCGGGAGCAATGACCGCGCCGGGGTGCGGCAGGGCGCGAGCGGCGGGCAGGACGGCGGCGGGTTCGGCGGTCCCGGTGGGTCCGACGGCTCCGGTGGCGCTTCCGGCGGGCAGGGCGGCCCGGGCGGCTCCGGCGGCAGATCCTCTTCCGATCTGGCGCCTCCGGCGGCCCGGGCGGCGGCGGGGACGGCTCGGGCGGCTCCGGCGGTCAGTCGCCGTCGCCCGACCGTTCGCCCGCGCCCAAGATCAAGGGCGGCGGGACCGTGCCGGACTCGATCGACGGCGTCAGCCTGCCCGTGCCGAAGGGCTGGACCGGGCAGGCGATCAGCGTCGGCGCGCAGGTCACCTCGGACAACTCCTACAAGTGCCCCGGCAACAGCTCCCAGACCTGCACCGCGGGCGGCGCCTACACCGCGCCCGCCGTGGCGCTGGGCACCGACGGCGACACCGCGGAGCAGGTCGCGAAGGCGGACATCGCGGCGAACGCCAAGGAGTCGTACGGCGGCAGCACCTACGGCAGCATCACCTCGCACCGGCAATTGGCCGCCGAGGCGGTGACGGTGGCCGGGCAGAAGGGCTACCTGGTGCGCTGGAAGGCGGTCACCAGCAAGGGCGCCGACGGCCTGGTCGAGTCGGTCGCCTTCCCCTCCCCGAACGACGCCCGGCAGATGGTGGTCGTGCGCTTCGGCATCGACGTCGGGCAGGACACCTCGGTCATCGACGAGATCCTGAAGGGGATCAAGGTCTCCTCCGGCGGCGGGGACGGCCAGAACGTCTGACCGGGGCGGAAAGAGTCCGGCCGGGTGGGGTTCCCCTCCGCTCAAGGGGAACCCCGCCCGGCCGGGGGGTGCGCGCCGCCCCCGTCCCCACGGTGCGGCGCGGGCAGACCGCCGTTCAGTCATCCCGTGAACGGCGGTCTGGGTCTTTAAGTCAGTGCGAGCGCAGGCAGCACGGTGGCCTCCACGAACCGGAGCAGGTAGTCGGCGTCGGCGTACTGGCCGCTGAGCACGGGCCGTACGCGCAGCACGCCGAACATCATGGCGGGGATGAACTCCAGCGCGGGATGGCCCGCGGGGATCTCACCGCGCGCCACGCCCCGGTCGAGGATCTCCTGGAGCGCGGCGATCTCCGGGTGCACCAGTGCCTCGCGCAGCGCCTGGGCCAGCTCCGCGTCCTGGGTCATCGCGGACCCGAGCGCCTGGAGCAGCTTGGTGTCCTTGCCGGACCAGTCGCCCGCGGCCCGCGCGGCCCGGCGCAGATCCTCGGCGAGCGATCCGGTGTCGATACCGGCGAAGCGCACCCGCCCCCGGGCCCGCAGCGCGGCGGCCACGAACTGGGGTTTGTTCTTCCACTGCCGGTAGAGCGTGGACTTGCTGCACCGGGTGCTGGAGGCGACGCCCTCCATGGTCACGGACTCGTAGCCGCACTCGCGGATCTGTTCCAGCACGGCGTCGAAGAACTCCCGCTCACGCTCCGGCGTGATCTTGGAGCGGCGCGAGGCGACGACCGTCTCCGGTCCCTCCGCGGCCTGCGACGTCATGTGGTGTTTCCCCTCACTCATGGGCTCGGGCGCCCCCGGGGCCCAGTTTCCAGTGTGTCGCACTTCAATCGATACATGAGTGTACCGGTACTCCATCGTATCGGTACACTGCCGTATCGGTACACCAACGTATCGGTACGGACACGTACCCAAGGGTTGCCGCACCGTACCGAAGCACCGCCACACACGATCGTCAGCGAAGGGGGCCGGGGGATGACTGCGCTCACCGAGCCTGCCGAGGCAGAAACGGAGCCGGACGCCGTCGCGCGTCCGGGTCTCATACGCGAGTTCCTGCTCGTCGCGGGGCTCTTCCTCGTCTACAAGCTCGGCCGTCAGCTGGCCACCGGCCACACCGCGCGCGCCTTCCACAACGCCCGTCGCGTCTGGGACCTCGAACGGTCCCTGCACCTCCCGCACGAGACCGCCGTCCAGTCGGCGCTGCTGCACGGCGACACGCTCGTGCGGGTGGCCAACACCTATTACGCGACGGTGCACTTCCCGGCCACGCTCGCCTTCCTGGTCTGGCTCTACCTCCGGCGCCCCGCGCACTACGTCTGGGCCCGCCGGGTCCTCGCCGCGGTCACCGCGGCCGCCCTGGTGCTGCCCTTCACCTTCCCGCTGGCCCCGCCACGGATGCTGGCCGGGACCGGCCTGGTGGACACCGCCCGGATCTACGGCCCCTCGGTGTACGGCCCACCGGCCCACGACCATCTCTCCAACCAGTTCGCCGCGATGCCCTCGCTGCACTTCGGCTGGGCGCTGATGGTGGCGATCGGACTGATCGCGGCCACCCGCTCGCGCTGGCGCCTGCTCTGGCTGCTGCACCCGCTGCTCACACTGCTGGTGATCGTGGGCACCGCCAACCACTACTGGCTCGACGCGCTCGCCGCGACCGCCATGCTGGGCGTCGCCCTCGCGCTGCTCCGCCCCCCGCACCGCGCCACCACCGCGCTGGGCCGCGGCACCGGCCGGATCGTCCCGCGCCAGCGCCGGCGGGTCCTGGCGGGAGCGGCCCGGTGAACGCCGCCGAGCTGGTCGCCGTCGCGCTGTCCCTGGTCTCGGCCGTGGCCTACGCGCTCGCCGCCGTCGCCCAGGAACGCCTGGCCGCCTGCGACGACGGGGCCGGGCTGCTGCGGCTGCTCGGCACGGGCGCCTGGTGGTCGGCGGTCGGCCTGAACGCGGCGGCCGCGCTGCTGCATGTCGCGGCCCTCAAGTACGGTCCGCTGACCGTCGTACAGCCGCTCGGCGCGCTGACCCTGGTGGCGGCCGTGCCGCTGGGCGCGCGGGCGGCCGGGCGGCGGGTCAGCGCGGTGGAGTGGCGCGGTACGGCACTCACCCTGCTCGGCCTCGGCGCGGTGCTGGTCACCGCGTCGGGCCCGGCGCCCTCCCGGGTGCTCAGCCTGCCGGAAGCGGTCGCGGTGGCCGGTACGACGGCCGCGCTGGTCGGCGCCCTGTCCTGGCCCGGCGCCCGGCCCGGACTGCGGCACGCGACCGCGTCCGGGTTCGCCTCCGGGGTCGCCTCCGCGCTCACCCAGACCGTGACCGTGGCCGCCACCGACCGCTCGGGCCCGGTGCTGAGCACCAAGGTGATCGTGGTCGCGACGCTGGTCGCGGCGTTCGCCGTCGGCGGGCTGCTGCTCTCGCAGACCGCCTATCGCGGCGGCCTCGGCGCCCCGCTGGCGGTCGTCACCCTGGCCAATCCGGTGGCCGCCGCGCTGATCGGGCTCACCCTGCTCGGGCAGGGGCTCACCGGCGGCGCGGGCGGTGTGCTGCTGGCGCTCGCCGGGGCGGCGCTGGCCGCCCGGGGTGTGGTGCTGCTCACCCGGGTCACCAGGGAGACGGCGGACGACGCGGAGCCGCACGACCATCCGGTGGCGGCGGTGCTCGCCCTGCGGGCGGAGACGGCGGCGGCCGAACCCGCCCTGCGGTCCCGGCTGCCGGAGCAGCCCGAACGGCCCGAACAGCCGGGGCATCTCACGGCGCTGTGACCGCGGTGCCCGCAGACGTCGGCGGCCGGTGCGCGCGTTTCCGCGTGCACCGACCGCCGTTGCCGTACCCGGTGTTCTGCTGTGCGTCGCGTGCCCCCGTACGGGAGGCGGTCAGTTCCAGCCCCGCGAGTCCTGCTTGAGCGCGGTGTCGACGGTCAGGGCCGTCGCGACCACCAGGCTCAGCAGCGGCTCGGGCAGCTGGTAGTGGATCTGGAGGACGTAGTTGTCCGCGGAGGTGAACAGCGTCTTGGCGAGGCCCTCCCAGGTCTTGGTGATCCGGGCCACCTCGCTGTCCGTGTGGTCGACGATCGCGAAGTTCCACGCCCGCCAGTTCTCCGCCTTGATCGCGCCGACCTGCTGGCCGTTCACGTTCATCGCGAAGTTGATCTTGCCGATCATGTTCTGCTGGACGATCTCACCGACCGGCGTGCCGTCCGGGCGGGACACGATCACCCGGGACTTGAAGATCTTCGCGGGCCGGGTCAGCAGCAGCTGCGGCTGGCCGTAGGCGTCGCGGATCTCCAGCTTGTGGGTGAGGAACTGGTCCCAGCTGGAGACGAAGCGCAGGATCTTGCGCAGCGCGCCCTGCCCGACCTCGGTGACCGAGCCGAGCTCGCGGCCGTTCTGATCCATGACCTTGTACTCATTGGTCAGCTCGATCAGCTTGGCCTTCTGGTTCACCACCAGCACCGGCTCGGTGAACAGGGTGCCGCCGCCGGGGCCGCCGGCCACGACACCCGCCTGCTGCTGCACCTGGCGCTGCACCCGGGCGTCGGGGGCCTGCTGCTGCGGGAACTGCTGCTGCGGCGCGGCCTGCTGGGCCGCCGGGGCCTGCTGGCCCTGCTGGGCCTGGTTGTTCGTGTGCTCGGTCCACTGGCTGCCGTCCCAGTAACGGAGCGTCTGAGGCGCGCCGTGCGGGTCCGGGTACCAGCCTGCCGGAGTGTTTGATTGCGTGGTCACCGGGGCACACTACCCTGCTCTGACCGGTACCTGACCAGCCCGGCGGAAGCGGTGTTCATCGCCCGTTCACTCCGTCGCGAGCGCCGGGTCGCTGACGCCGGGCCGCCCGTTCTCCACGTGCCCGGCGAAGCCGCGCAGGAAGGCCGGGTCGTCCGCCGAGGTGATCGTCAGGTCGTACCAGAGGTGGCTGCTCGTCAGGTCCACGGTGTGCCGGACGGTCGCGCCGGGACGTACGGACACGGTGACCGGGGCGCCGCCGTAGCCGCTGGCTATCTTCAGCCGGGCCGTGCCGGAGCCCTTGGTGGTGAGGGTGAGTTCGACGTGGTCGCCGGTGTGCCGGGCGGTCACCTCGGGGCCCGCCGCCTTGTTGCCGCCCTTGAAGACGCGCAGGAAGCCGTTGGGGCCGTGCACGGCGAGGTCGTAGGAGCCGCCGGAGTAGGCCGAGTTCCAGGTGTCGGACAGGGTCTTGCCGGACTCGGTGGTGTAGGTCCAGGGGCCGTCGGTGCGGTTGCCGGAGGTGACGAGGAAGACCGCGCCCGCCTTCGCGCCCGAGGCGAAGGTGAGGGTGAAGGTGCCGGCCGAGGTGTCCGCGGAGCCGTCCACGGCGGGCGCGTACTTCAGCGGGCGGGTGGGGCGGCTGCCGCGCTCCTGCCGGGGCAGCGAGGGGTTCGCGGGCGGCTTGGGCACGTAGTCGGGGTGCCGGTCGTGGTCCGGCGGCTGGTAGGCGGCCGTGGAGGGCAGGGAGACGGGCTTGGTGTCCTTGCGGGAGAAGTCGAAGGCGCTGGTGAGGTCGCCGCACACGGCCCGCCGCCAGGGCGAGATGTTCGGCTCGCGCACCCCGAAGCGCTGCTCGATGAAGCGGATGATGGAGGTGTGGTCGAAGGTCTCGGAGCAGACGTAGCCGCCCTTGCTCCAAGGCGAGACGACCAGCATCGGCACCCGCTGGCCGAGACCGTACGGTCCCGCCGCGTACCCGGCGCCGCCCTGGTACAGGTCGGCCGAGGCGTCGACCGTGGACTTGCCCTGCGCCCCGGAGGCGGCCGGGAACGGCGGCACGACATGGTCGAAGAAGCCGTCGTTCTCGTCGTAGGTCAGGAACAGGGCCGTCTTCGCCCACACCTCGGGGTTGGAGGTGAGCGCGTCGAGGACCTGGGAGACGTACCAGGCGCCGTAGTTGGCGGGCCAGTTGGGGTGCTCGGTGAACGCCTCGGGGGCGGCGATCCAGGAGACCTGCGGGAGCGTCCCGGCCTTGACGTCCGCCTTCAGCCGGTCGAAGAAGCCCTCACCGGCCTTCGCGTTCGTACCGGTGCGGGCCTTGTCGTACAGCGGGTCGCCGGGCTTCGCGTCGCGGTACGCGTTGAAGTAGAGCAGCGAGTTGTCGCCGTAGTTGCCCCGGTAGGCGTCGTCGATCCAGCCCCAGCCGCCGTTCGCGTCCAGGCCGTCGCCGATGTCCTGGTAGATCTTCCAGGAGACGCCCGCCTGCTCCAGGCGCTCGGGGTACGTCGTCCAGCCGTAGCCCTTCTCGTCGTTGCCGAGGACCGGGCCGCCGCCTTTGCCGTCGTTCCCGGTGTAACCCGACCACATGTAGTAGCGGTTGGGGTCGGTGGAGCCGATGAACGAGCAGTGGTAGGCGTCGCAGACGGTGAACGCGTCCGCGAGGGCGTAGTGGAAGGGGATGTCCCGGCGGGTCAGGTACGCCATCGTGGTCGATGACTTGGCGGGTACCCACTTGTCGTACTTGCCGCCGTTGAACGCGGTGTGCCCGTCGTTCCAGCCGTGCGGCAGGTCCTGGATGAAGGCGAGGCCGAGGTCGTCGGCGTCCGGGTGGAAGGGCAGGATGTCCCGGGTGCCGTCCGACTGCTGCCAGACGGAGCGGCCGTGCTGGCTGACCGCGCGCGGGTCACCAAAACCCCGGACGCCCCGCAGCGAGCCGAAGTAGTGGTCGAAAGAACGGTTCTCCTGCATCAGGACGACGATGTGCTCGACGTCCTCGACCGATCCGGTGCGATGGTTCGCGGGCAGCGCGGCGGCGCGCTGGATGCTGCTCGACAACGCCGTGAACGCCGTCGTGGCGCCCGCGATCTGGAGAAAGCGCCGGCGGTTGACTTCGGTCATGGGGGGTGGGTCCTCTCGTCCTGACGTCCGTGACTGCCGCGCCGAGTGTTCCAAGCGCGGCGAACGTCAGGGAAGGGTGAGATGACGCCGATGTGAAAGTACGGCTCTGGAACGGTGTCAGCCCTCCGGGGGCGGGACCACCGTCAGATGCGCCGGCATGGCGCGGGACCTGCGCGGACGCCGGACCGGCGCGGCGGCCCCGCGGGAGTCGCGCGGGACCAACGTCAGGCGTCGGCAGCCCAGTTCGCGCAGGGCCTGGGGCGTCTCGTCCACGATGCGGCACTCGGTGGGGCCCCGGCGCGGATCGGGTGGCAGCAGCAGCCGTACGGCCCCGTCGAGCCGGGTGCCGCGCTCGCCGACGGCGCGGATCCAGTGCGGCAGGCCCTGCCGGTAGGCGGCGTCCATCAGCGGGTCCTGCGTGATCTCCCGGCGGATGGCCTGGAGTTCGGGATCGTGGCCGTAGGCGTCCATGGCGCCCTTGAACTGGGCCAGCATCGGCAGGCACCAGCCCGCCTCGTGGTCGCCGAGGACCAGCCCGGCGTCCGGGTGGAAGAGCACGAACCGCAGGAAGTTGTCCCCGGGCATGGCCGTGGGGTGCGGGCGCGCCCCGCCGAAGAGCGTGGCGTAGGCGTCATTGGCCAGCACCACGTCCCAGCGGTGGTCCACCACCAGGGACGGGAAGGGCACGGCGTCCAGCAGCACGCCGTAGTCCTGTAGGTACGACTGGGTCTCGGAGGTCTCGGGGACGGGCCGCGGCGCCGGCCACTGCCCTCCTGCCTGATGTGCCATCGGGAGGTCACCCCTCTTGCCTCTGCGGCCTTCACGCGGCGATGCGATCCTGCTTCCCCACGAGGAGTGATGTCAACTATCGTGGCATTCCAGGCCGGTTGACGGCTGAAATTCGCCACAGTTGTGGCGACACCTGGATGTGGGTTCACAGCACGGGCTAATCTCCGGGAAGTTCACGGCGACCGCCGGTCCTGGTACCGAGCATGCGGGATGCACGGACGCACCTGTTGCCCTTGCTTGAGAGACGTAGGAGTTCTGTCGGTGACGGATGGCTACGAGGATCCGGGCGCCGCGGCGACCGCCCAGCTGCCGGCCGTCGTCGCCCGCGTCACCGCGCTCGCCGAGCGCCTCGGGGTGACCCAGGCCGAGGTCTTCGACATCGCGCGGCTCTCGGTCGCCTGCGGGGTGCCCGAGCCGGTGGTCAAGGCGCTGCTCAGCGGGCGCCCGGCGGGCGAACCCGATGTCCAGGCGCGGTTTCTGCAGCGCCTCGGGCTGCTGCGGCGCTCCCGGCTGAAACCGAACGGCCGCAAGTACACCCAGCAGGAGATCGCCGACGGCGCGGGCATGTCCCGGCAGCAGGCCGGTGCCCTGATCAACGGCGACCGGCGGCCCACCATGGAGCACTGCGACGCGTTGCAGCGCTTCTTCCGGGTGCACGCCGGGTTCCTGACGGCGGAGGATCCCGAGGCGCTGGCGGGCGCGCTCCAGCGCACCGAGCAGGAACTGCTCCAGAAGCTGGCCGACCGGGAGCGGGCCGCGGCCGGTCCCGCCGAGGATCCGCTGGAACGGCTGCTCCAGGACCACGGGGTGCGCGGAATCGCCTGGCGGGCCGCGCAGTTGCCGACCGACCAGCACCGGGACAAGGTCGCGGAATGGCTGGACATGCTCCTGGAGAGCGTGAAACGGCCGGAGGCCTGACGGCGCCCGGGACACAGGCCGAGGTGCGGTTTCGCCCGATTGTCAGTGGTGGGCGGCAAGCTGGTGTGCGTGCGCCGCAGCGCGCGTGACCGTGCCGCCTACTCGGGGAGAGCCGACCGATGCCCACCGCCGTACTGACCGATCATGAGCGCACCGCAGTCCAGGCCTACTTGCGGCTGCTGCACACGGTGCGCGCCGCCTTCGACGGTCCACCGGACGGGGCGCCGCCCGCCCTGGTGCCGCCGTCCGTGCTCGCCGAGGCGGAGACGGCCCTGACCCGGGCGGGCCTCACGGGCAACGAGGAGGAGTTCTTCCGGATGCTGGGCGAGTGGTGCCCGTCGGCCGGCTGACCGGGCGCCGGACCGGTCCGGGGAACGCGGGTCCGTCGTAGCGGTGCTCGTCGGGCGCCCGTGCCCGTCGGCCGGGCGCCCGGGGCCGTCAGGCGGAGTGCGGGATGACGACCGTGGTGGTCACCAGGGCGTCCCGGGCGGCCCAGCGGCCGTCGAGGACCTGGAGGCGGCGGCCGCCGACGAGGGGGCCGGGGACCAGGAGTTCGGCGTGCAGGGTGCCGTGCGCGGCGCCGTCGGGGGACGGGCACAGGGTGATGTCGGCCTCGGAGAAGTCCAGCCACTCGCGGGTGAGCGGGAACCACGCCTTGTACACCGACTCCTTGGCGCTGAACAGGATCCGGTCCCAGTGCACGGCGGGCCGCTGCTCGGCGAGCCGCGCGAGGCGTGCCGTCTCGGCGGGCAGGAAGACGGTGGCGCCGACGCCGTCGGGCAGCGGGCCGTGCGGTTCGGCGTCGATGCCCAGCGAGACGAGGTCGGTGGCACGGACCAGCGCGGCGGCGCAGTAGCCGTCGCAGTGGGTCATGCTGCCGACGATGCCCGCCGGCCACTGCGGGGCGCCCCGCTCACCGCTGACCACGGGCCGCGGCGGAATGCCGAGCTTCTCCATGGCCCGCCGGGCGCAGCCGCGCACGGCCGCGAACTCGCGGCGCCGCTTGGCCACGGCCCGGGCGACGAGCACCTCTTCCTCCGGGTGGAGGGGGGTGTCCCACAGCGGGTCGTCACGAAGTGCCTCCACGGCCACGACCGACTCCGGGAGCAGTTCCTCGATCACCGGCTTCCACCTCCTCCATCGGCAGGATGCGGCGCGCCGTGCCCGGCTGCTGCGAACGCTTGCGCCACTCGCGGGGGTAGCCCACGGAGACCTCGGTGAAGCGGACCCCGTCGTGCCAGGTGGTGCGGGGGATGTGCAGATGGCCGTAGACCATGGTGGCGACGCGGAACCGGCGGTGCCAGTCGGCGGTCAGCTCGGTGCCGCACCACATGGCGAACTCGGGGTGCCACAGCACCTCGGTGGGGTGCCGGTGCAGCGGGTAGTGGTTGGCCAGCACGGTCGGCAGGTCCGCGGGCAGCGCCGCGAGCCGCTCCTCGGTCCGTGCCACCCGGTCGCGGCACCACGCCTCGCGGCTCGGGTACGGGTCGGGGTGCAGCAGGTACTCGTCGTTGCAGACGATGCCGGTGCTCTCGGCGTAGGCGAGGCCCTCGGCCTTGGTGGAGCAGCCGGCGGGCAGGAAGCTGTAGTCGTAGCCGAGGAACAGCGGGGCGACGGCGACCGGGCCGCCGGGGCCCTGCCAGACGGGGTAGGGGTCCTCGGGGGTGAGGACGCCGAGTTCGCGGCAGACCTGGACCAGGTGCTCGTAGCGGGCGACGCCGCGCAGCTGCACGGGGTCCTTCGGGTGGGTCCACAGGTCGTGGTTGCCCGGTGTCCACAGGACCTTGCGGAAGCGGGCCGCGAGGGTGGCGAGGGTCCAGCGGATGTCCTCCACCGTCTCCGCGATGTCGCCCGCGACGATCAGCCAGTCCTCGTCGCCCGTCGGGTGCAGCTGCTCCACGAGCGCCCGGTTCTCCGGGTAGGAGATGTGCAGATCGCTGATGGCCAGCAACTGGCCGGGACCGGCCGTCGGCTCCACCCCGTGTTCCCCTTCCCATCAGCGGTTTGTCTGGTCCACAAGAACATAATTGTGTGCGGCGTTCAAGTGCCTCTTGAGCCGGTCTACTTGAGGTAGGAAAGGCCCGGATGGACCGCCAGGTAGCCGTCCGTCAGCCGGCGTGCCACGTTCACCGAGTCGACCAGGGGGTGCAGGGCGAACGCCTTGAGCGCGGTCGCCCGGGAACCGGACTCGGCGGCGGCGAGCACCTCGCGCTCCACCGCCTTGACCGAGGAGACCAGGCCCGTCGCGTGGTCGGGCAGCGGGGCGGTGGCCAGGGGGTGGGCGCCGTTGGCGTCCACCAGGCAGGGGACCTCGATGACCGCGTCGGCGTCCAGGTCCGGCAGGGTGCCCTGGTTGCGGACGTTGAGGATGAGGGTCGTACGGGCGTCGCGGGCGATGGCGCGCATCAGGGCGAGGGCCACCTTCTCGTAGCCGCCGGAGAGGTCCTCCTCCTCGCGTTCACCGGCGCCCGCGGTCTCCCGGTTCTCCGCCATGTACGTCGCCTCGCGCTCGGCGCGGGTGCGGTCCCAGGCGCCCAGCGCGGAGACGTCCGGGCGCCCGGCCTCGGCGTAGAAGCGGGCCTGCTGGTCGCGCAGGAAGGCGCCGCGGGTCGCCTCGGCCTGCCGGTAGGCGCGGACGGTCTCGCGGTTGAAGTAGTAGTAGTGCAGGTACTCGTTGGGGATCGCGCCGAGCGAGGTCAGCCAGTCGGGGCCGAAGAGCCTGCCCTCCTCGAAGGAGCCGAGCAGCGCGGGATCGGCGAGCAGCCGGGGCAGTTCGTCGCGTCCGGCGACGCGCAGGCCGCGGACCCAGCCGAGGTGGTTGAGTCCGACGTAGTCCACGAAGGCGTCCTGCGGGTCGGCGCCGAGGACGCGGGCGAGGCGGCGGCCGAGGCCGACCGGGGAGTCGCAGATGCCGATGACCCGGTCGCCGAGGTGCCGGGACATCGCCTCGGTGACCAGACCGGCCGGATTGGTGAAGTTGATCACCCAGGCGTCGGGGGCGAGGCGGGCCACCCGGCGGGCGATCTCGGTGGCGACGGGCACGGTGCGCAGCCCGTAGGCGATGCCGCCCGCGCCGACCGTCTCCTGCCCGAGCACGCCCTCGGCCAGCGCGACCCGCTCGTCGTCCGCCCGGCCGTCGAGGCCGCCGACACGGATCGCGGAGAACACGAAGTCGGCGCCGCGCAGGGCCTCGTCGAGTTCCGTGGTGGTGGTCACCCGGGGCGCGTCCGGGCTCTGGGCGGCCTGCTCGGCGAGGACCCGGGAGACCGCGTGCAGCCGGTCGGCGTCCAGGTCGTGCAGGACGACCTCGGTGACCCGGCCCTCGGTGCGGTCGGTCAGCAGCGCGCCGTACACGAGCGGCACGCGGAAGCCGCCACCGCCCAGAATCGTCAGCCTCACGTCACCACGCACCTTTCCCGAGTCCCGAGACCCCTGCCAGGCACATCATCCCCGTGCGCCGCCTCCGGGCGCACGTTCCGGGCCCCCTCGCTTGCCCGCCGGTCCCGCGAAGGCACCGGCGCGTCCCCGCAAGTCGCCGGGGCGTCGGCCGGAAGTCGCCGGGGCGTCGGCCGGAACCGGCACACCCGACGCGTCGCCGTCACCCGCCGGCCGCCGATCCGTGGTTGCATGCGAACCCCGACTCCACAGCTGTGACAGGAGCCTGATGAAGCGTCAAATCGCCGCGCTCACCGCACTGGTGGGCGCCCTCGTGTGTGCCGCCTCGAGCGCCTCGGCGGCCGGGCAGGACCGGTGGACGGCGGCCGGGACGTCGTACACCGACACCCTGGGCGGCGGCCAGGGCCTCGCCAGCCGGGCCGACGGCTCGCTGCTGCACCGCGGACTGCTGGACATCCCGCTGGATCTGCGGATCAAGGGCTGGAACCACGTGGGCGACCCGGACATCGCGCGCGGCTATGTCTTCGACGCCTACCAGGGCGCGGACACGGCCACGTCGAAGATGTACGCGGTGACCACACCGGACGGCAAGCGGTACGACTATGTGCACCCGCTGGATCCGGGCGAGAAGGTGAACAACTCCTTCGCCGCGGTCTCGCCCGACGGGCAGTGGCTGGTCTCCGGCGAGTGGGAGGACCAGGACCGGCTCCAGGTGTTCCCCGCGCCGCTGCTCAACCCGGCGACCCCGCGCACCGGCGGGACGCTGGCCCAGGCCGGGCAGATCAGCCTGGACAGGCCGGTGCGCGACATCCAGGGCTGCGACTTCGTGACCGCCACCCGGCTGGTGTGCGCCTCCGACGACGGCTCGGGCACGCTGTTCCCGCAGAGCAGGCCGCTCCTCCAGGTCGATCTGCCGCACCCGCTGGACGGCAGGCCGGTCACCGGCCGGGTGAGCAGCCTCTTCGGACTCCCCCAGCAGAGCCTGTGCAAGGGCACGTTCGAGGCCGAGGGCGTCGACTACGACCCCGGCACCGGCACCCTGCGCACCGAGGTGATCGCACCGGGCGTGTGCGCGGTGGCGACGACGGTGTACGCGTACCACCTGGAGTAGGGGCGCGCCCCGGGGGGCGGCGGCGCGGCGGACGGTTCCGGCCGACTTCGCGGACGTCGGCCGGGTCCCCCGAGGCTCAGCCGTAGTAGGCGATCTTCTCGTCGAGCACCGCCATGGCCCGGTGCAGCGCCGCCGCCCGTTCCGCGAGGGCGGCGCGGCGCTCGCGCAGGAAGGACACCCGGTCCTGCGGGGGCTGTTCGGCGCGCAGGAGGGCGACGAAGCCGCGCAGGTCCGCGATGCCGAGACCGGCTTCCCGGAAGCAGGTGACCAGGCCGATCCAGAAGACGTCGTCCTCGGTGTACTCCCGGCGGCCGCCCGGTGAGCGCCGGATCGGGCCGATGAGCCCTTCGCGCTCGTAGTAGCGCAGGGTGTCGAGGGAGACGCCGGTGCGGTCGGCCGCCCGCGCGGGCGAGAGGGTCGCGGTCGGGCTGCTGGGGGTCATGGGGGCTCCTTGGTCGCGGGGTTTCCGGCGGCGGCCACTACCGCGCCGCCGCGAAGCGCGCCATGTGCTCGTCACCGAGGCGCACTTGGCGTGCGGCGAGCGCCTCCTCGACATGGTGCACCCGGCTCGCGCCGACGATGGGATCGATCCCCTGCCGCATCAGCCAGGCGAGGACGACCTGGTTGCGGGTGGCCGAGAGTTCCTCGGCGACGGCGTCCAGGACCGCGAGGACCCGTGCGGTGCCGGGGTGGTCATAGGTGAGCGGCAGCGGCTTGTCCGGGCGGGTGTACGAACCCCACAGCAGAGAGCTGTACGACCACACCGTGAGCCCCTCCGCCGCCGCGAGGTCCAGGTCCTCGGCGGTGAGCAGGCGGTGGCCCGCCTCCGCGACGGGGGTGAGCGGGCGCGGCTGGAGGAGCGAGTGCCGCAGTTGCAGGGCCGTCCAGGGCGCCAGATGCCGCTCCCGCGCGAGGGACCGGGCGCGCTCGACGCGCCAGGCGGCGTGGTTGGCCGCCCCGATCCGCCGGGCCACTCCCTCGCCGACCAGTTCGCCGAAGGCGCCGACCGTCTCCTCCAGTTCCACGCTCCGGTCCTCGGCGTGCGCCCAGAGCAGATCGAGGTGCTCGACGCCCAGGCGGCGCAGGCTCTCCTCGACGCCCTTGCGGATCGCGGGCGCGGAGAGCCCTTCCGCGCTCCCTGGCCAGGAGCCCGGCACCAGCGGGTTGTGCCGCACCTTCGTCGCGATCCGTACCGCCTCGCGTGCCCCCGGGCGGGCCCGTAGCCAATCGCCGATGACCCGTTCGCCGGCGCCGCCGACGCCCTCGGGATCGGCCCAGAAGGAGTAGCAGTTCGCGGTGTCGAGCCAGCGGCCGCCGCCGGCGACGAAGGAGTCGAGGACCGCGAAGGCCCGCTCGCGGTCGACGCGGGTTCCGAAGTCCATGGTGCCGAGGACGATCTGGGGGTGGGTGGCGTGCACCCGGCCGGTGTTCATGCGCCCATGCTCGGATCTGGAGCGCGCTCCAGGTCAAGAGCCGCGGCGGTCAGCGCAGTTCGGCGCGGAAGGCCACCGGTGTCCGCCCGGTGTGCAGTTGGAAGAACTTGGAGAAGTTCGCCGCGTCCGGGAAGCCGACGGCCGCGCCGACCCGGCCGATGGGCAGCTCGGTGTGGGCGAGGAGGCGTTTGGCCTCCAGGACGACGCGTTTGTCGATGAAGCCCTTGGGGGTCTCGCCGGTGGCGGCGCGGACGGCGCGCACCAGGGTGCGGCGGGAGTAACCGAGGGCGTCGGCGTAGGCGCTGACACTGTGATTGGTGGCGAAGCCCTGCTCGACCGCCTCCCGGAACAGGGTGAAGGTGCTGTCCGACTGCTGCCGTGAGCCGGGCGCCGAGCTGGCGGCGAGGTGGGCGAGGCGCAGCAGGAACGCGGTCAGCCCGTGCCGCAGGACGGCCGTGTGCAGGCTCGGCGGGAGCGTCGCCGTGTCCTCGTACTCGCGGCGCAGCTGCTCCAGGGCCGCCCGGAGCGCTTCGAGCTGGGCCGTCCCGGGGTGCAGCAGCGGCGGCAGGTCGTAGCGGTACAGGCCGGTGGCCTCCACGGTGGCACGCGGCAGGAAGCCGGGCTGCATGGTCAGCACGGTTCCGCGGTACACGCACTCCCGGGAGAAGCGGTGGACCTGTCCGGGACGTATCCACAGCAGGTCGCCGGCCGCGGCCTCGTACTCGGTGAAGTCGACCATATGGCGTACGGGGCCCTCGGTGAACAGCAGGACCACATGGAAGTCGATGCGGTGCACGCGGTCCAGCGGGATGTCGGCCCGCCAGCCGCGGCCGGTGCCCATACGGCCGATCCGCATGCCGACGCCGCCGACGGCCAGCTCGGTCGGGAAGGGGAGGGTCCGGATGCCGTCACCGACCGCCGCGCCGCCCTCTTGGGGCGTTGTGTCAGCCATGTCCTTTTCGTGCCGTCCCTGCTCCGCGATCACTGTCCCAGATTCACCACAGGGTGACACATCCCGCCCTTCCGTCGAAAAAGTCAGACTTTTAAGTTTGAACGCGTCCGGCCAGCCCTTCCGTACTGAACGAGGACTTCTTGAAGATGAGCACGCAGACTTCCGGTGGCTTCGAGTGGACCGATCTCGACCGGCGGGCCGTGGACACCGCCCGTCTGCTGGCGGCCGACGCGGTGCAGAAGGTGGGCAACGGCCACCCGGGCACCGCGATGAGCCTGGCGCCTGCCGCGTACACGATCTTTCAGAAGGTGATGCGTCACGACCCGGCGGACCCGGAGTGGACCGGCCGTGACCGGTTCGTCCTCTCCCCCGGCCACACCTCGCTGACCCTGTACACCCAGCTGTTCCTGGCCGGGTACGAGCTGGAGCTGGACGATCTGAAGGCGTTCCGCACCCAGGGCTCCCGGACCCCGGGCCACCCCGAGTACGGGCACACCGCGGGCGTGGAGACCACCACCGGGCCGCTCGGGCAGGGCGCCGCCAACGCGGTGGGCATGGCGATGGCCGCCCGCTACGAGCGCGGCCTGTTCGACCCTGAGGCCCCCGCGGGCACCTCCCCCTTCGACCACACCGTCTGGGCGATCGTCTCCGACGGCGACCTGGAGGAGGGCGTCAGCGCCGAGGCGTCCTCGCTCGCCGGCCACCAGAAGCTCGGCAACCTGGTCTTCCTCTACGACGACAACCACATCTCCATCGAGGGCGACACCGCGACCGCCTTCTCCGAGGACGTCCTGAAGCGGTACGAGGCGTACGGCTGGCACACCCAGCGCGTCGCGCCCACCGCCGACGGCGACGTGGACGCGCCCGCCCTGTACGCGGCCCTCCAGGCGGCGCGGAACGAGACCGGGCGGCCCTCGATCATCGCGCTGCGCACGATCATCGCCTGGCCCGCCCCGAACGCCCGCGACACCGAGGCCTCCCACGGCTCGGCGCTCGGCGCGGCGGAGATCGCGGCCACCAAGCGGCTCCTCGGCTTCGACCCGGAGCTGTCCTTCCAGGTCGAGGACGCGGTCCTGAAGCACGCCCGGCGGGCCCTGGACCGGGGCGCGGAGGCGCACGCGGCCTGGGACAAGCGGATCGCCGAGTGGCGGGACGCCGAGCCGGAGCGCGCCGCCCTGTTCGACCGGATCAGCCGGGGCGAGCTGCCCGCGGGCTGGGCGGACACCCTGCCGGTGTTCGAGGAGGGCAGGTCGGTCGCCACCCGCGCCGCCTCCGGCAAGGTACTCCAGTCGCTGGGCCCGGTGCTGCCGGAGCTGTGGGGCGGCTCCGCCGACCTCGCCGGCTCGAACAACACCGACATCGACAAGTCCAGCTCATTTCTCCCCGAGGGCAACCCGCTGCCGACGGCCGACCCCTATGGTCGTACCGTGCACTTCGGCATCCGCGAGTTCTCCATGGCGGCGGAGATGAACGGCATCGCCCTGCACGGCAACACCCGCGTCTACGGCGGCACCTTCCTGGTGTTCTCCGACTACATGCGCAACGCGGTGCGGATGTCCGCGCTGATGCAGCTGCCGGTGACGTACATCTGGACGCACGACTCCATCGGCCTCGGCGAGGACGGCCCGACCCATCAGCCCGTCGAGCACCTGGCCTCGCTGCGGGCCGTCCCGGGTCTGAACGTCGTCCGCCCGGCGGACGCCAACGAGACCGTGATCGCCTGGGCCGAGATCCTGAAGAGGCACGCCACCAGCCCTGCCCCGCACGGGCTCGCGCTCACCCGCCAGGGCGTGCCGGTGTACGCGCCGAACGAGGACGCGGCCAAGGGCGGCTATGTGCTGCGCGAGTCCTCGACGGAGGTCCCGGAGGTGATCATCATCGCGACGGGCTCCGAGGTGCAGCTCGCCGTGGCCGCGCGGGAGCTGCTGGAGGCCGAGGGCACCGGCACCCGGGTGGTCTCGATGCCGTCCGTGGAGTGGTTCGAGGAGCAGCCGCGCGCCTGGCGCGAGCGGGTGCTGCCGCCGGCCGTGCGGGCCCGGGTGGCGGTGGAGGCCGGCATCGGGCTGACCTGGTACCGCTATGTGGGTGACGCGGGCCGGATCGTCTCCCTGGAGCACTTCGGCGCCTCCGCCGCCGCGGGGACCCTGTTCACCGAGTTCGGCTTCACCCCCGAGAACGTCGCCGCGACGGCCCGCGAGTCGCTCGCCGCCGCGCGCGTCTGACACCGACACACAAAGAAAGATGATCACTGTGACCGAAGCAATCGCGACCCCGGGAGCCCTCAAGCGCCTTGCCGACGAGGGTGTGTCCATCTGGCTGGACGACCTGTCGCGGGGGCGGATCACCTCGGGCAGCCTCGCCGACCTGGTGGCGAGCGGCAGCGCCGTCGGTGTCACCACCAACCCGTCGATCTTCCAGGCGGCCATAGGCTCCGGCGAGGGCTACGAGGAGCAGCTCACCGATCTGGCCGTACGCGGCGTGACGGTCGACGAGGCCGTGCGGATGATGACCACCGCCGACGTCCGCGACGCCGCCGACATCCTGGACTCCGTGTACCGGGCGACGAACGGCCGCGACGGCCGGGTCTCCATCGAGGTCGACCCCCGGCTGGCGCATCGCACCGCGGCCACCGTCGCCGAGGCCAAGCAGCTGTTCTGGCTGGTCGACCGCCCCAACGTGATGATCAAGATCCCGGCGACCAAGGCGGGCCTGCCGGCCATCACCGAGGTCGTGGGGCTCGGCATCAGCGTCAATGTGACCCTGATCTTCTCCCTGGAGCGCTACCGCGAGGTCATGGCCGCCTACCTGGCCGGTCTGGAGAAGGCCCGCGAGCGCGGCATCGACCTGTCCACCGTCCACTCGGTGGCGTCGTTCTTCGTCTCCCGGGTGGACTCCGAGATCGACAAGCGGCTGACCGCGCTGGGCACCGACGAGGCCCTCTCGCTCAAGGGCCGCGCGGCCCTCGCCAACGCGCGACTGGCCTACGAGGCGTACGAGGAGGTCTTCGCCTCGGACCGCTGGCTGGCGCTCGCCGGTGACAGGGCGAACAAGCAGCGTCCGCTGTGGGCGTCCACCGGTGTGAAGGATCCCGCGTACAAGGACACCCTGTATGTGGACGACCTCGTCGCGCCGGGCACGGTCAACACCATGCCGGAGGCCACCTTGAACGCCGTCGCCGACCACGGCGAGATCACCGGCGACACGGTGACCGGCGGCTACGCGCAGGCCCGTGCCGACCTCGGCGCGATCGAGCGGCTCGGCATCTCCTACGACGAGGTCGTCCAGCAGCTGGAGGACGAGGGCGTCGCCAAGTTCGAGACGGCCTGGCAGGACCTGCTGGACGCGGTGGCGAAGTCCCTGGAGAGCAAGGGAGTTGACGCGCGATGACCGAAAAAGCGAGCCCTGCCCCGGCGCCGGAGGAGGTGCGGGTGCCCATCGTGCCGGCCGCCGACTGGGTGAATCCGCTGCGGGACACCCGGGACCGCCGCCTCCCGCGCATCGCGGGTCCCTCGGGCCTGGTCATCTTCGGGGTGACCGGTGACCTGTCCCGCAAGAAGCTGATGCCGGCCGTGTACGACCTGGCCAACCGCGGTCTGCTGCCGCCGGGCTTCTCCCTGGTGGGCTTCGCCCGCCGCGAGTGGGAGGACCAGGACTTCGCGCAGGTCGTCCACGACTCGGTGCGCGAGCACTCGCGCACCCCGTTCCGCGAGGAGGTGTGGCAGCAGCTCGCCGAGGGCATGCGCTTCATCCCCGGCGACTTCGACGACGACACCGCGTTCAAGCAGCTCAAGGACGCCGTGGAGGAGCTGGACGCCTCCCGCGGCACCGGCGGCAACTTCGCGTTCTACCTCTCGGTGCCGCCGAAGTTCTTCCCGAAGGTCGTGCAGCAGCTGAAGAAGCACGGCCTGGCGAGCCCGCCCGAGGGCTCCTGGCGGCGCGCGGTCATCGAGAAGCCATTCGGCCACGACCTGGCCAGCGCCCGTGAGCTGAACGCGCTGGTGCACGACGTGTTCGAGCCGGACCAGGTGTTCCGCATCGACCACTACCTGGGCAAGGAGACGGTCCAGAACATCCTGGCGCTGCGCTTCGCCAACCAGATGTACGAGCCGATCTGGAACCGCAGTTACGTCGACCACGTCCAGATCACGATGGCCGAGGACATCGGCATCGGCGGCCGGGCCGGCTACTACGACGGCATCGGCGCGGCCCGTGACGTCATCCAGAACCACCTGCTCCAGCTGATGGCGCTCACCGCCATGGAGGAGCCCATCGCGTTCGACGCGGAGGCGCTGCTCACCGAGAAGCTGAAGGTGCTCAAGTCGGTCCGGCTCCCCGACGACCTGGGTGACCACACCGTGCGGGCGCAGTACGCGGCCGGCTGGCAGGGCGGCGAGAAGGTCGTCGGCTACCTCGAGGAGGACGGTATCGACGCGGCGTCGAAGACCGACACCTTCGCCGCGATCAAGATCGGCATCGACAACCGCCGCTGGGCGGGCGTCCCGTTCTATCTGCGCACCGGCAAGCGGCTCGGGCGCCGGGTGACGGAGATCGCGGTGGTCTTCAAGCGGGCCCCGCACTCCCCGTTCGACTCCACCGCCACCGAGGAGCTGGGCCAGAACGCGATCGTGATCCGCGTCCAGCCGGACGAGGGCATGACGGTCCGCTTCGGTTCCAAGGTGCCGGGTACCTCGATGGAGATCCGGGACGTGTCCATGGACTTCGCCTACGGCGAGTCGTTCACGGAGTCCAGCCCGGAGGCGTACGAGCGGCTCATCCTGGACGTGCTCCTGGGCGACGCCAACCTGTTCCCGCGTCACCAGGAAGTGGAAGAGTCCTGGAAGATCCTCGACCCGATCGAGCAGTACTGGGCGGCGCACGGCCGGCCGGCACAGTACGCGTCGGGCAGCTGGGGACCGCGGGAAGCCGACGAGATGCTCGCACGAGACGGACGGAGCTGGCGCAGGCCATGAAGATCGACCTGACCGACACCACGGCAAGCAAGATCAACAAGGCGCTGGTGCAGGGCCGCCGAGCGATCGGCACCCCGGCCGTGGGCATGGTCCTGACGATGGTCATCGTCACGGACGAGGAGAACGCCTACGACTCGATGCGGGCCGCCGAGGAGGCCTCGCACGAGCACCCCTCGCGCACCCTGGTCGTCATCAAGCGGCACGCCCGCACCCTGCGCGACCGCACCCACTCGCGCCTGGACGCCGAGGTCCGGGTCGGCTCGGAGGCCGGCACCGGCGAGACGGTGGTGCTGCGCACCTACGGCGAGGTCTCCGACCACGCCGACTCGGTGGTGCTGCCGCTGCTGCTGCCGGACGCCCCGGTCGTCGTGTGGTGGCCGGTGGACGCGCCCGACACGCCGTCCAAGGACCCGCTCGGCGCGCTCGCGCAGCGCAGGATCACCGATCTGTACGCGGTGGAGCGGCCGATGGAGGTCCTGCAGGCCCGCGCCCGCACCTACGCGCCCGGCGACACCGACCTCGCCTGGACCCGGCTGACGCTGTGGCGCTCGATGCTGGCCGCCGCGCTCGACCAGGCGCGGGCGAAGGTGACGTCGGCGGCCGTGGAGGCCGAGGCGGACAACCCGAGCGCCGAGCTGCTGGCCCGCTGGCTGGAGGCACGGCTCGGGGTGAGCGTGGACCGCGTGGTCACCGAGGGTCCGGTGGTCACCGCCGTACGGCTGGGCACCCGCGACGGCGAGATCGTCGTGGACCGCCCCGAGGGCCCGCTCGCGACGCTCACCCTGCCGGGTCAGCCGCCGCGCACCCTCGCCCTGAAGGTCCGACCCACCTCCGAACTCATCGCCGAGGAGCTGCGCCGCCTCGACGCCGACGAGATGTACGCCATCGCCCTGCGGGGCGAGGCCGCCAAGGAGAACGCCTGAGATGGCCGACGCCCACTATCCGAATCTGATCCACCGGCCCGAGTGGACGGCGCTCGCCGACCACCGCGCCGAGAGGCCGCTGCACCTGCGCGAGCTGTTCGCGTCGGACCCGGGCCGCGCCGAGCGGTACGTGGTCCGGGTCGGTGATCTGCACATCGACTACAGCAAGCAGCTGATCACCGACGAGACCCTGGCCCTGCTCCAGGAACTCGCCACCGCCACCGATGTGTTCGGGCTGCGGGACGCGATGTTCCGCGGCGAGCGGATCAACATCACCGAGGACCGGGCGGTGCTGCACACCGCGCTGCGCGCGCCCCGGGACGCGGTGATCGAGGTCGACGGCGAGAACGTGGTGCCCAAGGTGCACGCCGTCCTCGACAAGATGAGCGACTTCGCGGAGCGGGTGCGCTCCGGTGCCTGGACCGGTCACACCGGCCGGCGGATCCGCAATGTCGTCAACATCGGCATCGGCGGCTCCGACCTCGGGCCCGCGATGGCCTACGAGGCGCTGCGCAGCTTCGCCGACCGCGATCTGACCGTTCGCTTCGTGTCGAACGTGGACGGCGCGGACCTGCACGAGGCGACGCGCGATCTGGACCCGGCCGAAACCCTGTTCATCGTCGCCTCCAAGACGTTCACGACGATCGAGACGATCACCAACGCGACGTCCGCGCGTTCGTGGCTGCTCGAAGCGTTCGATGGGGACGAGAAGGCCGTAGCGAAGCATTTCGTGGCGCTTTCGACCAACTCGGGCAAGGTGACCGAGTTCGGCATCGACCCGGACAACATGTTCGAGTTCTGGGACTGGGTCGGCGGCCGCTACTCCTACGACTCCGCCATCGGCCTCTCCCTGATGATCGCCATCGGCCCGGACCGCTTCCGGGAGATGCTGGACGGCTTCCACCTGGTCGACGAGCACTTCCGCACCGCGCCCGCCGAGGCCAACGCCCCGCTGCTGCTGGGCCTGCTGGGCATCTGGTACGGCAACTTCCACGACGCCCAGTCGCACGCCGTACTGCCGTACAGCCACTACCTGTCCAAGTTCACCGCGTACCTCCAGCAGCTGGACATGGAGTCCAACGGCAAGTCGGTGGACCGGCACGGGCGCCGGGTGGAGTGGCAGACGGGTCCCGTGGTGTGGGGCACGCCCGGCACCAACGGGCAGCACGCGTACTACCAGTTGATCCACCAGGGCACCAAGCTGATCCCCGCCGACTTCATCGGCTTCGCCCGCCCGGTCGGCGAGCTGAGCGCCGAACTGAAGGCGCAGCACGACCTGTTGATGGCCAACTTCTTCGCCCAGACCCAGGCGCTGGCCTTCGGCAAGAGCGCCGAGGAGGTCCGTGCGGAGGGCGTGCCCGAGGAGCAGGTGGCGCACCGCACCTTCCAGGGCGACCACCCGACCACCACCATCCTGGCGGCCGAGCTGACCCCGTCCGTGCTGGGCCAGCTGATCGCACTGTACGAGCACAAGGTGTTCGTACAGGGCGCGGTGTGGGACATCGACTCCTTCGACCAGTGGGGCGTGGAGCTGGGCAAGGTCCTCGCCAAGCGCGTCGAACCCGCCCTCACCGAGGGGGCAGAGGTGCCCGGCCTCGACCCCTCCACCACGGCCCTCGTCGCCGCCTACCGCACTCTCAAGAACGCATCGGAGAACTGATCATGCAGCTCGGTCTCATCGGTCTCGGCAAGATGGGCGGCAATATGCGCGAGCGCATCCGCCGCGCCGGCCACACCGTCATCGGCTACGACCGCAACCCTGAGGTCTCCGACGTCAAGAGCCTCGCCGAACTGGTCGAGAAGCTGGACGCGCCCC
This sequence comes from Streptomyces sp. LaBMicrA B280, assembly GCF_049222185.1. Lineage (NCBI taxonomy): Bacteria > Bacillati > Actinomycetota > Actinomycetes > Kitasatosporales > Streptomycetaceae > Streptomyces > Streptomyces sp. LaBMicrA B280. The sequence continues at coordinate 172,016 of NZ_JBMJCT010000022.1, read as the reverse complement.
GCCATGTGTGGGTGATGGTCCCGGCCGGCACGGCCACCCAGACCGTCGTGGACGAGCTGGGCGACCTGCTGGAGCCCGGCGACACGGTGATCGACGGCGGCAACTCCCGCTGGACGGACGACGAGAAGCACGCCGCGGCGCTCGCCATCAAGGGCATCGGCTTCGTGGACGCGGGCGTCTCCGGCGGTGTGTGGGGCCTGGAGAACGGCTACGCGCTCATGGTCGGCGGCGAGAAGGAGAACGTGGACGCCCTCCAGCCGATCTTCGACGCGCTCAAGCCGGAGGGCCCCTACGGCTATGTGCACGCGGGCCGGGTCGGCGCCGGGCACTTCTCCAAGATGGTCCACAACGGCATCGAGTACGCCATGATGCAGGCGTACGCCGAGGGCTGGGAGCTGCTGGAGAAGGTGCACTCGGTGGAGAACGTCCGCGAGGTGTTCCGCTCCTGGCAGGAGGGCACCGTCATCCGCTCCTGGCTGCTCGACCTCGCGGTCAACGCGCTGGACGACGACGAGCACCTGGAGAAGCTGCGCGGCTTCGCGGAGGACTCCGGCGAGGGCCGCTGGACCGTCGAGGCGGCCATCGACAACGCGGTGCCGCTCCCGGCGATCACCGCCTCGCTGTTCGCCCGGTTCGCGTCCCGGCAGGACGACTCGCCGCAGATGAAGATGATCGCGGCGCTGCGCAACCAGTTCGGCGGCCACGCGGTCGAGAAGAAGGGCTGACCGTGGCGGACCTTCTGCTGGTCCGCCACGGGGAGACGGAGTGGAGCAGGTCGGGGCAGCACACCAGCTACACCGACCTGCCCCTCACCGACCACGGCGAGGAACAGGCCAAGTCCCTCGCCCCGCTCCTGTCCGGCCGGACCCACGCCCTCGTGCTCAGCAGCCCGCTCGGCCGCGCCCTGCGCACCGCCGCGCTCGCGGGCCTGACCGGGGTCGAGCCCGAACCCGCGCTGCACGAATGGGACTACGGCGGCTACGAGGGCATCACCACCGCCGAGATCCACCGCACCCGCCCCGACTGGGACCTGTGGACCGACGGGGTGGCGCCGGGGCCCGAGGGGCATCCCGGTGAGACACCGGCCGAGGTCGGCGCCCGCGCCGACCGGGTGCTGGCCCGGGTGGCCGACGCGCTCGCCGCGGACGGACCCGACGTGGTGCTCGTCGCCCACGCCCATTTCCTGCGGGTCCTGACGGCCCGTCGGCTGGGCCTCCCGCCCGCCGAGGGCCGGTTGTTCCAGCTGGCCACCGGCACCGTCAGCCGGCTGTCCACCGAGCACGGGCACCCGGTGATCGCCGAGTGGAACCGGCAGCCGTAGCGGGCGTCGATCGCGGCTTTCCCCGTCCGTGGCCCGGAGCACCTCGGGTGCTCCGGGCCACGGCGCCCGTACTGTCATGTTCGCGTCCTAGAATCGACGGCACCGAGCACGCCACCGAGGCGGCCCGAGGCCCGAAGGAACCACTCGATGACCAGCGTCGATGAGCCGACACGACCCGACGGGCGGGTGCGCGACGCCGCCCGCACCAAGGCCGAGATCCTCGACATGGCCACCCGGGAGTTCGCGCGGGCCGGGTACGAGGGCGCCCGCGTCGAGGAGATAGCCGCCCGCACCCGCACCACCAAGCGGATGATCTACTACTACTTCGGCGGCAAGGAGCAGTTGTTCACGGCCGTCCTCGAACGGGCCTACGGCGCGCTGCGCGAGGCCGAGCGGCGGCTGGACGTCGCCCACCTGGACCCGGTCGAGGCGATCCGGCGGCTGGCCGGGCTGATCTTCGACCATCATGAGCGACACCCCGACTACATCCGCCTGCTGAGCATCGAGAACCTCCAGTGCGCCGAGGACTCCGCGCCCTCGGGGCGGCTCGACGCGATCGGCTCCCCGGCGCTGGACGTGCTGCGCGAGATCCTCGCCGCCGGGCGGGAGTCGGGGGTGTTCAGGCCGGACGTGGACGCGGTCGACCTGCACGCGGTGATCAGCTCGTTCTGCTTCTTCCGCGCCGTCAACCGGCGGGCGTTCGGCGCCCTGTTCGGCCGCGATCTGGTGGACCCGGACCGCCGGGAGCACTACCGGGTGATGCTCGGGGACATGGTGATCGGGTACCTGACGACCGAGGGGGCGGGCACGGCCGGTCTCCGCTGACCGCCCGGCCGCTCTCCGCTGACCAACCGGCCGTCGCCGATCGGCCGTCACCGCCCGGCGGAGGCTGCGCGGGCCGGGTCTACGCGGGGCGGGTCGCGGCCGCGTCGAGCAGCGGGCCGAGTTCGCGCACCACCGTCGTCAGGGGCCGTACGTCCCGCTCGGCCCGTGCCATCAGGATCGCGCCCTCCAGGGTGCTGATCATCAAGGTGGCCAGGTCCGCGGACCGGTCGGCGGGTACGCCCAGGGCGGTGAGGGCCTCGGCGAGCGGGGTCCGCCAGATGGTGAACGCGGCGGCCACGGCGGCGCGGATGACGTCGTCGGAGGCGGCGCGGTCGACGGTGGCGGCGGCGACCGGGCAGCCCGCGCCGAAGCCGTCCCGGTCGTACTCCTCGGTCCACTGCGCGGCCATCGCCGCGAACAGCGCGCTGGGCGTCGGCTCGGGCAGCCGCTCGACGAAGCGCCCGATGCGCTTGCCCGCGTACCGTCCGGCCCAGGCGACGGCCTCGCCGACCAGCTGTTCCTTGCCGCCCGGGAAGTAGTGCTGGAGGGAGCCGCGCGGGGCGCCCGCGTGCGCGGCGACCTCGCGCATGCCCGTCGCGTTCACCCCGTCGCGCCGGATGAGCTGGGCCGCGCTGAACACCATCCGCTCGCGCGGGCCGTGCTGCCGCTCGCTCATGTCCTGCCTCCGTCTCTCCCCCCGGACCACTCTATGACCGCCGTCATAACGTTCGCTACTATGACCGCTGTCATAGTCGGCCCGTGGAGCGAAGGGCGGCCCCCGTGCGCGTCGGATTCATCGGTCTCGGAGTGATGGGCGGGCCCATGGCCCTGCGCCTGGCCGCGGCCGGCACTCCCCTGGTGGTGTGGAACCGCACCCCGCACCGCGCCGAGCCGCTGCGGGCGGCCGGTGCCGAGGTCGCCGGGGACGCCGGGGAGGTGTTCGCGCGGGCCGAGGTGGTGCTGCTGATGCTCGCCGACGAGCCGGCCGTCGACGCGGTCCTCGGCCGCGGCACCCCGGAACTGGCCGCGCGGGTCGCGGGGCGAACCGTCGTCCACATGGGCACGACCTCGCCCGCGTACTCGGCCGCCCTGGAGACGGACATCCACGCCGCCGGTGGCCGTTACGTCGAGGCGCCGGTGTCCGGGTCCCGAGTGCCCGCGGAAACGGGGCAGTTGGTGGCCATGCTCGCGGGCGAGCAGGCCGCCGTGGAGACGGTGGCGCCGCTGCTCGCGCCGATGTGCCGGCAGACGTTCGCGTGCGGTGCGGCGCCGGGCGCGCTGCTGATGAAGCTCTCGGTCAACCTGTTCCTGATCACCCTGGTGACCGGGCTGACCGAGGCCTTCCACTTCGCCGAACGGCAGGGCCTGGACCCCAGCCTGTTCCTGGACGTCCTCGACGCGGGCCCGATGGCCAGCCCGGTCTCCCGGATGAAGGCGCCCAAGCTGCGCGAGCGGGACTTCGCGGTGCAGGCCGCCGCGCTGGACGTCCTGAAGAACAACCGCCTCGTCGCCGAGGCCGCCCGCGGCGCCCGTCTGGCGTCCCCGCTGCTCGACGTCTGCCACACCCTCTTCGAGGAGACGGTGAGCCAGGGGCACGGCGGCGAGGACATGGTCGCCGTCCTGCGGGCGATCGAGGCACGGACCCGGAGCGCGGCCCGGGGCCCGTCCGGCGGATCTCGCGGCTCCGAGTGAGCGGTTCGCCGCGCTTCACCCGTCGGCCGGACGGTCAGTCCCGTTCGCTAGAGTCTCCGGCCATGACCGAGAGCAGAACCGAAGCCTGGCCAGAACCTCCGCTCGCCGGTACCGAGGCGGCGGCCGTCCTCGGCGCCCTCGAACGGCAGCGGGCCACCGTTGCCTGGAAGTGCTCCGGCCTTGACGCCTCCGGCCTGCGTGCCACACTCGGCACGTCCGGCATCACTCTGGGCGGCCTCCTCAAGCACCTGGCGCACGTGGAAGACAGTCACTTCGCCCGGCTGTGGCTCGGCTCCCCCGTCGGCGCGCCCTGGGACAGCGTCGACTGGGACAGCACCCCCGACTGGGACTACCGCTCCGCCGCGGAGGACTCCCCCGAGCAACTGCGCGCGCTCTGGCAGGAATCGGTGGCCCGCTCCCGTGCCCTCGTCGACGAGGCGCTCCGCACGGGCGGGCTGGACCGGCTCGGCGCCTGCACCACCCGGAGCGGCGAACGCCCCAACCTCCGCCGCATCCTCCTCGACCTCATCGAGGAGTACGCCCGCCACGCCGGTCACGCCGACCTCATCCGTGAATCCGTCGACGGGCTCACGGGCGAGGACCCGCCGCGATGAGCCCGAGGGTCGAACGATCCGCCGGACAGTTCCTGGCCCGGGTCAGCGCTCGGGGATGCCGTACACCCGTGCGACATGCAGCCGGACGACCAGTCGGCGGTCGCGGACCATCGCGGCGCGGTACTCGTCCCAGTCCGGATGCTCGCCGCTGACCGCGCGATAGAGCCGGATCAGCTCCTCCACGGTCTCGTCCTGGGGGTCCTCGGCGACCGGGGACAGCTCGGCCATGCCCTCGGCGACGGCGTACGCCCAGCGGTCGCCGCTGGTGACGTGGTACGAGGCGCGGGGGTCGCGGCGCAGATTGCGGGTCTTGGCGCGGTCGTCGGTGACGGAGATCCTGATGATCCGCTCGTCCGGGTCGAAGGCGTGGCTGACATTGGACAGCTGGGGCCGGCCGTCGCGGCGAAGGGTGACCAGCACGCCGCCGTGTCCTGCGGAGAGCAGTGGGAGGAGCGCGTCCTGCGTGGAGTCCTGAGTCATGAAGAGATCAACCGCGGGTGGCAGGGGCCGCATTCCCGGCGGCGCGCCGCACCGCCCGGACGCCGCCACCCCTTGACCGCGTTCCCGCACGTTGACCGCGCTCCCGCACGCCGGTGGGCCGCGCGGATGTGCGCGGCCCACCGGCGTCCGTCGCTACGACCGCGCCGAGGACCGGCCGCGCAGGAGGGCGAACGCGGCCGTGGCGAGGCCCAGGACGCCGATCACCAGCCCGGCGACGCCGAGTTCGCGGGCGGTGGAGTCGCTCGCCTTGGCCGTGGTCGCGGCGGCCGCCTTGGCGGGGGCGGCGGCGGGCGAGGCGTCGTCCGCGGTGAGCTTCAGGGCGGGGGCCGGGTTGTCCGGCTCGTCGTCGCCCGAGGCCGGCTGCTCGATCCAGCGGACGACCTTGCCGTCCGAGTAGGTCTGCAGCGTCTTGAACACCAACTGGTCGGTGTCCTCGGGGAGTTCACCGAAGGCGACGTTGAAGTCCTCGTACTGCCCCGGTTCGATCTTCCCTCCGGAGAAGGTGATCTCGGAGGCGGCCTCGGTGATGGTGCCGTCGTCGGTCTTGACCGGCGTCTTCAGCTTGGTGGTGGTCACCTTGGCGCTCCAGCCGTCCCCCGGGTGGACCAGGACGCCGAGGACGGGGTGGTCGGTGGGCAGGAAGACCTGGACCTTGCTGGTGTAGGCGTGGTCCTCCTCGTTGGGCACGCGGAAGGTCAGCACGCCGTCGGTGGCGCCCTTGGCGTAGCTCTCCGGGTGGACGGTGACGTGCGCGGACGCGGCACCGGCGGCCAGCAGGACCGAGGCGGCCGTGAGGGCGGTGACGGCGCCGGCGCGGCGCAGGGTGGTGCGTGATGCGGACATGGTGAGTCGATCTCCGTACGGTGACGAGTGACAGGGGTCAGGGGTCAGAGCGGGTACGGGATCGGGGCGGGCGGCCCGCGCCGGGTGACCGCGTGCCGCAGCGGGGCCCGGCGGGGCGGGACGTCGACGGACCGGTCGCGCGGGACCGGCTCGGCGGTGGCGGGCCGCCACCGGGTGCACAGGGCGGGGACCAGCGCGGCGGTGCGCCGCAGCAGCGACCACAGCGCGGCCTCGCCCCGCCGCAGCCACCAGGAGGCGGCGAGGGCGGCGAGGAGGTGGGCGGCCGTGGCATGGGCCATGGTGTGCGCGGCCGTCGCGTGCGCGGCGGGTCCGGCCATACCGGGCATGTCGGCCATGCGGGTCGTATCGGAGCGGCTGTGGGCGGCGTCGAAGCCGAGGTGCAGCCCCGCCTGGGTGAGCAGCATCACCGCGCCGATGCCCGGCCCCGACCGCTCCCGTGCGCCCAGCGCCCAGCCGAGCGCGAAGACCGCGAGGAAACCGGCGCCGTCGCAGCGCGGCGAGGGCAGCTGTCCCATGGCCAGCCCGTGGCCCGCGGCGGCGAGCAGCACGCACACCGCGGCGAACACCGCGGCCCGCAGGCCTCTCACCGCCGGGGATGCGCTCACAGTGGGCGATCCTCCCACGGCGGGGAGGGGCGCGCGCAGTGCCCGTGGCGTTCGGCCGACACGGGCACGAGCCGACACGGGCAGGAGGGGACGCCCGCCCGCGCCGGTACGGCGGGACGCGTCGGCCGGTTCCGCGCCGGGCACCGGTCGGGGGCGGGCGCCCGGCGGTCCGGGTCAGGCGGCGCTGCGGCCCCGCTCCCGGTGCGCGCGCACGATCTCCGCGTACCGGTGCCCGCTGCCCTTGACGGTGCGGGCCTGGGTCCGGTAGTCGACGTGGACCAGGCCGAAGCGCTTGTCGTAGCCGTACGCCCATTCGAAGTTGTCCAGCAGGGACCAGGCGAAGTAGCCGGCCAGCGGGGCGCCCCGGCGGGCGGCGGAGGCGCAGGCGGCCAGGTGGGCCTCCAGGTAGTCCTGGCGTTCGGGGTCGTGGACGGTGCCGTCGGGGCGGACCGTGTCGGGGAAGGCGGAGCCGTTCTCGGTGACGTAGAGGGTGCGGGCGCCGTACTCCTCGGTGAGCCGGAGCAGCAGGGTCTCGATGCCGCCGGCGTCGATCTCCCAGTCCATGCCGGTGCGCGGGACGCCCTCGCGGCGGACGGTGCGAGCGTAGGGCGCGGGGCCCTCGGGGTCGTCGACGACATGGGCCGGGAAGTAGTAGTTCAGGCCCAGCCAGTCCAGGGGCGCGGCGATCGTCTTCAAGTCTCCGTCCTTGAGCGGGAGTTCGACGCCGTACGTCTCGGTCATGTCGGCCGGGAAGCCGCGGCCGTGCACGGGGTCGAGCCACCAGCGGTTGACATGGCCGTCGTGCCGGTGGGCGGCCGCGATGTCCTCGGGGCGGTCGGTGGCCGGGTGCACGGTGGAGAGGTTGTTGACGATGCCGATCCGGGCGTCCGGGACGGCGGCGCGGACGGCCTCGGTGGCGAGGCCGTGGCCGAGGAGCAGATGGCAGGAGGCGCGGACCGCGGCGGTCAGATCGGTGTGGCCGGGGGCCATCGTGCCCTCGAGGTGGCCGATCCAGGCCGAGCAGGACGGCTCGTTGAGCGTCGTCCAGAGCGTGACGCGGTCGCCGAGGCGCCGGGCCACGGCGTCGGCGTAGGCGGCGAACGCGTGGGCGGTGTCCCGCTCCGGCCAGCCGCCGCGGTCCTGGAGCGACTGCGGCAGGTCCCAGTGGTAGAGGGTGACGGACGGGGTGATGCCCGCCGCGAGCAGGTCGTCCACCAGGGCGTCGTAGAAGGCGAGGCCCTTGGGGTTCACGGGGCCGGTGCCGCCGGGGACGACGCGCGGCCAGGCGACGGAGAGGCGGTAGGCGTTGAGGCCGAGGCGGCGCATCAGGGCGATGTCCTCGCCCCTGCGGTGGTAGTGGTCGCAGGCGATGTCGCCGTTGTCGTCGCCCGCGATCTTCCCCGGGGTGTGCGAGAAGGTGTCCCAGATGGAGGGGGTCCGGCCGTCCTCGGCGACGGCTCCCTCGATCTGGTAGGCCGAGGTGGCCGTGCCCCACAGGAAGCCGTCCGGGAGTGCGGCGAGGTCGATGCGTTCGGACACGGAAGTCCCTTCGGAATGCGGTGTGTTGCCGGTCATTTGACGGCCCCCGCCGTCAGCCCGGCCACGAGATAGCGCTGGAGCAGCAGGAATCCGGCCACCACGGGGACGCTGACGACCAGCGAGGCGGCCATGATCTGGTTCCAGTAGACGTCGTTGAGGGTGGAGTAGCCCTGGAGGCCGACGGCGAGGGTGCGGGTGGTGTCGTTCGTCATCACCGACGCGAACAGCACCTCGCCCCACGCGGTCATGAACGCGTAGACGGCGACGGCGACGATGCCGGGGATCGCCGCCGGTACGACGATCCGGAACAGCGCGCCGAGCGGCCCGCAGCCGTCGACCAGCGCCGCCTCGTCCAGGTCGCGCGGCACCGAGTCGAGGTATCCGGTCAGCATCCAGATGGAGAACGGCAGGGAGAAGGTGAGGTAGGTGAGGATCAGGCCGGCGCGGGAGCCGAACAGGGCGATGCCGGTGGCGTTGCCGATGTTGACGTAGAGGAGGAAGAGCGGGAGCAGGAAGAGGATGCCGGGGAACATCTGCGTGGACAGCACGGTGACCGTGAAGACGCGCTTGCCCCGGAAGTCGTAGCGGCTGACCGCGTAGGCGGCGAACACCGCGACGACGACGGACAGTACGGTCGCCGAGCCCGCCACGATCAGCGAGTTCACGAAGTAGCGGGCGAGCGGCACCGTGGACCACATGTCGATGTACGGGCGGATCGTCAGCCCGCTCGGCACCCAGCGGAACTTCCCCGAGACGTCCGCGAGCGGCTTCAGCGAGCTGGAGAGCATCACGTACACCGGGAGCAGTACGAAGCCGGTGAGCAGGGTGAGGAAGACGCGCCGGGCCCAGCGGAACGAACGCGGCGGTGCCAGCGGCGAGTCAGACATCGGTGCTCCTCCGCTCCCGCGAGGTCGCCAGCAGATAGCCGCCCGTCACCACGAGCAGGAAGAGCAGCAGCAGGACGGACATGGCGGAGCCGGTGCCGAAGTTCCAGGTGACGAAGGAGGCTTGGTAGATGTGCACGGAGACGAGGTCGGCGGCCGCAGGCGCGGACCTGCCGAACAGCACGTAGGGCGTGTTGAAGTCGTTGAACGTCCAGAGGAACAGCACCAGGACCAGTACCTGGTTGACCGGGCGCAGGGACGGCAGGGTGATGCGGCGGATCCGCTGCCACATGCCGGCGCCGTCCAGCGCGGCCGCCTCGTACAACTCGCCCGGGATGTTCTGGAGTCCGGCCGTCACCACGAGGAAGGCGAACGGCCAGCCCTTCCACACCGAGACGGTCAGCAGGGCGTAGAAGCTGTTGTCGCCGATGAGCCAGAAGGCGGGCTGGGCGCCGAGGTGCAGCTGGTCGTGCAGGACGTGGTTCACCAGGCCGTTGTCGTGCTGGAACATGAACACCCAGGTGATGACGGCCGCGTAGACGGGCAGCGCGTACGGCACCAGGAACAGGGCGCGCAGCAGGCCCCGGCCGCGGAAGGTGTCCTGGAGGAAGAGGGCGGCGGCGGTGCCGATCAGCCAGCACAGGGCGACGGACAGCAGCGTGAAGCCGACGGTGACGAGGAAGGAGTGCAGCAGGGCCGCGCCGACGGGGGCGTGGAAGTCCACCGACAGCCGGTAGTTGCCGAGGCCGGACCAGGGGGCGGTGCCCCAGTCGCGGATGTAGAACTGGGTGAGTTCCTTGAAGCTCATCACGATGCCGATGACCATCGGCACGAGGTGGACGAGGAGTTCGAGGACGAGGGCGGGCAGGAGCAGCAGGTACGGCAGCCCGGCGCGGCGGAACCTCCCGGGCCGGCGGCGGGCCGAGGACGCCGCCGTCCCGGGAGGAGACTTCGCCACCGACTCCTCAAGGGTGTGGGTGGTCATGGCCGTTACGCCGCCGGCATCTGCTGCTGGGCCTTCTGGAGCGCGGCCCTGACCGAGGCGGTGGTCACGGCGCGCCCGGCGGCGGCGTCGGCGAACAGGTCCTTGACGGCGGTGCCGACCGTCGTCTCGAACTGCGATTCGGTGGGCACCTGCGGCAGGGCGGCGGCGCTGGTGGCGAGGGTGTTCTTCAGGACCGTGTTGGCGGGGGTGTTGAACGCGGGGTCGTTCTGCGCCGAGGTGACCGCCGGGATGGAGCTGTAGGCCTTGTTGAGGATCTTCTGCTCGTCGTCGGAGGTCATGAACTTCACGAACTTCGTCGCCCCGTCGAGGTTGTGGGTGTTGCGGAAGACCGCGATGTTGATCCCGGCGGCCATCGAGTTGATCTGGGTGCCGGGGCCGGGGGTGCCGGAGCGCACCGGCACGGGCGCGACGCCGTACTGGCTGTCCTTCATGCCCTGGGAGGCGAGGTTGGCGGAGGCCGACTGCCACAGCAGCATGGCCTGGTGGCCCTTGGCGAAGTCGCTGACGGACTGGTTCTGCGCGTACTCGGCGTCCCCGGTCGGGATGACCTGGTCCTTCGCCATCAGATCGACGTAGGCCTGGACCGCGTCGACGACCTTGGGGTCGGTGAAGTTCGGCTTGCCGTCGGCGGTGAAGAAGTCGGCGCCGCGCTGCTTGGCGAAGACGAAGATGTGGTGGATGTTCTCCGAGACGTTGGCGCCCTCGGCGCCGAGCGGGGCGATGCCCTTCGCCTTGATCTTCTTGCCGTCTGCCGTCAACTCGTCCCAGGTGGTGGGCGGATGGGAGATCCCGGCGTCGGCGAAGATCTTCTTGTTGTAGTAGAGCGCGTACGCCAGCGCGTACAGCGGTACGGCCGCCGGGTCCTTGCCCTGGACGCCGGTGGAGGCGAGCGCGGAGGGCACGAACCGGCTCTTGCCGCCGATCTTGTCGAAGTTCTCGGCGCTCCAGGGCAGCAGCGCGCCGCTCGCCTGGAGGGAGGCGCTCCAGGAGTTGCCGATGTTCAGCACGTCGGGGCCCTGGCCGGAGGTGGTCGCGGTCAGGATCCGGTTGAGCAGGTCGGGCCAGGGCACGACCTCCAGCTTCACCTTGATGCCCGTCTGCTTCTGGAACTTGTCGAGTTCGGGCTGGAGGACCTGCTTGTCGACGGCGACGCTGGCGCCCTGGTTGGAGGCCCAGTAGGTCAGCGTCTTCGGCGCGTCGTTGGACCCGCCCCCCGTGGACGAACCGCCTCCACAGGCCGTCGCCGTGAGGGCGAGAGAGAGGGTGACGGCGCCGACGGCCGCGGCTCGGATGCTGCGCATGTCTCCAGGTGTCCCTTCCGGGCGTCGAGAACCTTCGGGATCGCGCCCCGGGAGCGGCCTGCGCGACCGTTCCCCTCCGAAGACCCTCACGTCTTAATTTAGGACGTGAGTTAATCGGCGCGGACGCGCGCCGTCAAGGGATCCGGCAGAGGTTCCTCATGTTCACGCGCGTTCAGGACCGTCGGCCACGCAGGGCGGGGACCGTTAAGGGGACCGTTAAGCCGGGCAGGGGCACCGGGCCCGGTCGGCTTCGGCTGAGGCAGGGGCCGGTGCCCGCGCGCCGCTCACCGGCGACCCGCCGCTCGCCCGCTTCCGCCGCCGCCAACCGCCGTACGACGTCGCGGAATTCCGGGCCCCGGGGCAGCTCCACCGGCGCCCCCGGGAGAGACGCACCCGCGGGCCGGGTCAGGGGACGGGTGGGGTGCGGGGGAGGGTGCCCGTGAGGGTCAGGGTGACGAGGCGGGTGGCGAGGTGCTCGTCGAGGGGGGCGCCGCTGATCAGGGTGCGGGTGAACAGGGCGCCGCTGATGGCCTCGATGACCAGGCCGGGATCCGTGTCCGGGGCGAGTTCGCCGCGCTCGACGCCCCGGCGGACCATGACGGCGCCGCGTTCGAGGCGCTCGGTCCAGTAGGGGAGGCGGCGGTCCGGCAAGGTGTCGTCGCGTTCGACGCTGAGCCGCAGCAGCGCCTCGCCCTGCGCGGTGGCGAGCAGCCGGGCGAGCGCGCCGAAGTAGGCGGCGAGGTCGTCGCGGACGCGCCCGGTGTCCGGCACGGGCATCGCCGCGTCGAGCTGTTCGGTCAGCGCGTCCAGGATCAGGTTCTCGCGGGTCCCCCACCGCCGGTAGACGGAGGTCTCATGGACGCCGGCGGCGCGGGCGACGGCACCGACGGTCGTACCGGCGAGCCCGTGCGCGGTCAGGACGTCCACGGTGGCGGCGAGCACGGCGGAGCGCATCCGGGCCCCCCGGCGGCGCAGGGGCGGTGCGTTCTGGTCGGGCGAGGGCATGGTCCAGCATAACGCAGGGCTACTTGCTTTAGCCCGGGAGCGGGCGTAGGTTTCATCGCAAGGCGACTTGCGTTAAGGGGCTCGCGGCCCCAGGGGTCGCCGCCGTGCCAAGGAGGCCATGTCATGGAGCAGATGCTCGCCGCCCGGCTGCACATCCCCAGCCGCACCCTGCGGATCGAGGAAGTGGCGAAGCCCGAACCCGGCCCCGGCCAGGTGCTGGTGAAGGTGGAGGCCGCGGGCGTCTGCCTGTCGGACGTCCATCTGATCGACGGCACCCTCACCCCGCTGCTGCTGCGCGGCGACACGGTCACCCTGGGCCACGAGGTGTCCGGCACCATCGCCGGGACCGGCCCCGGCGTCACCCGCTGGACCCCGGGCCAGCGGGTCGTGCTGTACGCCGGTGAGATCCGCGAGGGCGTCACGTACACCCGGGGCGTGGACTACGACGGCGGCTGGGCCGAGTACGCGCTCTCCTCCGAGCACGCCCTCACCGAGCTGCCCGCGGCCATCCCCTTCGACCAGGGCGCGATCATCCCGGACGCGGTCTCCACGCCCTGGGGCGCGATCACCGTCACGGGCGCCGTGAAGCCCGCCGAGGCGGTCGGCGTCTGGGGTGTCGGCGGGCTCGGCGTCCACGCCGTCCAGCTGCTGCGGACCGTCGGCGCGTACCCGGTCGTCGCGATCGACCCCAATCCCACCGCCCGCGAGCGCGCCCTCGCCCAGGGCGCCGACCTGGCGCTCGACTCCGCCGACCCGGCGCTGCGCGAGCGGATCCGTGAGGCGACCGGCGGGGCCGGTCTCGCCGCCGCGTTCGACTTCGCCGGTGTCCCGGCGGTCCGCGCGCAGGCGCTGTCGGTGCTCGCGGCCAAGGGCCGACTGGTTCTGGTGGGCCTCACCGACCAGCCGCTGACCGTCGCCGACGGCACCCGCTTCAGCTACCTCCAGCAGCAGATCCTCGGCCACTACGGCTCCGACATGCCGGTCGCGCTGCCGCAGCTGCTGTCCCTGCTCCAGGGCGGCCGACTGGACTTCTCCGCCTCGATCAGCGGCGAACTCCCGCTGGCGCGGGCGGCCGAGGCGGTCGAACGCCTGGAGAACAAGACCGGCGACCCGATCCGGCTGATCCTGCGCCCCTGACCGGGCGGCTCGGGAGGACGGGCGGTGGGGGGGGGGGGGGAAAGGGGGGCCGACACCCCCCCCCCCCCCCCCCCCCCCCCCCTCCCCCCCCCCCCCCCCCCCCCCCCCCCCCCCCCCCCGCCTTCGCACACCACACCGCTTCTTCACAAACCATCGCTCCCCCGCCCCGGCCATCTCCGCGCCGCGGCAAGGACGTTCAGAGCTCCGGACCCGGCCGCGCCGCCGCCCACACCGTGTCGAACGCCAGCCGCAGGCATGCCGCGAGGGCCGGATGTTCGATGAACAGGGTCGTCGTGGTGTCCGCCCCCGCCACCGGGTCCGGCATGTCGCACAGGACGAGGGACGCGTCGGCGATGACGAGCTTCAGGGGCAGGTCGGGCGCGAAGCGCGCCTCCTCCCCCGCGACGGCGAACCGGCGGACGTGATCGGCGGTCCCGGGGTCGGCGAGGGTGTCGCAGAGGTAGATCGCGCGGACCGTGCCGCCGCTCTGCCGCAGGCGGCGCACAGCGGTGATGCCCGCCGTGTTCTCGGGCGGTGCGACGAAGGGCGGTTTGCAAAAGGTGAGGAGTTCGTGACGGGCCTGAAACTGAATGTCGGCAAAACGTTCACTGATCGCCTTCGGGTCGCGCAGCACCTCGATGTAGTCCAGGGGGTCCGTGTGCTGCCGGCCCTGCGTCCACAGCGGGCCCAGCAGACCGGCCAGTTCCTGTGCGGAGCGCTCCAGCCGGTCGACGGTCTCCCGCTGGGCGGACATCAGCCGGGCCAGGGCCAGTTCGGGGGGCACCGCGGAGTACGTCGTCACACGTCCGGGGCGTGCGGTGGCCAACTGCCGCCGCACCAGGGCGTCCAGGACGTCGTACACGCGCTGGCGCGGGACATCGGCCTCGCGGGCCACCTCGGCGGCCGTGTAGGAGCCGCGCCTGATGAGTGACAGATAGATCCGGGCCTCGTAGCGGGCGAGCCCGAGGGACATCAGACGGTTGACGGTGGTGTCGTCCAGCTCCATGGCCGCTCAACCTATCGGCCGTCCAAAGAGCTTGAGCCAAGGTTTTACCAACTGCCCTTGTTCTCAACGGCAAACAGTCAATAACCTCAAGCCCAGCCACCACTGACCGGGGTGGCAGATCCATCGACATGCCCAGAACCAGACTCCGGCCGGCCACCCCCAACGGTGGGTTGTCATGCCTTTGACATGCCCATCAGGCCGTCGCTCCGGAGTCGACCATCCCCCCACGGAGGGCAGTTCTTTGCATTCCCACCGCAGAAGGAACCGCATACGCCGCAGCGCCCCCGCGCTGCTGTCCGCGGCGGCGCTGATCACCGGCGGCGTGGCCGTCGCCACGCAGACGTCGGCCTTCGCCACCACTCCTGCCGCCGCGCACGCGGCGACCACCTCCGCGGCCGCGTCGGTGCACACGCACCGGCTGTGTTCGCAGCCGAGCAAGCCCGGTTACATGGCCTGCCAGTCGGTCGAGCGCACCGACATCGCCCAGCACAAGTCCCTCGGCCGCAACGACACCCCGCAGGGTTTCGGGCCGTCCGACCTGGCCGCCGCCTACAACCTCCCGAAGGACGGCGGCAAGGGCCAGACGGTCGCGATCGTCGACGCCAACGACGACCCGAACGCCGAGAAGGACCTGGCGGCCTACCGCTCCCAGTACAACCTTCCCGAGTGCAGCACGGACAACGGCTGCTTCAAGAAGATCGACCAGGACGGCGGCACCAACTACCCGACCCCGGACGCGGGTTGGGCCGGTGAGATCTCCCTCGACGTCGACATGGTCAGCGCGGCCTGCCCGCAGTGCAACATCCTGCTGGTCGAGGCCAAGTCGGCGAACATGGACGACCTGGGCGCGGCCGTGAACCAGGCCGTCAAGCAGGGCGCCAAGTTCGTGTCCAACAGCTACGGCGGCAGCGAGGGGTCCGACGACACCACCGCGGACGACCAGTACTTCAAGCACCCCGGCGTCGCCATCACCGTCAGCTCCGGCGACAGCGGCTACGGCGTCGAGTACCCGGCGGCCTCGCAGTACGTGACGGCGGTCGGCGGCACCTCGCTGAAGAAGGACAGCAGCACCCGCGGCTACTCCGAGACCGTCTGGGGCACCTCGGCAGGCGGCGACGGCGCGGGTTCGGGCTGCTCGCAGTACGACGCCAAGCCGTCCTGGCAGAAGGACACCGACTGCGCCAAGCGCGCGGTCGCCGACGTCGCGTCCGTGGCCGACCCGGCCACCGGTCTCGCCGTCTACGACACCTACCAGGCCAGCGGCTGGAACGTGTACGGCGGCACCAGCGCCGCCGCGCCCTTCATCGCCGGTGTCTACGCCCTCGCGGGCGCCCCGGGCTCGGGTGACACCCCGGCGTCCTACCCGTACTCCCACCCGGACCAGCTGAACGACGTGACCAGCGGCTCGAACGGGTCCTGCGACGTCGCCTACCTGTGCCAGGCGGGCAAGGGGTACGACGGCCCGACGGGTCTCGGCACCCCCAACGGGACCGGCGCCTTCACCAAGTAGTCCGGGACCGATCCGGACCGTGTGAGCGCCTCGACGCCGGTCCGTCCGACCCCCGCCGCGGGTCGGACGGACCGGCGTTCCGCTTTACGCTCCAACGGCATTGTGGGATACGGGAGTTCGGACACACTGTCGGGTACGCTCGGCCGTATGAGTGCTGATGATCTCCCCAATCTCGCCCTCGCCTTTCCCGGCCCGGAGCGCGACAGCGGGGTAGAGGCCATCATCAGCGGCCGCAAGACGGCCATGACGGCGCTGGTCGAGATCCTGGAGCGGACGGGGCAGCCCCTCCCCCAGGCCGGCCAGCGGTACGCGGTGCTCGACTCGGACGACCGTACGGCCGTCGTGATCGAACTGACCGAGGCCCGGGTGATCCCGTTCCGCGAGGTGGACGACCGGTTCGCGCTGGACGAGGGCCGCGGCTACGCGAACGCCGAGGAGTGGGCCGCCGGCCACCGGGACTTCTTCCGCGGTGAACAGGTGACCGAACTGCTCGGCTACACCCCCGTCGTGGACGACGACGCGCTGGTCGTGGCCGAACGGTTCCGGGTGGTCGACGCGGAGGACTAGTTCCGGGTGACCGGCGCGGAGGAGTGGGACTCTCCGGCGTCGCGATGCCCGCTCAGCCGGTGTGGGCGGCCAGCGCGTCGATGAGCGTGGGCCAGAGTTCGCGGGGGCGGTCGTGGCCCATGTCGGGGATCAGCAGGAGTTCGGCACCGGGCACCAGTTCCGCGGTGCGCCTGCCGCCGCTGGGGTCGATCAGCGTGTCGTCCAGGCCGTGGATCACCAGGGTCGGTACCCGCAGGGCACGGAGCACGTCCGCGCGGGAGCCGCTGAGGATCATCGCGCCGAGCTGCCGTGCGATCCCGGCGGGACGGTAGGCGCGGTCGTAGCTCGCGGCGGCCAGTTCGCGCAACGCCGCGGCGTCGCCGTACCGCCTGGAGGCCCACACCAGTTCCTTCTCCGCCACCGCGACGTACCCCTCCCGGTCCGCGGGCTTCGGGGCGAACAGCACGGCCTGCGCCTCTGGGCTGGATCCGCCGTACCCGCTCTCGCCGGTCGAGGACATCATCGATGTCAGGGTCAGCACCCGCTCCGGGGCGGAGACGGCCATCGTCTGGGCGATCATTCCTCCCATCGAGGCGCCGACCACGTGGGCGCGTTCGACACCGAGCGCGGTGAGCAGGCCGAGGCCGTCGGCGGCCATGTCGGAGAGCCGGTAGGGAACCATCGCGAGCGCGGCGGGAAGGTCACCGGAGCTGACGGCGGCGATGAACTCGCCCATGTCGACGGGGTGGTCGTCGAACCCGGTGGACAGCCCGCAGTCGCGGTTGTCGTACCGGATCACATAGCGGCCGCGGTCGGCCAGCGCCCGGCAGAAGTCCTCGTGCCAGGCGGGCAGCTGCGCGCCGAAACCCATCACGAGCAGGACCGGGGGGTCGCCGGGGTCGCCGAAGGTCTCGTACGCGAGGGACACCTCGGAAGACACACCGATGATCGACATGCGTGGAGACTGTCACGGCCGGTCAGGGCACGCACCTGGAATTCCGGCACGCCGGTTCCCGGCCCCGGTCCGCCCGCCTTCGGCGTGGTGCCGGTCGCTCTCCCGGGAAAGGAGGAGCTGCCCCCAGGTCAGTCCGCGAGTCCCGCCATCCAGGCCTCGACCTCCTCCGAGCGGCGGGGAAGCGAGACGGAGAGATTCTCGTTGCCGGACTCCGTGACGAGGATGTCGTCCTCGATGCGTACGCCGATGCCCCGGTACTCCTCGGGCACGGTCAGGTCGTCGGTCTGGAAGTAGAGGCCCGGTTCGACGGTGAGGACCATGCCGGGCTCCAGCGTGCCCTCGACGTACATCTCGGTGCGGGCCGCGGCGCAGTCGTGGACGTCGATGCCGAGCATGTGGCCCGTGCCGTGCATCGTCCAGCGGCGCTGGAGGCCGAGTTCGAGGACCTTGTCCACCGAGAGGTCGCCCAACAGGCCCCAGGAGACCAGGTGTTCGGCGAGCACCCGCTGCGCCTCCAGATGGTAATCGCGAAAACCGGCACCGGGCCGGACCACCGCGATCCCGGCCTCCTGGGCCTCGTGCACCGCGTCGTAGATCTTGCGCTGGAGCGGCGTGAAGCGCCCGCTGACCGGCAGGGTGCGGGTGATGTCGGCCGTGTAGAGGTTCCGCGTCTCCACACCGGCGTCGAGCAGCAGCAGGTCGCCGGGGCGCACCGGGCCGTCGTTGCGCACCCAGTGGATGGTGGTGGCGTGCGGGCCGGAGGCGCAGATCGAGGCGTAGCCGACGTCGTTGCCCTCGACGCGGGCGCGCAGGAAGAACGTGCCCTCGACATACCGCTCCGACGTGGCCTGTGCCTTGTCGAGGACCCGTACGACGTCCTCGAAGCCGCGCGCGGTCGCCTCGCAGGCGAAGCGCAGGTCGGCGATCTCGAAGTCGTCCTTGATCCGGCGCAGCTCGGAGAGGAACACCCGTAGTTCCTCGTCGCGTTCGGCGGTCACCTTGCCGGTGAGGGCGTCCTCGATCATCGGGTCGTGCCCGCGCAGCACCCGCACCGCCCCGGTGGTCTCGCGCAGCGCGTCCGGCAGGGGGCGGACGTCCGCGCAGGGCAGGCCGAGGAGTTGGGCGTTCTCGCCGAGGCTGTTGCGGCGGCCGTCCCACAGTTCGCCGCGGGCGGAGAGCCAGAACTCCCCGTTCTCCCGGTCGGATCGGGGCAGCAGATACGCGGTCGCGGTGTGGCCGCCGTCCTCGCGGGGCTCCAGGACCAGCACGCCGTTCTCGGTCCGGTCGCCGGTGAGATACGCGTAGTCGGCGGAGGGCCGGAAGCGGTAATAGGTGTCGTTGGCGCGGACCTTGAGCCGGCCGGCCGGGATCACCAGGCGCTCACCGGGGAAGCGGGCGGAGAGCTCGGCGCGCCGGCGAGCGGTGTGGGCGGCCTGGGCTATCGGCTTCAGGTCGTCGCGCTCGGTGTCGTCCCAGCCCTCGTTCATGTTCGTGGCGAGTTCATCGCCGATCTTGCGGTCGAGGCCGTTCTTGCGCGGTGCGACTGGTGCGCCGGACGTCCGCTCGGTCACGTTCTCCTCCTGCGTCGAATCGGTCGGGACCGCCCGTTCGCCTGCGGCCGACCGTCATCGGCCCGGATTTTCCGGAGCCTTCTCCTTAACCTGTTTCATGCGGAACCGGTGACCGGCCGGGCAGTGGATCTGCCCGTGCGTTGCCCGTTTCGCCCTGTTCGGGGGAAGCGTCCCTGTCGTACACCGGCAGGGTGGGGCAGGTCTCGGCGTGGTGAGGAGAGTTGTGCACGGTCACCGGAAGCGACACGAGGATCCCACGGCGCCGGGCTCGCGGCCCCGGCCCACCACGGAGCGCGCCGCGGACGCTCAGCGGCCCGTGCAGCCGGGCGCGCCACGACCGGACGCGATGGCCTCACTGCAACGGCTGATCGGCAACGCGGCGGTCAGCGAGATGCTGGGCCGCGCCGGGGCGGAGCGGTCCGCGGCGGCCGAACAGCAGTCCACCGCGGTGCGCGGGGTGCTGCGCTCCCCCGGCCTGCCCCTGGAGGAGTCGGTGCGCGGCGACATGGAGGCCCGGCTGGGCGCGGACTTCTCCGATGTGCGTGTGCACACCGACCGGGCGGCGCACGAGTCCGCGGCCGCCGTCTCCGCCGAGGCGTACACCTCCGGCTCGCACATCGTCTTCCGCGAGGGCCGCTACGACCCCTCGTCCGGCGCGGGCCGCGAGGTGCTCGCCCATGAGCTGACGCATGTCGTGCAGCAGCGGCGCGGCCCGGTCGCCGGTACGGACACCGGGGGCGGGCTCGCCGTCAGCGATCCGGCGGACCGGTTCGAGCGGGAGGCGGAGCGGGTCGCCCGGCGGGTGACGGCCGACGGGGCGTCCGAGGCGGTGGCCGACGGCCCGGCACGGACGCCGACGGCGGCGCATGCCGGCGCGGGGCTGACCGTCGCCCGGCTGATGTCGGTCGACGAGTTCCAGGGTCGTACCACCGTCGGCGCCTTCCAGCGGCGCGGCTCGTCCATCGACGAGGTGGAGCGGGCCCTCGCCGAGTGCCACGGGGCCGGGGCGCGGCCGGACAACTTCGCGGGCAGGGCCGATCGGCTGGAGGACCTGGTCCAG
This sequence comes from Streptomyces sp. LaBMicrA B280, assembly GCF_049222185.1. Classification (NCBI taxonomy): domain Bacteria; kingdom Bacillati; phylum Actinomycetota; class Actinomycetes; order Kitasatosporales; family Streptomycetaceae; genus Streptomyces; species Streptomyces sp. LaBMicrA B280. The sequence goes on along the minus strand of NZ_JBMJCT010000022.1, from coordinate 152,074 downwards.
GCCGGCCAGGACTATCTCACCCGGTCGAAGTCGGCCCGGCACGGGCAGGTCGTGCAGGCCCTGCTCGCCGAATGCCGGCCCGAGGCCGCGCTCTTCCGGCAGCTCGCGAACGCCGACGGCATCGCGAATCCGCTGGCGCAGGCGCGCGCCTTCCTCGCCGCGCAGGAGGCCGTCCTCCAGCGCGTCCGGGCCGCGCACCTGGACGTCAACAGCGAGCTGTCCGTGGCCAACGTCCATCTCCAGACCCCGCTGCTGCGGGCCCTCCACGCGCTGACGGACGCGGAGAAGAGCACCATCGTCGGGGACGATCTCCAGCTGCTGACCGAGCTCCAGGCGGATCCGCAGGCCCCGCAGATCACCCGGGACACCCTCGGCGACCTGCTGGCGAACCGGGGCATCGTCAACTTCACGACCGGCTTGCCGGGGACGAGGCTGTCGGGTCCGGGAGTCGCCGAGAAGTACACCCTCAAGCACATGATGGCGCAGGGGGAGGGCGCGACCGAGCGGCTGGGCTCGCTCGCGCACGAGCTCACGCACGTGGACGCCGGTGAGAGCTTCGACAACACGCAGATCCTGCTGCTGTCGCGGCGAAACCTCGCCGACGCCGACATCAAGGCGCTGGCCACGGAGCGCAAGGCGCGCGTCGACGCCCTCCAGGCGCTCCTCCACCGGTCCGGGGCGCTCACCCCGGACCAGGCGAACCTCTTCGAGTCCAAGCTGACGTACGCCACGGATCCGGCCAAGGGCGTCGGCCGCTACGCGGCGCAGTTCAAGGACAAACTCGATGCGGCCACCCATCAACGCCTCATGGAGATCGAGGGGTTGACCAGTCCCAACAGCTCCACCCTCGTGGAGTACGACACCGTCGTCACCCAGCTCCTCGTGTATCTGCACCGCTGGGGCGTCCCCCAGACGGATCCGCTCTACACGGCGGTCACCCAGCTGGCGACGGAACTGCGCAACGACCGAAGGGCCGCGGCGGCGGGCCACTAGAGCGCGGGCCACCGGGCGGCACATCACCGGCCGGCACGCCACCGGGGCCGCACACCACCCGACCGCCACCCCGAGAAACCAGCCGTACGGTCCCGGCCGCCGCCGCGGCGCCGATACGGCGGCTACGGCAGCGCTCCTCCTGCTCAGCCCCACTCGTCCCAGCGAAACGAACCGGTCCCCCCGTAACCCCGCCCCTCGCCCCCGCGTCCTGGATTTTGACCAGAAACCGCCGCCGCCGCCCATGGCGTACTGCGGTTTCGTGAACGCAATGTGAAGGCGTGGCCGAGAAATTGGCCGAAACAAGGACTGCGGCGACGGGGTGAACACGGAGCGCGAGTGATCGGCCACCCGTACACATCTTCGTGCGGGACCTGGGGACATAGCCCGAAGTCCGGGTCGGGGCAGGTCACAGCGGTGAATTCGACTCAGGAAGACACCTGTTGACATTCGGCGAGGGCGCTTGCGATCGTCATGCTCGCCGCGCCGCTTCGAACGAGCGGTCGGCAAGGGGACGGGGAGGAAAAGTGGACGCAGTGGGTGCGGGCGGCGGCCCGGAGGGGGACTGTCCGGGTACGGACGGTACGCCCACACTGGTGATCATCGGCGCCAATCCGACCGTGGCACGGGCCGCGGAGACACTGCCCGGGACGCTCATCCATGTCCAGCGGCCCGGCGCACCCGAACTCGACCCCGGCACCCGGGTCCTCACCGTCGACTTCGAGGATCTGCCCGCCTTCCTGGCCTTCACCGACGAGGTGCTGCGCCCGCTGCGCCCCACCGCCGTCGTCTCCCTCACCGAGTTCGGCCTGGAGCCGGCCGCGCTGGCCGCCCGCAGGCTCGGCGTCGCCGGTGTCGACCCGGCCGTCGTCCGCACCACCCGCGACAAGCTGGAGATGCGGCGCGTCCTCGAACGCGAGGCCCCGCATCTGAACCCGGCCTTCGCGGCGGGCGACGACGCGGCGGCGGTGTCCCGGCTGTTCGCCGCCCACGGCCGGGTGGTGGCCAAGCCGGTGGACGGCGTCGGCAGCACCGCCATCGCCCTGGTGGACGACCTCGACGCCCTCCCCGCGGACCGCCGTACGGCCGCGACGCTGCTCGAACAGTTCGCCGAGGGGCGGGAATTCAGCGTCGAGGCCCTCTCTTCCGAGGGCCGGCACACGGTGATCGGCATCGCCGAGAAGGGCACCACCGACGGCTTCGTCGAGGTGAGCCACATGATGCCGCCGCCCTCTCTGGACCAGGGTCGCCAGGAGCTGGTCGGCCGTGCGGTCGGCGAGCTGCTCGACGCCCTCGGCGTCACCGACGGCCCCAGCCACACCGAGGTCAAGGTCGACGGCGACAAGATCATCGTGATCGAGACCCACACCCGCCTCGGCGGCGACGGCATCGCGGACCTGGTCCGGCTCACCACCGGCGTCGACTGGCGGCACGCCGCCCTCGGCTGGGCGATCGACGCGGGGATCCGCCAGGCCCCCGCCACGGCGGCGGCCGCCGCCACCGTCTTCCTCACCGCCTCACCCGGACGGGTGACCGCCGTCGCGCCGCGCCCCGTCCTCGCCCGGGGCGACGTCCACACCTGGGACCTCCATGTCCGGCCCGGAGCCGCGGTCCAGCCGCTGCGCTCCTCCGCCGACCGGCTCGGCATGGCGGTCCTGACCGCGGCCGACACCGACTCCTGCGCGGCAGCCGTCGCGGAACTGACCGCCCTCCCGGTGGTCGTCACCGCGCCCGAGCCGCACCTCTGACGAGAACCCCGCTCCACCTCTCGTCCACCTCACCGACGAACCCGTCACTTCTCTGACGACGACACGATGCCGGGGGGCACATGTACACCCAGAACGACCCCATTTCCTATGATTTCCACGGCGATGTTCCGTTCTCCACGCCGTTCAAGGACATCAAGCCCGAGGACATCCACCTCTATCTCGACCTCGACACCAAGGTCGGCAAGAACACCTGCGGCCAGAAGTGCGCGCACTGCTGGTTCGTCAACTACGAGAAGGTGTACGACAAGTCGTTCGCGATGGAGGAGGGCCCCCGCATCCTGGCCGGCCTGCGCGCGCACGGCTATCAGGTCTACCCCCGCTACGTGGACAGCTTCGCCTACGACGGCGCGTTCATGAAGCTGTACGGCACCGCCAACAACCGTGAGTTCCGGCAGGAGTCGGACCACACGCCGACCGCGACCATGGAGAAGGGCGACGCCTGGACCAGTGGCCGCCCGCTGCTCGCCGACAACTGGCGCGACCTCCTCGACCTGGCCGTCGAGAACGGCTACGGCACCGTCTCCATCACCTACCACGGTGTGATCGACGAGAACCTCGAGGTCACCGACCACAAGACCTACCCGATCAAGGGCGTCTTCTCCGGCGCGGACACCGAGGAGGTGCTGCGCCGCATCGCCGAGTACAACCAGGACGTCGCCCCGCAGGACGCCTTCCGCGTCAACATCGGCGTCACCATCGGCCGCCACAACCACGGCCGTACCTCGCTGGAGCGCTACGCCCACTACTTCAACAAGCTGGGCGTGGCCACCGTACGGTTCAACAACTTCACCGACCACGGCAACCGGCACCCCGAACTGCGCCTGTCCCGCGAGGAGATCGAGCAGGCGTACCGCGACTTCAAGTGGGTCCACGAGACGATCCCGCTGGGCTTCCAGCTCGGTGTCAGCGAGGACTTCGGCACCTTCGGCATCAAGGCCATGGGCTTCCCCGGCCATGTCGGCTGGTGCCGGGCAGGGCGCCAGCTGTTCGCCGCGATCCCGGCGGCCGAGGAAATCCTCTCGGACGGTCCCGAGGGCCGCCGCGAGAAGATCGGCGACGTCGTCGGCTGCGTCAACACCTTCGAGCCGCACCTGGGCATCCTGACCCGCACCGTCACCGACGGCGAGGCGGGCGAACAGGTCACGTACGACGTGGAGTTCGACCAGGACGAGATCGAGGCGTTCACCGCCAAGCGGCTCTCCGGCACGTACAAGGACGGCTGCTTCGCCACCGAGCTGTCCGAGGAACTCGGTCTGATCTCCCGGGTCCCGGAGCGGCGCCGGCTGCCGATCCTGACCGACTGAGCGTCCCGACCGGTCCCGTGCCCTGATCGCAGAGAAAGTACCGCCCCGATGCGCCACATCCTCGTCTTCGCCAAGACGCCCTACACCAAGACCCCGTACGACCAGTGGCTGGCCGGCACCGGGATCGTCCCGGTCGTCCTGACCCCCCGTGAGTACGCGCAAGGGTACGGCCATCTGCCGTACGTGCACGCCTTCGACGCGTACGACACCAACCAGCTGGTGGAGAAGACCGCGCTGCGCCTGGCCCGCGAGTTCGACGTCGAGGCGGTCTTCGCCCGCGCCGAGGCGGACATCGTGCGGGCCGCGCGGTTGCGGGAGTCGCTCGGTCTGAAGGGCCAGCACACCGCGAGCGCGCTCGCGTTCCGCGACAAGGTGGTCATGAAGGACCACCTCGTCCGCGGGAGCGTCGAGATACCCGCCTACCGGCAGGTCGAATCGGCGTACACGATCCTCGACTTCGTCGCGGAGCACGGCTACCCGGTCGTGATCAAGCCGGTGTCCGAGTCGGGCTCGCTGGGCGCGGCGATCGTCCGCGACGAGGCGGACCTGGACGCGTATCTGGCCTCCCCATGGCGCGGGACCAGTGAGATCGAGGTGTTCGTACCGGGGCAGATGTATCACGTGGACGGGCTGGTGGCCGGTGGCGAGGTGGTCTTCGTGCACCCCTTCCGCTACCTCCACGACTGTCTGTCCTTCCGGGACGACGACTGGGTGGCCAATCTCCCGCTCACCCGGTCGGATCCGCTGTACGACCGGCTGGTCGAGGCGGCGCGGGCGGTGCTCGCCGAGCTGCCGACGCCGCCTGCGACCGCGTTCCACGCCGAGTTCTGGATCACGCCGGACGACCGCCTGGTCTTCTGCGAGATCGCCAGCCGCACCGGCGGCGGCATGATCAGCGGGATGGTCCGGCACGCGTTCGGCATCGACCTGGACAAGGAGTGGCTGTACGCCGAGTGCGGCCTGCCCGCCACCATCGGCGCCCCCGTCTACCGCCCCGCCGGAGCGCTGTGCATCCCGCCGCGGCACGGGCTGCTGGAGCGGCTGCCGTCGGCCGCCGACGGACAGCCCGAGTGTGTCCGTGAGGAGATGCTGACCGGGGCGGTGGGCCAGGTGTTCCACGGCGGGGTCAAGTCCGGTCTGTTCCTGGCCGGTTATGTGGTCGACGGGGACACCGAGGACGACGTGGCCGCCCATCTCGAACAGGTGGCGGTCTGGTTCTCCGACAACTCCCGGTGGCGGCCCGTCCTTTCCGGTGGAGGTGCCGCATGAGCGCGACAACGCCCCCGGACAACTCCCTTGCCGGTGTTCCCGGTCCGGTCGTCGGGGCGGACTGGGTGGCCGGGCGGCTCGGCGCGGGCCTGGTTCTCTTCGACGCCTCGGTCGGCGCGCGGCGGGGCGGCGCCCGGCGCCTGCCCGGAGCCCGGCCCTTCGACCTGGACGGCGAGCTGTCCGATCACTCCTCCCCCGTGCCGCACACCATGCCCGGCGCCGAGCGGTTCACCGAGGCCCTGCGGGCGCTCGGCGTCAGCGAGGCGGACACGGTCGTGGTCTATGACGCGCTGGGTATCTACTCCAGCGCCCGCGCCTGGTGGATGCTGCGCGCGATGGGCTTCGACCGGGTCGCCGTCCTCGACGGGGGCCTGCCCGCCTGGGCCGCCGCTGGCCATCCGGTGGAGGGCGTGCCCGCCGCCTACGACGGTCCGCGCGGCACCTTCACCGCGCGGCCCCGGCCCGGTCTGATCGTGGACGCCGACACCGTCGCCGAGGCACTCGCCGATCCGCGTGCCGCCGTGCTCGACGCCCGGACGCGGGAGCGGTACGCCGGTACCGCGCCCGAGCCGCGGGCGGGGCTGCGCGGTGGCCATATGCCGGGCTCGGTCAGCCTGCCGTTCGGAGAACTCCTCGACGGTGACGGCCTCTTGGCGCCACGGGACACGCTGCGCAAGGCTTTCGAGGAGGCGGCCGGGGACCGTGAGCGGCTGTACTTCAGCTGCGGCTCCGGGGTGACCGCCTGTGTCCTCGCGCTCGGCGCCACCGTGGCCGGCTACCGCGAGCTCGCGGTGTACGACGGCTCGTGGAGCGAGTGGGGGCTGCCCTCGGAGCGCCCGGTCGCCACCGGCGGGAGCGATGCGCCGTGAGCGGCGGACCTCGCGCGAAACTCGGCGCGAAATACCGGACGTTCACCGGGCTGCCGGCCGCGCTCAAGTCGCTGATCGTCCTGTCGTTCGTGGTCGCGCTGGGCAGTTACATGGTCACGCCGTTCATCGGGGTGCTCATGGTCGAGGCGGTCCACCTGGACGTCCGGGTCGCCGGTGTGCTGGTGGCCGTCGCCACCTTCATCCAGTTCGGCGGCAGCATCCTGGGCGGCGCGGTCGTGGACCGGCTCGGGCTCAAGCGGACCATGGTCCTCGCGCTCACCGTGCGCACGGCCGGTCTGGTGCTGCTCGGGCTGGCGGTGCGGGTGCCGTGGGTGGCGTATCCGGCCGTCGTACTGGTGGCGGGCGGCCCCGCGCTGTATCTCCCGGCGAACAAGGCGTACATCGTCACCAGCGTCTCCGACGAACTGCGCCCGCTGTTCCTCGGAGTGAGCAGCGCGGCCCTCAACGCGGGCATGGGACTCGGTCCGTTGTTCGCCGCGCTGCTGGTCGACGCCGATCCGATGCTGCTGCTGATCGGCCTGGCCGGGCTGTTCGCCCTGATCACCGTGGCCCACCAGATCACGCTGAAGTCGGTCGAACGCCCGTCGGCGGCCTTGCCGTCGGCGACCGGGGACGAGGCGTCCACCCGCAAGTGGGCGGCGCTCCGGGGCGCGTCGCGCCCGGTCCTGTTCACCGCTGTCGCCTACTACCTCTACTTCTTCTTCCAGAGCTTCATGGGCCTGTACGCGGCCGGGGTGTCGAACATCCAGGCGCTGGGCTGGGTGATGCTGCTCAACTGCGCCATGGTGGTGGTGCTCCAGCCGCCGCTCGCCGACCGCATCGCACGGGCCGACTACCGGCTGCTGGTCGCCGGTTCGTTCGCCCTGATGGCGCTCGGCACGGCGGCCATGTCCCTCGGCCGCACCCCGGCGCTGCTCGCGGGTACCGCGCTGTTCACGATGGGCGAGATCTTCCTCTTCCTGCGCTGCGATCTGGAACTCGTGGAACTCCTGCCGCGCAACGCCGCGTTCGCCTTCGGTGTCCAGCGGCTGACGGGCGGGGTCGGCGGGCTGCTGGCCGGTGTCGTCGGCGGCTTCGTGTTCGCCCACTACAAGGCGAGTGGTGAACTGGGCACGTTCTGGCTGGTGGTCGGGGCCCAGTGCGTGATCGCCGCGCTGCTCGCCCTGGCGCTGGGCGGCCGCAGGCAGCCCGCCGTGCCCGAACGGCCCCTGTCCGAGGCGGCGGTGGGCCGGTGAAGGAGCCCAGCGACTCCCCCGCGACCCGGTACGTCCACGCGGGCGCCGATCCGCGCCGCCAGAGCGGCTATGTCAACCCGCCCGTCCACCGCGCCTCCACGGTCCTCTACCGGGACATGGCCGAGATGGAGGCATCCCAGGCCGACCCGCTCAAGCGGGGCGGCCCGGTCTACGGCCGCTTCGGCACGCCGACCAGCCGCGCCTTCGAGGAGGCGCTGACCGAACTGGAGGGCGGGCACGCGACGGTGGTGACCTGCTCCGGTCTGGCGGCGGTCACCACGGCGATCCTCGCGTACGTCCGGGCCGGCGACCACATCCTCGTCAGCGACTCGGTGTATCTGCCGACCCGCCGGTTCTGCGACTCGCTGGCCGCGCTGGGCGTGGAGACGGAGTACTACCGCCCGGACGCCCCGGCCGCCGCGATCGAGTCCCTGATACGCCCCGGCACCCGTCTGCTCTATCTCGAGTCCCCGGGCTCCACCACGTTCGAGGTGCAGGACATCCCGGGGATCACCGCCGTCTGCCGGGCCCGCGGGGTGGTCACCCTCGCGGACAACACCTGGGCCACGCCCGCGTTCTGCCGTCCGCTGGAGCTGGGTGGCGGGGTGGACGCGGTGGTGCACTCCGCGACCAAGTACCTGACGGGGCACGCCGACAGCATCCTCGGCGCGATCGTGTGCACCGAGGACAGCTACCCCCTCGTGCGGGGCGCGGCCATCCGGCTCGGCCAGTGCGCCGGTGCCGACGACGCCTACCTGGGCCTGCGCGGCCTGCGCACCCTCGGCGTGCGGCTGGCCCGGCACCACGAGCAGGGCCTGGAGCTGGCCCGCTGGCTCGCCGGGCGGGAGGAGGTGGCCGCCGTGCTCCACCCGGGGCTGCCGGCGGACCCCGGACACCGGTTGTGGCGCCGGGACTTCACGGGCGCCGCCGGACTGTTCGGCGTCGAGCTGGCGCGCGGCTTCACCAAGCCGGCCGTCGACGCCATGCTGGACCGGCTGCGCCTCTTCGGACTCGGGCACAGTTACGGCGGTTACGAGAGCCTGGTCGTCCCGGCCGACCCCGTCTCCCATCGGCTGGCGGGCACCTGGGCCGGGCGGGGGCCGCTGATCCGGGTGCATGTCGGGTTCGAGGGGCTGGAGGATCTCCGGCGGGACCTGGCGGCGGGCTTCGAGGCGCTGCGCTCCCAGGGCGCCCCCGCCGACTCCTGATCCGCGGACTGCCGGCCCCTGATCGGCGCGGCGCCGTGTCACGTGAATCCGGGACCGGCAGATCGGGACTTATCTCCATCCCGTCCCGCGCCTAGCGTTGATCTCACCAACCAGTGGGATCAGTGCCGCACGTCCAAAAGGCGTGGCGGTCGAGGGAGTCGACTTGGCCACTCACGTCACGGCCGAAGCATTCACCGAGCCGTCGGTCAGCGTTTTCCGCGCTTCGCGGGCCCAGCAGCGGATGTATTTCCTCCAGGAGATGGAGGAGGGCAGGCCGACCTATCACATGCCGGTCTTCTGCGCGCTCGACGGCGCCGTGGACGCCGAGGTGCTCCGCGCGTGCGCCCAGGGCCTGCTGGACCGGCACGAGGCGCTGCGCACCCGGTTCGTGCTGGACGAGGGGGAGTTGACGCAGCACATCGACGCCTCGGCACCGCTGGACTGGTCGGTGGCGGAGGAGCAGGGCGACGGCGCCGCCGAGCGCTGGATGGACGCCCAGCACCAGCGGCCCTTCGATCTGGCGGCAGGTCCGCTCTTCCGGGCCGCGCTGCTGCGCCGGGAAGAGGGTGCCGTACTCGCGCTGGGAATGCACCACATCGTCGGTGACGGGTGGTCGGCGGGGCTGCTGCTGAAGGAGCTGCTCACCGATTACGCGGCCCGCACCGGCGCGGTGCATTCACCCGAGGGCGGTGAATTCGCGCTGGAGGAGCCGGAGTTCCAGTACGCCGATTTCTCCGAATGGCAGGAGGAATGGCTGAGCGGTCCGGCCGCCGGGCGACAGCTCGCCTACTGGGCCGATCAGTTGGGCGGCGAGCTGCCGTCGGCGGGGCTGCCGACGGACCGCCGGACCGGCGATGAGCCGCTGCCCCGTGGCGCGGCCCTCCATGAGGCGGCGGTCCCCGGGGACGTCCTGGAGCGGCTGAACCGGCTCTGCCGGGAGACCGACAGCACCCTCTACACGACCATGCTGGCGGCCTTCCAGATCGTCCTCGGCCGCTACACGGGCTGCGAGGACATCCTGGTCGGCACGCCCGTGGCCAACCGCAACCGCAAGGAGTTCGAGGACACCGTCGGGCTGTTCGTCAACACCCTGGTGATCCGCTCCGACCTCTCCGACGACCCCCGCTTCCGCGATCACCTCAAGCGGCTGCGGGACACCGTCGCGGACGCCCAGGACCACCAGGACCTGCCCTTCGAGCGGATCGTCGAGCACCTCAACCCCGAGCGCACCACCGACCGCGCGCCCCTCTTCGACGTCATGTTCGGCTTCCAGGACGAGGCGGAGACCACCGCGGCACTGCCCGGCCCGCGCGCCCGGCTGCTCGAAGGCCCCGCCGGGAGCGCCAAGTTCGACCTCACCTTCGATGTCGTACGGGGTGCGGACGGCGTCCGCTGCCGACTGGAGTACCGCGCCGATCTGTTCGAGGCCGCCACCGTCGAGCGGTTCACCCGGCACTATCTGCGCCTGCTGGCCGCGGCCGTCGCGGAGCCCGAACTGCCCGTCAGCCGACTCCCCATGCTCGGCGACGAGGAGCGGCGCCCGCTCGCCTCCGCCCTGCCCGAGGAGGCCGCGACGGCCGCCCCGCGCTGCGCCCACGAGGTGTTCGCCGAGCACGCCGCCCGCACCCCGGACGCCATCGCCGTCACCGACGGCGCCCGCGCCCTCAGCTACGGCGAACTCGACCGCAGCGCCAACCAGTTGGCCCATCGGCTGCGCGACCTCGGGGTCGGACCCGACACCCTGGTGGGCCTGTGCGCGCCGCGCTCCGCCGAGCTGCTCGTCGGCCTGCTGGGCATCCTCAAGGCGGGCGGCGCCTACCTTCCGCTCGACCCGGACAACCCGCCGGAGCGGCTGCGGCACATCATCGGCGACGCCGGGCTCCGCCATGTCGTCGGCACCACCGCCACCCGGCCGCTGTGGGAGACCGCGGCCCCGCACGCGGTCGATCTGACGGCCGACGCGGACCGGCTCGCCGGACTTCCCGGCACCGCCCCGGACAGCGGCGTGACGCCCGACGATCTCGCCTACGTCATCTACACCTCCGGCTCCACCGGCCGGCCCAAGGGCACCCTGGTCCCGCACCGCAACATCACCCGGCTGTTCTCCGCCACCGACCACTGGTTCGGCTTCGGCCCCGCGGACGTGTGGACGCTGTTCCACTCCATCGCCTTCGACTTCTCCGTCTGGGAGTTGTGGGGCGCGCTGCTGCACGGCGGGCGGCTCGTCGTGGTGCCGTACGAGACCAGCCGGTCACCGGAGGAGTTCCACCGCCTGCTGTGCGAGCAGGCGGTCACCGTGCTCAACCAGACCCCGTCCGCCTTCCATCAGCTCGACCGGGTGGACGCCCAGGGAGCGGGTGAGCCGTCTCAGCAACTCGCCCTGCGGTACGTGGTGTTCGGCGGGGAGGCCCTCGATGTCGGCGCGCTCACCGGCTGGTTCGACCGGCACGGCGACACCACGCCCCGGCTGGTCAACATGTACGGCATCACCGAGACCACGGTGCATGTCACCTACCGCCCGCTGACCGCCCGGGACGCGGCACAGGGGCGGGGCAGCGTCATCGGGGTGCCCATCCCGGACCTGCGGCTGCATCTGCTGGACCGGCACGGGGACCCGGTCCCGCGCGGCGCCGCCGGTGAGCTGTACGTCGCCGGGGCGGGCCTGGCCCGGGGCTATCTCAACCGCCCGGAACTGACCGCGGAACGCTTCCCCACCGCACCCTGCGGGGAGCGCCGGTACCGGACCGGCGACCTGGCACGGCTGCGGGCCGACGGCGAGCTGGAGTACCTCGGCCGCATCGACGACCAGGTCAAGCTGCGGGGCTTCCGTATCGAACTCGGCGAGATCGAGGCGGCGCTCACCGCGCACCCCGGCGTCGGCGCCGCCGTCGCCCGGGTCGTCCCGGACGCCACCGGGACCCCCGTACTGGCCGGGTATGTCGTACCGGCCGCGCAGAGCCCCGCGGCGGACGGCTCCGCCCCGGGCGACCTCACGGTGGACGGCCTCCGCGCCCATCTGGCGGCCCGGCTCCCCGGCTATATGATCCCGGGCGCCCTTGTCACCCTCCCGGTGCTCCCCCTGACCGCCAACGGCAAGGTCGACCGGCGCGCGCTGCCGGTCCCGGGCACGGCGACCGGTGCGCTCGCGCCCGGGTCGGCGTACGAACCGCCGAGCGGGCCCGTCGAGACCGCCCTCGCGGAGGTCTGGCAGGAGGTGCTCGGGCACGAGCGGGTCGGCGCCCTCGACAACTACTTCGCGCTGGGCGGCGACTCCATCCGCTCCCTCCAGGTGCTGGCGCGGGCCCGGGACCGCGGGCTGCGCTTCGGCGTCGTGGACCTCATGCGGCACCAGACCGTGCGCGGCCTGGCCGAGGCCGTCGCCCACGACCCGGGCGCGGCGCAGGAGACGCCGTCGTACGAGCCGTTCTCGCTGCTCACCGAGGCGGACCGGGCCGCGCTCCCGGACGGGCTCGACGACGCCTACCCGATGACCCGGCTCCAGGCCGGGATGCTCTTCCACAGCGATCTCCCGGCCGCCGCGGGGCGCGTCTACCACAACGTCTCCGCCTACCACGTCCGGGCGCCCTGGTCCGAGGCCGCCTGGCGGCAGACGGTCGCCGAGGCCGCCGCCCGGCACGAGATGCTGCGCACCTCCTTCGATCTGCACGGCTTCGGCGAACCCCTCCAGTTCGTGCACCGCGACGCCCGCCCCGAGATCACCTTCGAGGATCTGCGCGACCTGGACGACGCGGCGCGGGAGGCGGCCGTCGCCCGGCACTACGAGGCCGAGCGCACCCGCCCGTTCGCCTGGGACCGGGCGCCGCTGATCCGCTTCCATGTGCAGCGCCGCTCCGACACCGCCTTCCAGCTCTTCATCGCCGAACACCACGCGATCGTGGACGGCTGGAGCGAACGCTCCCTGTTCACCGAACTCAGTGCGCGGTACGTCCGTCTGTGCGCCGGAGCGGACGCGCCGGCGCCCGCCCCCGCGCCGCGCTCCCGCTTCGCCTCCTTCGTCGCGCTCGAACGCGCCGCCCTCGCCGATCCGGCGCACCGGTCCTTCTGGGCCGGGCAGACGGCCGGCGCCACCGTGACCCGGCTGCCCCGCACCGGTCCCGTCGGCGCAGCGCCGCGGATGTCCTGGCATCATGAGCCGCTCCCCGCCGACCTGCACGAGCGCCTCACCGCGCGCGCCGCCGAGCTGGGCGTGCCGCTGCGCACCGTCCTGCTCGCCACGCATGTCCGGGTCATGGCGCTGCTGGGCGGCGGCGACGAGATCACCACCGGTGTGGTCCACAACGGGCGCGCGGAGGAGCCGGACGGCGACAAGGTCGTCGGCGTGTTCCTCAACACGCTGCCGTTCCGTGTCGCCCTCACCGCGGAGAGCTGGCGGGAGTTCGTCCGGCGGGTCGCGGACCTGGAGGTGCCCGTCCACGAGCACCGGCGCTTCCCGCTCGCGGAGATCGTGCGCGCCGCCGGTGGCAGCGCGCCCTTCGAGACGTTCTTCAACTACACCCACTTCCACGTCGAGCAGGAGGGCCCCGCCGACGGCGCGTTCACCGTGCTGGACGAGATCGGCGAGGCCGACACGGACTTCGCGTTCGGCGCGGAGTTCTCCCGCAGCCCCGACGGCCGGCTGCTCGAACTCGGGCTGCGCTACGACGCCGCCCGCTTCCCCGCCGAGCGGATGGCCGCGGTCCACGCCTCGTACACGGCGGCGCTGCGGGCCCTCGCCGACGCCCCGGACCGGGACTGCCTGGCCGCCGACCTGCTTGCGGTGGCGGACCGCCGACGGTACGCGGAGTGGAACAGCACCGGGAAGCGGTACGAAGAGCCGCATATGCTCACGGAGTTGATCGATCGTCAGGTACGGCTGTCCCCGGATGCCTCGGCCGTCCGCTTCGAGGGCGGCGAGCTGAGTTACCGGGCGCTCGACGCGGCGGCACAGCGGCTGGCCGAGCGACTGCGGGAGCGCGGCGCCGGTCCCGGCACGTTCGTCGCCTTGCTGCTTGAGCGGTCCCTGACCCTGCCGGTCGCCCTGCTCGCCGTGCTCAAGTGCGGTGCCGCGTATGTGCCGTTGGACCCGGAGCACCCCGAGCAGCGGGTGCGGTCCCTGCTGGCCGAGGCGGGGATCGGGCTGGTCGTCGCCGACCGGGGCTGGGGCGCCCGGCTGCGGGACGCCGAGGTGCGTGTCGTCGTACCGGCGGACGAGTCGGATGCCGTACCGGACGGGCCGCTGGAGGCTCCGCGCACCGCCGTACCGGCCGCGGCTCCCGACGACCCCGCGTACATGATCTTCACCTCGGGTTCCACCGGCACCCCCAAGGGCGTCGTGGTGTCCCATCGGGCCATCGCCAACCGGCTGTTGTGGATGCAGGACGCGTACGGGCTCGTCGCCGGTGAGCGGGTGCTCCAGAAGACGCCGTACACGTTCGACGTGTCGGTGTGGGAGCTGTTCTGGCCGCTGCTCACCGGTGCGACCCTCGTCCTCGCCCGGCCCGGCGGGCAGCGCGACCCGGGCTATCTGGCCGGGCTCGTGCGGGACGAGCGGATCAGCACCGTGCACTTCGTGCCGTCGATGCTGGCCGTGTTCCTGGACGACACCGAGGCGGTCGCGTCGGCCGCCGGGCTCACCCGGGTCGTGTGCAGCGGCGAGGCCCTGCCCGCCGACGTACGCAACCGGTTCTTCGAGCTGCTGCCCGGGGTCGAGCTGCACAACCTCTACGGCCCGACCGAGGCGGCCGTCGATGTGACGGCCTGGCGGTGCGCGCCCGACGACGGCGACACCGTGCCCATCGGGCGGCCCATCGCCAACATGCGCACCCATGTGCTCGACGCCCGCCTGGCCGAGGTCCCGCTGGGCGTCACCGGCGAGCTGTACCTGGAGGGCGTCGGGCTGGCGCTCGGTTACCACGGCCGACCGGATCTGACCGCCGAGCGGTTCGTGCGGCACACCGGCGCCGACGGGGTCACCCGCCGCCTGTACCGCACGGGTGACCTGGCCCGGCACCGGCCGGACGGCGCCCTGGAGTACGCCGGCCGCACCGACCACCAGATGAAGATCCGCGGTTTCCGGGTGGAGCCCGGGGAGATCGAGGCGGTGCTCGGCGAACACCCGGCGGTGCGCGGCTGTGCCGTGCTGCTGCGCGGGGAGCGGCTGGTCGCGTACGTGGTGACGGCCGAGGACGGTGCCGACGCCACGGGCACGGGCGCGCGGACAGACACCGGCACCGGCACCGGCACCGGCACCGGCACGGAGGAGCTGGTCCGGCACGCCCGGGCCCTGCTTCCCGACCACATGGTCCCGTCGGCGTGGGTCCTGCTGGACGCCCTGCCGCTCACCCCGAACGGCAAGCTCGACCGTGCCGCGCTGCCCGCGCCGGACCCGGCGGGCGCGCTCCGCCAGAGCCCGCCCGAGCCGCCCCGCGACGCGACGGAGGCCCGGATCGCCGGGATCTGGGAACAGCTGCTCGGCGCCGGACCGGTCGGCGTCCACGACGACTTCTTCGCCTCCGGCGGCCACTCCATCGACGCCCTGCGCCTCATCGGCCGCCTCAACGACGCGTTCGGGCAACGGCTTTCGGTCTCCACCGTGCTGGAGCGTCCGACCGTCGCCGGGCAGGCGGAGGTGCTGCGCGCCCGGCGGCGACCGGCCGGCCCGGACACGGTCGTCCGCATCCGCCCGGACGGCGATCTGGACCCGCTCTTCCTCGTCCACCCCATCGGCGGCCAGGTCCTGTGCTACCGCGACCTCGCGGCCGAACTGGACGCCGGGCGACCGGTGTTCGGGCTCACCGCCCCGGGCCTGACGGGCGCGGGACCGGACGGGGACGACCGTGCCCCGGCGACCGTCGAGGAACTCGCCGCCGCCCATCTCGCCGCGCTGCGCCAGGTCCGGCCCGAGGGCCCGTACCATCTGGCCGGCTGGTCCTTCGGCGGGCTGCTCGCCTACGAGATGGCCCATCAGCTGCGCGCCGCCGGGGAACGCGTCGGGACGCTCACGCTGCTGGACACGGCCTACCCGGGGACGGTCGACGTCCCTGATGACGACGTGTCCCTGCTGGAGTGGTTCCACGACGATCTCGCGCGCTCCTCGGGGACGGACCCCGGTGCGGACGCCCGTGCCGCGCTGCGCGCCGAACTCCGCGCGGCGGCCGGCACCCCGGCCCGGCTGCGGGTCGTGGCGGACCATCTCCCGGACACGGGACCGGACTTCGACGACCTGGTCCGGCACTACACCGTCTTCCGCACCGGCCTGCTCGCCACCGTCCGCTACCGGCCGCCGGTCGCGCCGGGGCCCGTCCACTTCCACCAGAGCCTGACCGGCGCCGAGATCGGCTCGGCGCGGCGATGGGCCGACCGGGTCCCGGACGGTCTGATCCGGTACGACGCCGACGCCGACCACTACCAACTGGTGCGGCCCCCGCGGGTGTTCGCCGTGGCCGCCGCGCTCGGCGCCGCCCTGGCCGCGGCCGACCACCGCTGATCCCTCCCTGCCCCGCCCGCGGAAGGCGCCCACCGGCCCTTTCGCGCCACGCCCGCTCACACCACAGAACGGACACCGTCACGTGACGAGCCAGTCCCCGGCACCCGCCGCCGAACTCACCGGCCGCATCAGCGGCGGACCGAGCGAACTGCTGCACGAGGAGGTGCTCGCCCCGCAGTTCCGGTTCGAGTCCCGCCATCTGCTGCACCACTACGTCGCCATCGAGAAGACCCTCGCCGCCGAGTACGCCCGCATGGGACTGCTCGACACGGACGAGGCGCACGCCGTCGCCGCCCTCCTCGACGGGGTGGGCCCGGACACCCTCAGCGCCCGGCCCGACGCCAACATGTCGGACATCGCGTTCGCGATCGAGCGGCATGTCGAGGCGGGGCTCGCGCGTCCGGTCGTGCGCTGGCACGTCGACCGCAGCCGCAACGACCTCCAGGCGTGCGCCCAGTTGATGTTCGGCCGTGAGCGGCTCATCGCGTTCGCCGGGGCCCTGGCGGAGCTCGGCGAGATCGTCGTACAGCTCGCGGAGGAGAACCGCGAGCTGCCCATGCCCGGGTACACGCACTTCCAGGCCGCCCAGATCATCACCCCCGGCTTCCATCTCACCGCGCTCTCCGAGCATGTGCTGCACACCCAGCGCCGGTTGCTGGCCGCCTACGACGGCATCGACGCCTGCCCGCTCGGCGCGGGTGCCATGGCCGGGCAGGAACTGCCGTGGGACCGCGTCCGGATGGCCCGGCTGCTCGGCTTCGACCGCCCGCAGTCCAACGCGCTCACCGCGGTCGCCTCCCGCCGCTGGAGCGCCGAGGCCACCGCCGAACTCAGCCTGCTCGGCGCCGCCCTGAGCCGCTTCACCACCGACCTGCTCACCTGGGGCGGCAGCGAGTACGGCTTCATCGAGCTGCCCGACGAACTGTCCGGCATCTCCTCGGCGATGCCGCAGAAGAAGAACTACCCCGTGCTGGAACGCATCCGGGGCCGCACCGCCCATCTGACCGCCTTCCACACGGATGTGCTGCTGGGCCAGCGCAACACTCCGTTCTGCAATCTGGTCGAGGTCTCCAAGGAGGCCGGTACCCATGTGCTGGCCGCCTTCGACTCGGCGCACGGCACCGTCCGGCTGCTCACCGAGGTGCTGCGCCGTCTCACCTTCCGCGCGGCGCGGATGCGCGAGGTGTGCGAGCGGGAGTTCCTGGGCGGGTTCAGCCTCGCCAACGCCCTCACCCTGACCGAGGGCGTGCCCTGGCGCACCGCCCAGGTGATCGCCGGCAAGTACATCGTGCGGGCCGTCGGCGCCGGTGCCCCGCCGCACCCGGGCGTGCCCGGGCTGCTGGTCGAGGCGGCGGCCGAGCACTCCGTCACGCTCACCGCGCCGGGCGAGCTGCTCGCCGACGCCTTCGACGTGCGGCGCGGGCTCGACCGCCTGGTCTCGGCGGGTTCGGCGCGGCCCGAGTCGGTCGCCGAGGCGCTGCGCGTCCAGCGGGCGGCGTACGCCGAGGTGCGAGCCGCCTGGGAGCTGCGGAGATCG
Source organism: Streptomyces sp. LaBMicrA B280 (assembly GCF_049222185.1). Lineage (NCBI taxonomy): Bacteria > Bacillati > Actinomycetota > Actinomycetes > Kitasatosporales > Streptomycetaceae > Streptomyces > Streptomyces sp. LaBMicrA B280. Next base: position 134,386 of record NZ_JBMJCT010000022.1, on the reverse strand, counting down.
GAAGAGCGTCGTGGGCCGTCCGCGCGGGTGCCGCCGAGGCGGACCGGGCGCTGGGGCTCACGGCGACGGCGGCCCCCGCCGAGGGTGCCGTACGCGCGGAAGCGGGGGACCGCTGATGCCGCCGTCACCGCTCTCCAGCCCGGCCGCCGCGGCGGCCGACCTCGAACCCGGTCTCGGGCACGCCTTCGGTACGTTCGGGGAGCTCCTCCAGGGCGCGCTGCCCGAGCCGGACGGCGACTTCCTGGTGACGTTCCCGCTGGCCAGGTGGGCGACCGCCGCCTTCCACCCGTGGCCCGGGCGGCCGGACGTGCGCATCGAGCCCGCGCACAAGGTCAAGTCCCGGCGCACCGCCGAGGCCGTGCTGTCCGCGCTCGGGGTGACCCACGGCGGCCTGCTGGAACTGGGCGGTGACCTGCCCGAGGGCAAGGGCATGGCCAGCTCGTCGGCCGACCTGGTCGCCACCGTGCGAGCCGTCGGCGCGGCCTTCGGGCGGTCGTTCTCCCCCGCCGAGACCGAGGCGTTCCTGCGGGGCGTGGAACCGGCCGACGGTGTGATGTACGACGAGATCGTCTGCTTCCACCACCGGGGCGTGCGCCTCGGCCGCAGGCTCGGCACGCTGCCGCCGTTCGCCGTCGTCGCGCATGACGAGGGCGGGCAGGTCGACACGGTCGCCCACAATCGCACGGCCGGTCCGATCGGGGCCGGGGACCGGCGCGAGTACGCCCGGCTGCTCGACCGGCTCACCACCGCCGTCACCGAAGGCGACCTGCCGTCCGTGGGCGAAGTGGCCACCCGCAGCGCGGAGTTGAACGGCCGACGGCGCGAGCGCCCCGGGTTCGACCGGCTGCGCGTGCTGTGCGCCGAGGTCGGCGGGCTCGGCCTGGTCCTCGCGCACAGCGGCACCCTGCTCGGTGTCCTCCTCGAAGCCGGTGACCCCGAACTCGACGCCAAGTCCGCCCACATCAGGGCCGGTTGCACGGCTCTTGGCGGCGAGGTGTCCGTGCACCGCTCGCTGGGCGCGGGCGACGACTGGACCCGGCCGCACCGCGGGCAGCCCACCGGGCCCGCCGCCCCCGTACCCGTATCCCATCCCGCCGCGGAACCCTCCGCCCTCCCTCACGAGCTGGAGATCTGACCATGCTGTTCGACACGCTGACGGACGCGATCGGCGGGACACCGCTGGTCCGGCTGCGCCTCGGCGAGACACGCGGGGTGGAGGTCTACGCCAAGCTGGAACTCCAGAACCTCTTCGCGATGAAGGACCGCGTCGCCCGCAACATCATCCGGGAGGCCCGGCGCCTCGGCACGCTGCGGCCGGACGCGCCGGTCGTGGAGAGCTCGTCCGGCACCATGGCCCTCGGTGTCGCCCTCGTCGGCCGCTCGCTCGGCCATGAGGTGCACATCGTCACCGATCCGCGCATCGATCCCGTCACCCTCGCCAAACTGCGCGCCCTCGGCTGCCGGGTGCACATCGTCGAGGCGATGACCAGCCACGGCTGGCAGTCCGCCCGCCTGGAGCGGCTCGCGGAGCTGATGGCCGAACTGCCCGGCGCCTTCTGGCCGCAGCAGTACACCAACCCCGACAACCCGGGCGCCTACCGGGAGTTGGCGGGTGAACTGCTGGCCGACCTGGGGCACATCGACACCGTCGTCGGGGCGGTCGGCAGCGGCGGATCGCTGTGCGGCACCTCCCGTGCCCTGCGGGAGAGCCTGCCCGGCGTGACGGTGGTGGGCGTCGACTGCGTGGGCAGCGCCCTGTTCGGGCAGCCCGATGTGCCGCAGCGGCTGCAGAGCGGCCTCGGCAACAGCCTGCTGCCGAAGAACCTGGACCGCTCGCTCATCGACGAGGTGCACTGGCTCAACGACCACGAGGCGTTCGCCGCCACCCGGGACCTCGCCCGGGAGCAGCAGATCTTCGCGGGCAACACCTCCGGCTCGGTCTACCGCGTCCTCGGCGACCTCGCCGAGCGGGCCGAACCGGGCTCGCGCATCGTCGGCATCATGCCCGACCGCGGCGACCGGTACGCCGACACCGTCTACAGCGACGAGCACTGGGACACCCACCGGTTGCACGAACTCCCGGCGCCCGGGGGGCCGTCCGTGATTCCGGCCGGGCAGACCGCGCTGAGCTGGTCCCGGCAGCCGTTCCGCGCCCCCGAGGAACTGCTGCGGCATCTGGTCTTCGTGGAGTCCAACACCACCGGCACGGGCATGCTCGCCCTGGAGCTGGCCCGCGCGGAACTGGGCACCGTGCCGGTGCTGTTGACGGGTGACCCCGACCGGTACCGGGGGCTCGCCGCCACCGGCGCCGAGGTGATCCGCTGCGACACCAACTCGGACGCCGCCCTGCGCGCCGCCGTCCAGGACCGCTTCCGCCGCGAGGAGATCGCGGGCATCACCACCACCAGCGACTTCTACGTCCCCGCCGCCGCGCGCCTGGCCCGCTGGCTCGGGCTGCCCGGCAATCCGCCCGAGGCCGTGACCGCGTGCCGTGACAAGTCGGCGCTGCGGGCTCTGCTGGAGAGCGCCGGGGTGCGCCAGCCGCGGTACGCCGTCGTCCGTGACGCGTCCGAGGTGGCCGCCGCCGTGGCCCGGACCGGGCTGCCCTGTGTGGTCAAGCCCGCCGACGACTCCGGTTCCGTGAACGTCCTGCTCTGCGCCGACGAGGCCACGGCCACCGCCCACGCCGAGCGGGTCCTCGCCGTGACCACCAATGTCCGGGGCATGCCGACCGCGCGCACGGTCCTCGTGGAGGAGTACCTGGACGCCCCCGAGTACAGCGTGGAGATGTTCACCTGGGACGGCCGCGCCGAGTGCGTCGGCATCACCGAGAAGTCCGTGACCGGCACCCCGCACTTCGTGGAGCACCGGCACCTCTTCCCGGCCCCGCTGCCAGCCGAGACGGCCCAGCGGATCACCGAGACCGTGACCGCCGCCCTGGACGCGGCCGGGATACGGCTGGGCGCCACCCACACCGAGGTGAAGCTCACCGCCCGGGGCCCCGCCGTCATCGAGATCAACCCGCGCCCCGCGGGCGGCATGATCCCCGAACTGATCCGGCTGGCCACCGGCGTCGACCTGCTCGAACAGCAGCTGCGCACCGCCGTCGGGCTCGCCCCCGCGCTCAAGCCCGCCCAGGACGCCCACGCGGGCATCCAGTTCCTGCTGCCCGACGCCGACGGGGTCCTCGACGCCGTCGACGGGACCCAGGAGGCCGCCGCCGTGCCGGACGTCGAGGCGGTCACGGTCACCGCCGCGCCCGGCACGGCCGTACGGCGCCCGCGCAGCGCCGGAGACCGGATCGGGCACGTCATCGCCGGCCATCCGACGCCGGAGCGGGTGACGGCGGCGCTGGACGAGGCGCGCCGCCTGGTGCGGCTCAGCGTCGACACCGGTCCCCGTCCCTAGCCACCTCCCCACCATCCCGTCGTACGACCCGTACGGCACCCGGAACGGACACCCCGAGGACCTGCCATGAGCAACCCCTTCGAGAACGACAACGCCGACTACCTGGTCGTCCGCAACGACGAGCTCCAGCACGCCCTGTGGCCCGCCACCGCGGCCGTCCCGGCGGGCTGGACGCGGGTGCACGGGCCCGCGCCGCGGCAGAGCTGCCTCGACCACGTGGAGCGGAACTGGACCGACATGCGGCCCGCGTCCCTGGTGGCCGCCCTCGCCGGGAACCCGGCCCGTGACTGACCTCGACCGCTCCACAACCACCCTCGCCGACAACGGGGTTGACGGCGGAACCGGCGTGGTGGATCCCACCGGGACGCTGTGCGCGCTGATCGCGGACGTGCTCGGGCTGGCCGCCGTCGACCCGGGGCAGAGCTTCACCGGGCTCGGCGGGGACAGCATCCAGGCCATCCAGGTCGTCAGCCGCGCCCGCCCCGCCGGACTCCTCGTCACCACTCGTGAGGTGCTGCGCAGCGAGACCGTCGCCGCGCTGGCGGCCGGTGCCCGCGCGGTCGGCCGCCCCGGTGCGGGCGCCGGGCCCGCCAGGACCGCGCGCCGGCTCGGCCCGTTCGCGCCGACCCCGATCATGGCGTGGCTCGGCGAGCTGGGCGGTCCCGTCGACACGTACAACCAGTCGCTCGTGCTGCGCACCCCGGCCGGTTTCGGCGCCGAGGACGCGGTGCGCGTCGTACAGGCCCTGCTGGACACCCATGACATCCTCAGGCTGCGGGTGCCCGGCGGCGCGGCCACGATCGACGCGGGTGCGGCCCCTGGGAGTACGGCCGGTGCGGAACCGACCGGCGCGGGGCCGTCGGTGCCGCCGCCGGGGAGCGTCGACGCCCGCGCGCTGATCGAGCACATCGAGGCGGACACCGCCACCGACGAGGAGCTGCCCGGCCTGGTGACGGAGCGCGTCCGGGCCGCGCGGCGGCTGCTAGATCGGAAGAGCGTCGTGTAGGGGAAGAGCGCAGCGGCTGCTCGCGCCCGCCGAGGGGATCGTGCTGCGCGCCGTGCGCGTCGGCCGCGGCCCCGCCCGGCAGGGCCGACTCGCCCTGGTCGTCCACCACTTGGCCGTCGACGGGGTGTCCTGGCGCATCCTCCAGGACGATCTGCGCTCCTGCTGGGAGGCGCTCGCCTCGGGTCGCGCACCCGAACCGGCGCCGGTGCCGACCCCGTTCGCGCACTGGGCCGGCCTGCTGCGGGCCGACGCCACCTCGGGCCGCCGGATGGCGGAGGCCGCGCGCTGGACCGACACCCTGCGCCCGGCACCCGAACCACTGGGCGGGGTCTGCGCGTTGGACCGGCTCGACGCGGAGAGCGCCGTCAACCGGCACACCCTCACCCTGCCCCCGGACGTCACCGGGCCGCTGCTCACCCTGGCACCCGGGCTGGTCAACGGCACGGTCAACGACGTCCTGCTGACCGGTCTCGCCCTCGCCGTCCTGGCCTGGCGGCGGCCCGGCACCGGGGACGGTGACGGCGGTGCGGTGCTCGTGGACATCGAGGGGCACGGACGGGAGGAGATCACCGACGGCGTGGACCTGTCCCGCACCGTCGGCTGGTTCACCACCGTGTACCCGGTCCGCTTCGACCTCGGGCTGCCCGATCTGGCCGACGCCCGCGCCGGTGGAGCCACCGTCGGAGCCGCCCTGCGCCAGGTCAAGGAGACGCTGCGGGCGATCCCCGACCACGGCATCGGGCACGGCCTGCTGCGCTACGGCAACAGCCGTACCGGCCCGGGGCTTTCGGCCCTCGGCATCCCCGAGATCGGCTTCAACTACCTGGGCCGCTTCCCCATGGGCGACACCGCCGACTGGGCCGCCGCCCCCGGGCACGACTTCGCCCTCGACGACGCCGACGCGGGCCTGCCCATGGCGCACGCCGTCGAGGTCAACGCGGCCGCGCACGAGGGCCCCGACGGGCTCACCCTCAGCGCCACCTGGACCTGGGCGGGCAACGCCTACCCGGCCGACCGGGTGCGGGCGCTGGCCGAGGAGTGGTTCGCGATGCTGCGGGCCCTCGCCCGGCACACCGCGCTGCCCGGCGCCGCCGGGCTGACCCCCTCCGACGTGTCCCTCACCGGCCTCAGCCAGGCCGACCTCGACGCCTTTGAATCCCAGCTCGGAGATCTGCTGTGATCCCCCTGTCCCACGCCCAGCGCCGTCTGTGGTTCCTGTGCCGCGACGGCGACCCGTCCGGCCTGCACAACATCCCCGTGGGGCTGCGCCTGCGGGGCGACCTCGACCGCGCCGCCCTCGCCGCCGCCCTCGCCGATGTGACCGACCGGCACGAGGCCCTGCGGACCGTGTTCCCCGACGAGGACGGCCGCCCCCGCCAGCACGTCCTGGAGCCGGGCGCCGCACCGGACCTGACCGTCACGGTCTGCCCCGCCGCCGAACACGGGGAGCGGGCGCGCTCATCCGCCGGACGCCCCTTCGACGTGGCCGCCGAAGTCCCCCTGCGTGCCCACCTGTTCACCGACGAGGCCGACGAGCACCAGCTGCTGCTGGTGCTGCACCACATCGCGGGCGACGGCGCCTCGCTCGACGTCCTCGTCCACGACCTGGCCGCCGCCTACACCGCCCGAGTGCTGGGCGGCGATCCGGGGTGGCCGGAACTCCCCGTGCAGTACCCGGACTTCGCCCTGTGGCAGCAGGAGGTGCTGGGCGACGCGGCGGACCCGGACTCGCTGCACGCGCGGCAACTCGCCCACTGGACGGGTGTGCTGGCGGGCCTGCCCGAGGAGCACGCGCTGCCCACCGACCGGCCGCGTCCCGCCGTCGCCTCGTACCGCGGCGCCGTGGTGAGCGCCGAGGCCGGTGCCGAGGTGCACGCGGGGCTCGCCGCGCTGGCCCGGGAGCGGCACGCCACGCCGTTCATGGCCGTCCAGGCGGCCTTCGCCGCGCTGCTCACCCGGCTCGGCGCGGGCACCGACCTGCCCCTGGGCTGCCCGGTGGACGGCCGCGACGACGAGGCCCTGCACGATCTCGTCGGCCTGTTCGTCGACACCGTGGTGGTGCGGGCCGACACCTCGGGCGACCCCGCCTTCACCGAGGTGCTCGACCGGGTCCGCGACGCCGTGCTCGACGCCCACGCCCACCGCGACCTGCCCTTCGACGCGCTGGTCGAGCGGCTCAACCCGCCGCGCTCGCCCGGCCGTCACCCCCTCTTCCAGATCGCGGTGGCGAGCCAGCGGGACGCGCACGACGAGCCGGTCTTCCCGGGACTGCGGGTGCGGACGGAGGCGGTGCGCACCGAGACCGCGAAGTTCGATCTGACCCTGGAGGTGGACGAGCGCCACGACCCCGCGAGCGGCGCGCCCGCCGGGATCGGCCTGGCCCTCGAATACGCCGCCGACCTCTTCGACGCCGAGACCGCCCAGCGGCTCCTCGACCGCCTGGTCCGCCTCGCCGCCGCCGTCGTCCAGGAACCGGCCGCCCCCATCGGCGCCCTCGACCTGCTGACCCCCGCCGAGCACGCGGACCTCCTGCACGGCTGGCAGGGCGCCCCCGCGCAGCCCCACGCCGCCACCGTGGACGCCCTGTTCGGCGCGCGGGCCGCCGACCACCCGGAGCGGACGGCCGCCGTCTGCGCGGGACGCGAGGCCACCTACGGTGAACTCGACGCGCTCTCCGACCGGTTGGCCGCGCGACTCGCCCGACTGGGTGTGCGGCACGGCGACACCGTCGCGGTGCTGATGGACCGCTCGGTGGAGCTGATCGCGGCCACCCTCGGGGTGCTGAAGGCCGGGGCGGCCTACCTCCCGCTGGACGCGGCCGCCCCCCTGGCCCGTTCGACGGCGATCGTCGCCGAGGCCGGGGCGGCCGTGCTGATCACCGACGCCGGAGCCGCCCCCGACCTCGGCGTACGGCACATCCTGCGCGTGGACGACAACGACGACAGCAGCGAGGGCGACGGCCTCCCGGACCGCGTCGGCGGCCACCCCGACGGCCTCGCCTACGTGATGTACACCTCCGGCTCGACGGGCACCCCCAAGGGCGTCGCCGTCTCGCACCGGGAGGTCGTCGCCCTCGCCTTGGACCGCCGTTGGCGCGGCGGCGCCCATGAGCGGGTCCTCTTCCGCTCCCCGCACGCCTTCGACGCCTCCACCTACGAGTTGTGGGTGCCGCTGCTGAACGGCGGCCTCGTGGTCATCGCCCCGCCCGGCGACCTGGACGTCCCCGCCCTCGCCGCCCTCATGGCGGAGCAGCGGGTCACCGGCACGTTCCTGACGGCCACGCTGTTCAACGAGCTCGCCGACCGCTGCCCGGAGCGGCTGGCCACGCTGGTCGAGGTGATGACCGGCGGCGAGGCGGCCTCCCCCGCGGCCGTCCGGCGGGTCCGCGAGCACTGCCCCGGCACCACCGTCACCAACGCGTACGGGCCGACCGAGACGACCACCTTCGCCGCCACGTTCGCGGTGGCGCCCGGGGCGCCGCTCCGGGACGGGCAGGTGCCCATCGGCCGCCCCCTGGACGGCACTTGCCTGCACATCCTCGACGACCGGCTCGCCCCGGTGCCGCCCGGTGTGACCGGCGAGCTGTACATCGCCGGGGCGGGCCTCGCGCAGGGCTATCTGGGCCGTCCCGGGCTCACCGCCGAACGGTTCGTCGCCTGCCCGGCGGGGCCGCCCGGCGCCCGGATGTACCGCACCGGCGACCTCGCCCGGTGGAACACCGCGGGGCAGGTCGAGTACCTCGGGCGGGCCGACCGCCAGGTCAAGATCCGCGGGCTGCGCATCGAACCGGGCGAGATCGAGAACGTGCTCGCCGGGCATCCCTCCGTCGGCCGGGCCGCCGTGACCGTCGTGCCCACCGCGGCCGGACCCGCCCTCGCCGGGTACGCGGTGCCCGCCGCGGGCGCCGCCCCCGACCCGGCGGGGCTGCGCCGGTATCTGCGGTCCGAACTGCCCGACTACATGGTGCCGTTGACCATCACGGTGCTGGACCGCTTCCCGGTCACGGCGAACGGCAAGACCGATCTGGCCGCGCTGCCCTCCCCCACCCCGGTCGCCGCCGAACGGCCCTACGAGGCGCCGCGCGACGAGACCGAACGGGCGCTCGCCGCCCTGTGGGAGCAGCTGCTGGGCGCCGACCGCGTGGGCGTCCACGACAACTTCTTCGAGCTCGGCGGGCACTCGCTGCTCGCCACCCGGCTGCTGTCGGAGATCCGCTCCGGCCTCGGCGCCGCGGTCACCGTCCGCCGCTTCTTCGCCGGACCCACCGTCGCCGAACTCGCCCTGGCCACCGCCGAGTCCGCCGCCGCGCCGGAACCGCCGATCGTGCGCCGCGCCCGCCGCGGCCGTCCCGCCTGAGAACCGACAAGGAAACACACCGTGAGCGAAACCGCCGCCCCCGCGGACCCGAGCGCCCCCGCCCCTTCCCCCGCCCCTTCCTCCGCCGCTTCCCCGGCCGCCTCCCCTGCCGCCTCCCGCGTCGAGGACGTTCTGCCCCTCTCCCCGCTCCAGGAGGGCATCCTCTTCCACGCGCTGTACGACGAGGACGAACGGGACGTCTACGTCGCCCAGTTGCTCCTGGACCTGACCGGTCCCCTCGACGCCGGGCGGTTGCGGGCCGCCGCCGACGCGGTGCTGCGGCGCCACGCCAACCTGCGCGCCGGGTTCCTGCGCCGCGCCTCCGGGGAGCCCGCGCAGGTCGTACGGCGTGACGTCCAGGTGCCGTGGGCCGAGACGGATCTCAGCGGACTCGGCGCGGCGGAGCAGGCGACCGCCATCGAGACGCTGCTGGCCGAGGACCGGGCCCGCCGCTTCGACCTGGCCCGGCCGCCGCTGCTGCGCTTCACCCTCGTACGCACCGGCCCGCTCAGCCACCGGCTGCTGCTGACGTACCATCACATCCTGCTGGACGGCTGGTCGTGGCCCGTCCTGGTGCGGGAGCTGCTGGCCCTGCACGACGCCGGACCCGACGCGGCCGCGCTGCCGCCGGTCACGCCCTACGCGTCGTTCCTGCGCTGGCTCGGCACCCGGGACACCGACGCGGCCCGGGACGCCTGGGGCCGCGCGCTGGCCGGGCTCGCCGGAGGCACCCGTACCGCCCCGGTCTCCGCGGCCCCCGCCGGGCTGCTGCCGCACCGGGTCGAGACCGTGCTCGCGCCGTCCCTGACGGAGCGGCTCACCGCGCTCGCCCGGTCCCACCGGATCACCCCGGGCACCCTGCTCCAGGGCGCGTGGGCGCTGCTGCTCGGCAACCGGCTGCGCTCCTACGACGTGGTCTTCGGCGCGGTCGTCAGCGGCCGCTCCCCCGAACTGCCCGGCGTCGCCGACATCGTCGGCCTGTGCCTCAACACCGTGCCGGTGCGGGTCCGTATCGACCCCGCCGAGTCCCTGATGGGCCTGTTCACCCGTCTCCAGGACGAACAGGCGAGCCTGATCGAGCACCATCACCTCGGCCTGACCGAGATCCAACGCACCGCCGACGCAGGCGAGTTGTTCGACTCCTGTGTCGCGTTCCAGAACTACCAGGTGGACGCCGAGGGGCTCGCCTCGCTGTCCGCGCTGTCCACGGGCGACCTCCGCGTCACCGGGGTCGACCCGCACGACGCGGCGCACTACCCGCTCGCCCTCACCGCCATCCCCGGCGAGCGGCTGCGCCTCCAGATCGACCACCGGCCGGACGTCTTCGACACCGAGGACGCCCAGGCCCTGCTGGACCGCCTGGTCCGGCTCCTGTCGGCCGTCGCCGACGACCCGGACCGCCCGGCCGGCTCCGTCGACCTGCTGTCCCCGGCCGAGCGCCACCGTGTCCTGGTGGACTTCAACGACACCGCCCGCGACGAGGACTTCGCCGAGGTCACCGACCGGGTACGGCGTCAGGCGGAGCTGCGCCCGGACGCCGTGGCGGTCACCGACGACTCCGGCCGGGCGCACACGTACGCCGAGCTGGTCGCCCGCGCCGACGCGCTCGCGCTGCGGCTGCGCGCCGAGGGAGCGGCCGAGGGCGATCTGGTCGCGGTGCTCAGCGAGCCGACCGCCCGGGTGCCGGTCGCCGTGCTCGGCATCCTCGGTGCCGGCGCCGCCTATGTGCCGCTCGACCCCGAGGGTCCGGTGGTGCGCACCGCCGACCTGCTGGCCGCGGGCGGCGTGAGCTGGCTGCTGGCCGCCCCCGAACAGCGGGCCCGCGCCGAGGAGATCGCCGCCGCGGTGCCCGCCGTACGGCTGCTGTTCCTCGACGACTCCCTCGACGACGCGGAGCCGCAGGCGGCTCCCGTGCCGCCGCCGACCGCCGGTGGCCGCGACGCGCTCGCCTACATCTGCTTCACCTCCGGCTCCACCGGCCGTCCCAAGGGCGCCATGGTGCACCGGCGCGGCATGAACAACCATCTGCTCGCCAAGCTGGACGACCTCCATCTGACGCCCGCCGACCGGGTGGTGATGAACGCGCCGCTCACCTTCGACATCTCGGTGTGGCAGATGCTCGCGCCGCTGATCACCGGGGGCCGGGTGCACCTGGTCTCCCGTGATGTCGCCCGCGATCCGGCGGTGCTCTTCGCCGCCGTCGCCGAGCACGGCGTCACCGTGATGGAGACCGTGCCCTCCTTCGTCCGCGCGGCCCTCGACCTGTGGGACTCCGGCACCCCGGCGCCCGAACTCCCGTCGCTGCGCTGGTTCATCGTCAACGGCGAGGTGCTGCCGCCCGAGCTGTGCGAGCGCTGGTACGACCGCCACCCGGACGCGGCGATCGTCAACGCCTACGGCCTCACCGAGTGCTCGGACGACAACACCCACGCCCTGATCACCCGGGACGTCCAAGCCCAGCTGGAACAGGGCAGGTTGCCCGTCGGCCGGCCGCTGCGCAACAACCGGCTGTACATCCTCGACCCGTCCCTCGCACCCGTACCGCCCGGTGTGCCCGGGGAGTTGTTCATCGCCGGGACCGGCGTCGGACCCGGCTACCTGAACGATCCCCGGCGCAGCAGCGAACGCTACGTCCCCGATCCCTTCGCCCCCGAGCCCGGCGCCCGGATGTACCGCACCGGCGACCTGGCCCGGCTGCGCGCCGACGGACAGCTGGACTTCCTCGGCCGCCAGGACCACCAGGTCAAGATCCGCGGCAACCGCATCGAACTGGGCGAGGTGGAAACGGCGTTGCGTGCCGCGCCCGGTGTCGGCGACGCGGTCGTGGCGGTGGACCGGGACGGCGCGGGACAGCAGCGGCTGATCGGCTACGTCACCGGCACCGCCACCCCGGACGAGATCCGCGCGGCGCTCTCCCACACCCTGCCGAACTACATGGTCCCCTCGCTGCTGCTGCGGCTGCCCGCGCTGCCGCTCACCACGAACGGCAAGGTGGACCGCAAGGCGCTGCCGGATCCGGCGAGCCTCACACGCCCCGCCGGGCGGGCGCCCTCCGGCCCCGGCGAGCAGAAGGTGTGCGACCTGTTCGCGGCGGTCCTCGGCCTGTCCGAGGCGGGCCCGGACGACGACTTCTTCGCGCACGGCGGGCATTCGCTGCTCGCCACCCGGCTGACCGGCCGGCTGCGCACCGAACTCGGCGCCGAACTGACCATCCGCGACCTGTTCGAGACGCCCACCCCGGCGGGCATCGCCGCCCGGCTCGCCTCGGCCCGCCCGGCACCGGCCCGCCCGGCCCTGCGGGCCCGCGCGAGGAACGGCGCGTGAGCCCCGCGCCACCGGCGGCCGCCCCCAGCGGACCGACCTCGTATCCGACCGTGTCCTCGACGTGCCCCGGTCCGGCCGTACCGACCAGGAGATCCCGCATGACCACCGCCACCGAGCTTCCCGTACCGCTGCTCATCGCCCGGCAGGCGGCGGCGACCCCCGACGCCACGGCGGTGCTCGGACCCGAGGGAGAGCTGACGTACCGTCAACTCGACCAACGGGCGCGCGCGGTGGCCCATGAGCTGGCCGCCGCCGGTGCGGGTCCCGAGGACACGGTGCTGGTCGGCGTGGGCCGGGGCGCCGACTGGGCGGTCGCCGTGCTGGGCATCTGGTACTCCGGTGCCGCGCTGCTGCTCGCCGACCCGGCGACGCCCGACGAGCGGCTGCGCACCCTGCTGGCCGCCGCCGGTACCCGGTACCTGGTCACGGCGGACCACGCGGCCGCGGCCGATCTCCAACTCCGCGTCGGCACCGAGCTGTTCTGGGCGGCGACCACCGGGGCCGAGGCCCGCGGCGCGGACTTCGTCCCGGTACGGCCCGCGCCCGGGGCCCTCGCCTACGTCCTGTTCACCTCCGGCTCCACCGGGGCGCCCAAGCCGGTCGCGGTCGGGCACCCCGGCCTCGCCCGGCAGACCCGCGTGCTCGCCGAGCGCTACGGCCTGTCCGGCACCGACCGGGTGCTCCAGTTCGCCGCGCCCGCCTTCGACGTGTCCCTCGAAGAGGCCCTGCCCACCTGGTGCACGGGCGGCGCCGCGGTGTTCGTCGCCGACAACATGGTCTCTCCCGGCGAACTCGAACCCTTCCTCGCGGGGCAGCGGATCAGCGTCGTCAATCTGCCCACCCCCTACTGGGCGCAGTGGGCCAAGGACGTCGAGCGCCGGCCCCGGCCGCTGCCCGCGTCCCTGCGCCGGGTGGTGATCGGCAGCGACGCCGGGCGCACCGCGGACCTGCGCCGCTGGTACGGCGCGGGCGGCCCGCCGGTGACCAGCGCGTACGGCCTCACCGAGTCGACGATCACCGCGACGTGCCACGAGGCCCACCCCGCCGCGCTCGACGGCGCCGCCGACGACGAGGTGATTCCGCTCGGTGTGCCGCTGCCCGGTGTGCGAGCGTATGTCCTGGACGAGGAGCTGACGGAGGCGGCGGAGGGGGAGGCGGGCGAACTGTATCTGTCCGGCGCGTGCTTGGCGCGCGGCTACCACGGCAGGGCCGCGCTGACGGCGGAACGCTTCGTGCCCGACCCGTTCGCCGAGGAGCCGGGGCAGCGGATGTACCGGACGGGCGACCGGGTGCGCCGGTCCGCCGACGGGGCGCTCCGCTTCCTCGGCCGCGCCGACGACCAGGTCAAGGTGCGCGGCCACCGGGTGGAGCTCAAGGAGGTGGAGGCGGCGGTCGGTGCGCTGCCGGACGTGGTGGACGTGGTCGCCCGCGCGGTGACGCATCTGGGCGAGGTCCAGGTGGCGGCCTATGTCGCCGCCGCGCCTGGCCGGACCCCGGACGCCGCCGAGCTGCGCCGGGTGCTGAGCGCCCGCGTCCCGGCCCACCTCGTCCCGGCCCATCTCACCGTCCTGCCCCGGCTCCCCCGCACCCCGGGCGGCAAGCTCGATCCGCGGGCCCTGCCCGAGATCGCCGTCGGCTGACACCGACGCCGGACCAGCCGCACCGCTTTCGGTCATCGCGCGGCGCCCGCCGCCCTCCACCAGACAAGGAACGTCTCTCGTGTCCCAGCCCACGGCCGCGTCCGGCCCCGCCACCGACCCGGACGACACCGCCGCCGTATCCGACCCCGCCGAGGCAGAATCGGCCACCGCCGCCGAACCCGAGGACTCCGCCCCCTCCCCCCGGCAGCGGCGCGACTTCCGCCGGTTCATGGCGTCGCACATCTGCAACGAGCTCGGCAACAACATCACGTACGTCGCCCTCCCCCTCACCGCCGTGCTGACCCTGCACGCCTCGGCGTGGCAGGCCGGTCTGCTCGCCGCGGCCGAGCAGGCGGCGTTCCTGCTGTTCGGGCTGCCCGCCGGGGCCTGGGTCGACCGGATGCGGCGCCGCAATGTCATGATCGCCGCCGATCTGACCCGTGCGGTGCTGCTCACCGCGGTGCCGGTGGCCTGGCTGCTGGATCTGCACTCCATGCCGCTGCTGTACGTCGTGGCCCTGCTGCTGGGCTGCGCCCGGCTGTTCGGCGATGTGGCCGACCAGAGCTATCTGCCCACCCTGGTCGGCCGCTCGACCTTGGTGAGCGGCAACTCCCGTCTGGAGACGGTGCGTTCGACGGCCGAGCTGGCCGGTCCCGGCATCGCGGGCTTCTTCGTCCAACTCCTCGGCGCGGTCGGCACCTTGGCCGGGCAGGCCGTCACCTCCCTGATCTCCGCCGCCCTGCTGGGCAAGATCGAGGCACGGGAGGAGCGGCCGTCGCCCGCCGGACGCGGCCGGCTCCTGCACGAGATCCGCGAGGGCCTGCACCATGTGCTGCGCAACCCGATCCTGCGGGTGATCGCCCTCAGCACGGCGTCCGTCAATCTCTTCCTCAGCGGGATCTTCGCCCTGGAGACGCTGTTCCTGACCCGCACGGTGGGCCTGGAGCCGGCCGCGGTCGGCTGGGTGCTCACCACGGCGGGCGTCGGCTCGATGCTCGCCGCGCTGGTCACCGAGCGCCTCTCCCGCGCCCTCGGCGAGGCCCGGCTCACCTGGCTCTCCCTGCTGGTCACGATGCCGTTCGGGCTGCTGCTCCCGCTGACCGGCCACGGCTGGCGCATCGCCCTGTTCGTGCTCGGCGCCCTGATCCAGTCGGCCGGTGTCACGACGTACAACATCTGCCAGGTCACCTACCGGCAGACGGTCTGCCCCCCGCATCTGCTGGGCCGGATGACGGCGACCATGCGCTTCCTGGTCTGGGGCGTCCTGCCGCTCAGCGGTCTGCTCGCCGGTGGTCTCGGCCAGGTGGCGGGAGTGCGGGGCGCGTTGTGGTTCCTGACGGCGGCCCTGTCGGCGACCCCGCTGGTCCTGCTGTGCTCCCCGCTGCGCCGGATGCGCGCCTTCGACACGGACACCGCCGCCGCCGTCAGCTAGCCGACCGGATCCCGACGGCCCGCCCGGGACGGGGCTCACGACCGCGGCCACGGCTGGCCGGTGATCCGCTCCACGCTCGTGTTGAACCGCTGGAGGTAGCGGGCAAAGTTCTCCACGTCGTCGGCCGACCAGTCCTCGAAGACCCGGTCCAGGTCCTGCACGTGCAGCTCGCGCTCCTCGCGCAGCTTGCGCTCACCCTCCCCAGTCAGCCGGAACTTGCGGGCCATGCCCCCCTCGGGGTCGGGGATCCGCTCCAGGAGCCCGGCCCGCATCGCGTGCGCGGTCTGCCGGTTGACGGTGGAGACGTCGAGCTGGAAGGCGTCGCTGAGCTGCCCGATCGACATCGGCCCCTGGACCTCGATCCGGCTCAGCATGATGTACGCGCTCCGCTCCATCCGGCCTTCCTGATGCCGGCGGGTGGTACTGCTCAGCTGATGCCGCCCGAGCACCATGTGCTCGAACTCGACCAGGTGCGACGGCTTCCCCATGTACGTGCCTCCTTCAGAAGTCGACCGTATCTCAGGGCCGGGCGGCGAAGGTCCGCAGGCGGGCAGCGGCATGCATGGCACATGCGATATGAATACTGCATACGATGTGCATGATGCATATCGACAGATGTGCCTCATGCACATCCCGGTGCCCCGCCGGCCCCGGACGACCGGACGAATCGAGGAGTCACCCATGGATGCCCCGCAGCCGAGCCGCAGAACGGGCGGTGTCGTCGCCGCCCTGGCACTGGCCGGAACCGTCGCCGCGATCATGCAGACCCTGGTGACCCCGCTCATCGCCGAACTGCCCCGGATCCTGCACACCTCGTCGTCGAACGCCGCCTGGGTGGTCACGGTCACCCTGCTCGTCGGCGGGGTCTGCGTGCCGGTGTCCGGGCGCCTCGGCGATCTCGTGGGCAAGCGGCGGATGATGCTGATCTGTGTGGTGCCGCTGGTGATCGGCTCGGTGGTGTGCGCGCTGTCCACGTCCGTCGTGCCGATGATCGTCGGACGCGGCCTTCAGGGCATGGGCATGGGCATGATCCCGCTGGGCATCGCGCTGCTGCGGGACGTCCTGCCCGTGGAGAAGCTCAGCGGCTCCATCGCCCTGGTCAGCGCGTCCATGGGCATCGGCGGCGCGATCGGGCTGCCGCTGGCGGCTGCGGTCGCGCAGTACGCCGACTGGCAGCTGCTCTTCTGGGGATCGGCCGCCCTCGCGGTGATCGTCGGTGTGCTGATCTTCGTCGTCGTGCCGGACGTCCCGGCCGGTGCCAGGGGGCAGCGTTTCGACGCGCTCGGCGCGATCGGGCTGGCGATCGGCCTGGTGGCGCTGCTGCTGGCGATCTCCAAGGGCGCGGACTGGGGCTGGGCCTCGGGCACCACGCTCGCGCTGTTCGCCGTCGCCGTCCTCGCCCTGCCTGCCTGGGGCTTCTGGGAGCTGCGCACCCGGGACCCGCTGATCGACCTGCGCACCACGGCCCGGCCGCGGGTGCTGATCACCAACGCCGCGTCGGTCCTCATCGGCGTCGGCATGTACTCCTTCATGCTGATCGCGCCGCAGCTGCTCCAGTTCCCGAAGGCCACCGGGTTCGGGCTGGGCCAGTCGATGCTCGCGGCGGGCCTGTGGATCGCGCCCGGCGGCATCATGATGATGGTGATCTCGCCGCTCGGCGGAAAGCTGATCAACGCGCGCGGCCCGAAGCTCGCGCTCGCCTGCGGCGCCGTGGTGATGGCCGTCGGCTACGCGCTCGCGCTGCCGCTGATGGGCACGGCCTGGGGCATCATGCTCTCCGGCATCGTCATCAACAGCGGCGTCGCCCTCGCCTACGGCTCCATGCCCGCGCTCATCATGAGCTCGGTCCCGGTCTCCGAGACCGCCGCGGCCAACGGCTTCAACACGCTGATGCGCTCGCTGGGCACCACGATCGGTTCGGCCGTGATCGGCGTCGTACTGGCCCATATGACCATCACCCTGGGCGGCTACACCATCGCCTCTGAGAACGGCTTCCGCACCGGTCTGCTGATCGGCTGCGGCGTCGCCCTCGTCTCCGCCGCGGTCGCCTCCCTCATCCCCTCCCCGCGCAAGCCCGCCGACACCCCCGACGCCCACCCGACCGAGGCCGACCCGGCCCCGGCCCGCCCCTGAACCGGCGGTGCGCCCGCACCACGAGCCCGGGCGCACCGCCTCGGCGGGACGCCTGTTCGAGGGCGGCGCGCCCGCACCCTACGATCGACCCATGCGAGGGTGGACGAAGAGCCTGGACACCGCCGGTGTCCTGGAGCCGGGGTTGCGCGAGGACTACGACCGTCAACGGCGTTCGGTACGACGCTTCCGGCGCACCGCGTACCTCGCGGCCAGGCTGCTGCTGCCCCGCCCGCTGCTGCCCCACGTGATGGCCGCGACCGCCGTGATGCACCACGGCGACAACCTCCTGGACACCGGCCCCCTGGCACAGCGCGCGGCGGCGTGGTCGTCCTGGGAGCGCCAGGTGCGCGACGCCCTGCGGACGGGTACGAGCGACAGCCCCGTCCTCCGCACCCTCATACACACCGTCTCCGCCCATCCGCGGCTGCACGGCATCGTGGACGGCTACCTGGCGACCGCCACCGCCGAACTGCATTTCACGGGCTTCGCCACCGAGGCGGACTACCAGGCGTACGTGGACGCCTACTCGTACCCCGCCTTCATGCTCGTCGCCGGACTGCTCGCGCCGGAGGCCGACGATGTGCCGTACCGGGCCGCCTGCCGGACCTTCATCGAGGGCAGTCAGCGCCTCGACTTCGTCAACGACCTCGCCGAGGACATCCGTGAAGGGCGCACCGGCATCCCGGTCGAGGCGATGGAGCGATGCGGGGTCACCATGGACGCCTTGAAGTCCGGCGTCGGCGGGCCACCCCTCTCGCGCCTGATAGCCGATCAAGTCGCCGCCGCACAGACCTCCTTGTCGGCCGCGAGGCCCCTCCACACCCTGGCCTCGCCCGGCGGCCGGCGCCTCGCCGGGGCCCTGGTGGAGATCGAACTCCTCACGGCGCAAGCCGTACTCGCCAAGGGCCCGGAAATACTCCGCGGCTCCGCGAACCCACCACTGGCCAAAGCCCTGCGCGTCCTCACTCCTTGTCCCGCAGCCGTCCCGACAAGGAGCTCAGCGGTTCGGTCTCCTCGGGGTGGCCCAGGCTTGTGAGGAGGGAGATCGCCGCGCCGAGGCGGGCGAGGGCGGGGGTGGGGCGTTCCAGGTAGATGCCTTCCACGACGGCGGCGAGCCGGACGCACTCGGCCCACTCCCCGGCGTGGTCCTTGTCGTCCCCCGGTTCGCCGAGCAGGGTGAGGGCCTCGTCCAGGGCGGTCAGGGCGGTCCCGTACTCGCCCGCGTACGCGTTGACCCGTCCGTGCTCGTAGGCGAGGGCGCTGTCCAGGTCGCGGCCGTGGGCCCGGACATCGGCGGCGCGGGCCTCCTCGGCGATCCTGCCCGCGTCGGCGAGGAAGGCGAGGGCGCCGGCCAGGCCCTCGGCGCCCTGCCGCTCCGCCTGGAGGCGGGCGAGTTCGCGCAGGCAGTTGCTCAGCTGTTCGTGGCGCGGGGCCCGGACGTGCGCGGCAAGGGCCTGGTCCGCGGCCTCCCGGGCCCGGCCGAACTCCCCCGACTCGGCGAGGAGTACGGCGGTCTCGGCGGCGATCATGGCGTGGCTCCCGGGGTCGTCGTCCCAGCCGGCCGACTCGGCCGCGAGGGCGGCGAACTCCGCCGTGGCGGCCTTCAGATCCTCCCCGGCGCGCAGGGCGCGGGCGCGGGTCAGGCGCAGCTGGGCGACGAGCCGGTCGTCCAACTCCCCGGCGGTGACGTCCGGTTCGGCGAGGAGGGAGTCGAGCAGGGCGATGCAGTCCTCGATGCGACCGAGGTCGAGGCTGAGCCGGGCCGCGTTGCCGTAGGCGCAGAACGCGTCGGTCCGGTCGCCCTGGCGCAGTTCCAGCTCCGCGGAGCGGGTGAGGTGCCGCAGTGCCTCGTCGGGCCGGTGCAGCCGCATGCACGCCTCGGCCAGCGCGCCGTGCAGGCCGGCGGTGTCGACGGCGGTGGCGGGCCAGTCGGCGGCCAGCCGCAGGCTCTCGGTCAGATCCGCGTGCGCGGCCCCCGCGTCCTTGAGGCCGAGGTGGACCCTGCCGCGCATGCCCAGCGTGCGGGGCAGGTGCCAGGCGGGGCCGTGTGCCTTCAGCCGGTCGAGGAGGGCCTCGGTCTCCGCGAGCGCGGCGGGCAGATCGCCGGAGAGGGCGTACGTACTGGTGCGCAGCAGCAGGGCGCCGGAGACCTGTCCGGCGATGCCGTGCCGCTCGGCGAAGGCGAGCAGCAGGTCCACCTCGGCGAGCACGGGCGCGAGGTGCTCCTCGCTCTTCGTCGTCTGCAGACGCAGGCCGAGCGCGGACGCCCGCAGCCGCAGCAGGCGGGCCTCCAGGTGCGGGGCGAGTCCGGGCGTGTCCTCGTGCAGCCGGACGAGGGCGGCGTGGACGTCGGTCAGCGCGGTGGCCCTCGCCTCGGCCCCGTCGGCGCCCTCGTCGGGGATCCTGCCCGTGGGGAGCAGGGCGCAGGCGCGGACGAACGCCGCGTGACCCGGCGCTCCGGCCTCGTCGTACAGGCCCGCCGCCTCCTCGTACAGGGCGACGGCCGCGTCGTGTCCGCCCTTCTCCCCGGTCCGCGCCGCCTCGTCGGCCAGCAGGTCCGCGCGCAGCCGTACGAGGGGGCCCACGGCCGGGTCGTCGGGGTGGGCGTAGCCGGGGGCGGCGACGAGGGCGCGCAGCCGTGCCCAGCAGGCCGCCGCGTCCGGATCCCCCTGCTCGTCCAACGCCCGGGCGCGGAGGATGAGTTCGGGCAGTGCCTCGGGGACGGCGGCGGTCTCGCGGGCGGCGGGCGCGGCCACCGGGGTCACGTCGTCGAGGCCGCGGGTGCGCAGGGTCAGTTCCAGCGCGTCCAGGAGCGGGGCGCGGTCGAGGCGCTCCGCGCGCCGGTCGGTGTGGGCCGTCGTTCCGTTGCGGGCGTCGAAGCGGGCGGCGAGGTCGTCGGCGCGGCCACGCGCCTCGGCGCGCAGCGCGGCCACCGTCCAGGCGCGGCCCGCGGGACCGGCGGCGGGAAGGTCACCGTGGCCGAGGAGTTCGACGCGCTGGAGGAGGACCTCCACGCCGGTGCAGAAGCCGAGCAGGTCGAGCGGCGAGTCGACCTCGTCGAACAGGCTCCGGTTCTCGGCGAGCAGTTCCAGGCCGCGTGCCTCGTTGCCGGTCAGCGCGCAGAACTCCAGGTGCCGGCCGATCTCCGCGGCCATCGAGGAGTTGCGGCGGCAGGCGCGGTAGCCGGTGAGGTGCAGTGCGCGGGCCCGGTCGGTGTCGCCGGTGCGCAGCAGGGGCAGCAGCGCGTACGAGATGGAGCGGGCGGGCTCCTCCTGGCAGGACTCCTGCCCGGCCAGGACGGGCTCCCAGACGCGCAGCGCCCGCTCGTCGTCCCCGGCCGCGAGGTGGTACAGGGCGCGCTCGCAGGTCTCGCAGGCCTCGCAGTCGCTGAGTTCGGTGCGGGAGCGGCCCGCCCACAGCTCGTAGGCGAGATCGGTGTCCTCCTCGATGTGGGCGGCGAGTTGGTACGCCTGCCCGTAGTACGGCTGGAGTTCGAGGCCGGCCTTCTCGTACCGGTCGCGCATCTCCGTCAGCCACTGGCGGAGCGCGGTCAGCGGCATCTCGGGCAGCGCGAGGAGGGCGCGGGCCACCCACTTGAACCGCCAGAACAGCGTGTGCCGGCGGCGCTCGTCGAAGGCGTCGGGCCGCTCGTCGAAGAGGGTGAGCAGCCGGGCGAAGACGACGGGCGACTTCCGGGGCTCGGAGCCGTAGTTGTACGCGCTCTGGAGTGCGAAGAGCGCCAGTACGAGGGGGACGGGATCCGCGAACTGCTCGGCGGCCCCGGCCAGTTCCTCGGCGGTGACGGTGCGGGTACGGCCGTACGGGCGCCGGTCGTTCTCCCGGAGCGCCTGGTACAGCTCGTCGGTGGTCTGGGGTGCGGTCGGCATCGTCAGCTGTCCTTGCGCAGAGCGTGGGCGAGAAGGTCGAGGAAGGAGCGGTTGATGAGGCTCGATTCGGCGGGCCTGAGCGGGCGCCGGGACAGCATCGCGGCCTGCCCGTAGAGGGCTTCGGCGCTGGTGCGGGCCAGTTCGGGTTCACCGATGGTGACGGCCGTACGGACCAGCGGATTGAGCTGGTTGAGGATCAGCTGGGCGCGCGGCGCCTCCTGCCGCAGATGGCCCAGGATGTCGCCCCACACTCCGCCCTGTTGCTCACGGGCGAGCTGGGAGCGGGTGCGCTCGTGCCGGGCCTCGCGGCTGTCGAGGAGGAGGGCGGGGGCGGCGGCGGGCTGGAAGGTGCGCAGCGCCACGTCGCAGTCGAAGACGGCGAGGGCGTCGCGGGCGAGGGCCAGATAGGCCGCG
Organism: Streptomyces sp. LaBMicrA B280; assembly: GCF_049222185.1. Lineage (NCBI taxonomy): Bacteria > Bacillati > Actinomycetota > Actinomycetes > Kitasatosporales > Streptomycetaceae > Streptomyces > Streptomyces sp. LaBMicrA B280. Next base: position 112,786 of record NZ_JBMJCT010000022.1, on the reverse strand, counting down.
GCGGCGAGTTCCGTGTCCCGGTCGACGGGGTCGAGGTGCGCGGTGAGTGTCGCCGGGTCGAGGTCGGCGACGCTGACCTCGGGCCTGATCTCCGGCAGCCGGTGGACCAGGTCGCGGTCGTAGGTGTAGCCGCCGTTGACGACGCCGAGCCCGGCGGCCGAGGCGATCGCGGCGACCTGCCGGAACTCCTCCACGCTGGAGGTCACGAGCACGGTGCGGTGGGCGCGCGCGAACTCGTCCAGGGTGGCGTGTCCGTCGGTGGTCTCGAACGGCAGCCAGGGCAGCAGCATCCGCATGATCTCGTCGTCGTGCACCGCGAGCGACTTGACGGCCAGGTGGTGGGCCTGGAGGAAGCGGCCGAGGAGGTCGGGGTCGCTGGCGGCGATCCGGGCGATCCACGCGCGCAGCCGTTCGGCGAGGGCGTCGCGGACGGCGGCGAGGGTGTCGTCCTCGTACAGGGACTCGCGGGACGCCGTCGGGCGCAGGCTCTCGGCGTCCACGACGCAGCGGACGAAGAACGCCCACTCGGGCAGGATCTCCTCGGCCTGCTCGGACAGCAGCATGCCCTTGACGTGCACCCGGTGGCCGTGGCGGCGCCCGGCCGGCACCGCCTCGGGGAGCACGCACGCGATGCCCTTCAGACCCACGGCCGGCAGATCCAGTTCGATGGTGTCCAGCGGCGTGAAGCCGAAGGTCTCCTCGCCGTACGCGGCCAGCGCGCGGGAGCGTGCTCCCGGTGTGGGGTACGTACGGGTCCAGGGCGCGGGCTCGGGGTTGACGGCGGCGGCCCGGCCGCCGGTGCCGTCGTCGAAGGTCACGGGGTGGCGGAGCAGGGCGCCGAAGTGCCGTGCCAGCGCGTGGACCTGGTTCGGCCGGGTCCACTCGCCCGCGTCGGCGCGGGGCGTCAGCGTGACGGTGGTGCCGGGCCGGGGGCGGGCCGCGGCGGGCAGGGTGCGCACGGAGTAGCTGCCGTCGCCGCGTCCCCGCCACTCCACGGTGGGCGCGTCGGGGGTGCGGGCGGAGCGGCTCAGGACGTGGATCTCGTCCGCGACCAGGAAGCAGGAGAGCAGGCCGATGCCGAACTGGCCGATGAAGTCGGCGCGTTGCTCGGCGATCTTCTCGGCGCGCTTGCTGCTGCGGCCGATCGTGGCGAGGAAGGTGTGGACGTCGGCCTCCGTGAGACCGACGCCGTCGTCCTCGACGCGTACCGCCGAGCCGTCGGCGTACAGGCGGATGCCGAACGCGCCCGCGGGGGCGGCCGGTTCCAGGCCGTGCCGCGCGGTCAGCGCGTCCACCGCGTTCTGGAGGAGTTCGCGCAGGTAGACACGGGGGCTGGAGTAGAGGTGGTGGGAGAGGAGGTCGACGAGGCCGCGCAGGTCCACCTGGAAGGTGCGGTCGGTGCCGGCCGGGGTCGAAGGGGTTTCGGGCAGAGTCATCGGGCAGTCCGGGGTGAGAGGGGCGACGGGCGGCGGGTGGGGGCTGGTTCAGGCGTTGCGCCGGGCGTCGGCGTACATCTTTTCCGGCCGCGCCATGTACCTCCAGGGCCACTCGGTGTAGGCGCCCTTCAGCTCGCGGAAGACGCGCGGCATCGCGATCCGCTCGGAGGCCAGGGACAGGGCCATGGCGAACATGTTGAAGTCCCGCTGCCAGCCGGGGCGCCGCTGGTAGGCGGGGTGGAGGATGCTGCGCTCGGCCGCCTCCAGCAACTCGTCCTGGATCTCCGGGGCGATGAGGCAGTTCTTGTGGTCGGACTCGACCCAGTTCTCAATGTGCGCCATGGCGATCACACATCCGAGCCGATGGCCGTCGGGCGCACCGGCGAACGCCTCGCGGGCGAACGCCAGCGCCTCGCCGGGCTCGCCGTTCCAGCGGGGCTGAAGGTGTGACACCCACTCGACATGGGTCTCCAGGTCCAGCGGGGCGCGGCGCAGGGCGGCGTCGAGCCGGGTCTCGTTGACGGCGGAGCCCAGCGACATGCCGCGGCCGGAGGTCAGCAGGCGGCGCCACGGCGTGACCCAGTCCGGCCGGGACTCGGCGACTTCGAGCAGCTGCTCCTCCGCGATCCGGAGCCGCTCGAAGAACACCTTCCACTGGTCCCGTGTGACGTCGACGGCACTCGCGGCGGTACGTGCCTCCCAGCCCCAGATGATGTGCCGGGTGCCGGATATCAGCAACGCCGCGGCCCGGTGCTCCTTGTCCTCCGCGACGGCCCGCCCGATCCAGTCCTGCACACCGTCCGTCTCGGCCAGCTCCCCGAGCACCAGATCGTCCCGCCCGAGATCGAAGGCCGCCAGCCCCGCCTTGACCCCCTCCCACTCCCCCGCGGCCGCCGCCTCCACCGCGGCGAGCACCCGCGTGTCCCCGAGCCCGCGCAGCGTGTACATCCCGTTCTTCCGCACGAGCGGCGCACGAAGGGCGTGCGGATCCTCCGCCGCTCTCTCCCCGCCCCTGCCGAACACCTTGCCGAACATGCCGCGCCCTCCCCGGGTCCCGCTGATCATCTGGTGCAGCATAAGCGGCGCCACTGACAGGACTTCCACGGGATTTGCACGGGGGCTTCACGAATCGGTGTTTCACGGGCAGGTGCGACGGAATGCCGATTCGCCGCCCGGTCCGCGTCACCTCTGCCTCTGCCTCTGCCTTTGCCTCTGCGCGCAGGTACTCACGTTTCCGGCCCCACGAATGAGTACGTGCGCCGATCCGCCCGCCCCCGCCCTCACCGAGGCTTGGTCCGTCAAAGGCCGAGCGCATCCGAGGGGAAACACATGACCACGCACCGCACCCGCCGACGGACCACCGGAACCGCCGCCGCACTCTTCGCCTGCTCCACCGCCACCCTCGCCGCGCTGCTCACCGGCTGCTCGACCGCCGACGCGATCTGCTCCGACGGCGAGTACCCGGTGCAGAACATCGGCACGACCGGCGGCCAGTGCGTCGCCGACGGGCACAAGGTCCCGAAGGGCACCTTCCGTTACCCCGAGGACAAGACGCCGAAGCACGTGGACGACAAGTGGGACATCTACTGGCAGACGCACACCATCGACGAGCACGGCACCATCATCAAGGCGCCGAAGGACTCCTGACCGTTAATTCGTTTGGCGCGCGCGAGGCGTCGTGATGGGATCAGGGCAACGGGGGCGGCTCCCCGGCGTGCATCCTTCTCACCTTCCTGAAAAGACCCGGCGCGCCCACTCTCCGCCCCCGTTCTCCTGTTCCAGATCACCATGGAGGTAAATCCCCTGTTGCTCGCCGCCGAGTCCGTACTGCTGCGCCGTATCCAGACCGTCTACGTGGACCGGCCGTCCTCGTCCGGCGGCAAAACGGGACCGGCACTGCGTCGACTTGAGGCCGAACTGCTCGGCCGCGGTCACGTCCCCTCCGCCGAACTGCACACGGCACTCGGCTCGTTGGGCTCCGAGGAGCTGGCGGCCGCGCACGCCCGGCTGGCCGGCCTGGTCGACGACCTGCTCGGCGGCGACCGCGTCCACACCCCGCTCTTCCGCCGCTTCCCGCGCACCGTGCCCCGGGACACCGAGGCGCTGTACGTGGACCGGGTCTTCGCCTTCCTGCTCCAGCAGCCGGACCACCCCTGCGTGCTGTGCGGCGAGGCGCGCACGGTGTTCCCCGTCTCGCCCTGCGCCCATCTGGTGTGCCGGCTGTGCTGGGACGGATCCGACTACGCGGGCTGCCCGGTCTGCCACCGCCGCATCGACGCGAACGACCCCTTCCTGCGGCCGGTGCGTGCCGTCGGAGCCGCCAAGGCGCCGCTGCCCGGCCCGCTGCGGCTGCTGCGCCTCGGCGCCGACCGGACCGCCGACGCCACCACCGTGGTCGACTCCCTGCTGGCCCGCCGTACCCCGCTCCCCCCGCAGGACCGTGACGACCTGCTCACGCTGCTGCCGCTCACCCCCGTCGGCCGGGGCCTGCTGCCGGAGGAGATCCCGGTCCGGGAGACCAAGGCGATGGTGCTGGGCGCGCTGATACGCGAGGCGCCGGACGGCCTCCCCGTACCGAAGCTGCTGTCGGAGCGGCTCACCACCGCCACCGATGTGCTGCGGCTGCTCGCCGTGCTCTCCGACGGCGACGCCGGACTGGTGACCCTGTCGCCCTTCACCAGTCTTCCGCGCCCGTTGCGCCGCGAACTCCTCGCGGTCCTCGACGCGTTGCCGACGCCGTATCTGGTGGAGGACGTGCTACGGCACCCCACGGCATGGAAGCGGGCCGCCGAGGTACTGCACCCCTTCGAACGGCATGCCCGGCATCCGCGCGCCGCCCTCGCCTTCGCCGTGCTGCGCGGGACCCCGGTGGATCCCGGCACGGCCTTCGGCGCCGCCCTGCTGGAGACGGCCGCCGCACACCCGGACGCCGTCCGCGTGGACGATGGCCGCGTGGACGATGGCCGCGTGGGCCGTGTCCGGCTCCGTCCGGCCACCTGGGCCGGGCGGCTGGAACAGGCGGTGGCCGAGGGCGACGCGGGCCGGGCCGCGGCCCTGGCCGGGGAGCGCCCCGGCGAACTGGTGCGCCGTCTGGACCTGTTGCTGCGCCTGCACACCCATGGCACCCTCGTGCCGGAACTGGAGAAGGCCCTGCTGCGCGGCCTGCCGAAGGTGGGCCCGGGGCCGCTGCTGTCGGCGCTCGGGGCCCTGCGGGTCCGCACCGAGGACCGTACCGGCCGCCGCCGGGTGTTCTTCCCGCGCGGCGAGGTCACCCGCGCCCTGTCCGTCCCGGAACGGCGGGCCCCGCTGCCCACCGGGCTGGTCACGGCGGTGGTCTCGCTCCTGGAGGCCGAGCTGCTGCGCCGGTTCGCCGCCGGGGAGCCGTACGACCTGTCGGTACTGGACGCGGACCTGGCCGACCTCACCGTGCCGTTCACCGAGCGGTCCACCGCGAAGGCGCTGGTGGCGGTGCCCCGGGGCAGCACGCAGACGCTGCCCGAGGGCGCGGTGCTGCGGCTGTTCCTGCACTGGACCGAGCCCGAGGGCAACCGCACCGACCTGGACCTGTCGGTCGCGTTCTTCGACGCCGAGTGGACGTTCACCGGCCTGTGCGACTACACGAAGCTGGTGCACGGCCCGCAGGCCGCGGTCCACTCCGGCGACCTCACCTCCGCCCCGGCCCCGCAGGGCGCCACCGAGTACGTGGACCTGGACCTGGAACGACTGGCGGCACGGGGCGACGTGTACGCCGTCCCGCTCGTCTTCAGTTTCAACAACGTGCCGTTCGAGGAGCTGCCGGACGCCTTCGCCGGTTTCATGGCGCTGCCCGCGCGGGGCCCGCGCGACGCGTCGTACGATCCGCGCACGGTGCGCCAGCGCTTCGACCTGGCGGGCGAGTCGCGGGTGTGCCTGCCGATGGTCGTGGACCTGGGCCGGCGCCGGGCGCTGTGGACGGACACCCATCTGACGTCCGCGGGCGGCTTCCAGAGCATCGCCTCGCACGGTGGCGCCCAACTATCCACCGTGGCACGCGACTTGTGGGAGCATTTCGGCTCCGGCAGCCGAACCACCCTGTGGGACCTCGCGGTCTGGCGGGCCGCGGCGCGCTCGCCCGAGGTGGCCGTGGTGTGCCGGGGGCCGGAGCCCGCGCTGCTGCGGTACCGGCGCCGGCCGGACGAGGACGCGGCCGCGTTCGCCGGCCGGGTCGCTTCCCTCGCGGAGGCCGAGGAGCGGCGACCGTGCCCGGACCCCGACGCGGCGGCGGCCGAACTCGCCTCCGGCACACGGGTGTTCCTGGCGACGGTGCACGGATCCATCGGGCCCGCACGGGCGTCGGGCACGTACTACCGGCTCTTCCCCGGAGCCGGGGACGCCGCGGAGAGCCTGAACCGCGTGGCCGCCGGGGACCTGGTCGCGGAGCTCGGCAGCGGCGCACAGGGGCCCGCCCGATGCGCGAACGCGAACGGGGAACTCGGAGGGCGTGAACACCGCACTGCTGGTCATCGACATGATCAACACGTATGACCACAAGGACGCCGACCTGCTGATTCCCTCGGCTCGCAGGGTCGTACCGGTCGTGGCGGACCTCTTGCGACGCGCGCGGGACCGCTCGGCGCCGGTGATCTATGTGAACGACAACTTCGGTGAGTGGCGATCGCATCACGGTGAGTTGCTCGATCACGCCTTGAGCGGGCCGCACAGCCATCTGGTGAAGCCGCTGAAGCCCGACCGGGACTCCCTCTTCGTCGTGAAGGCCCGCCACTCCGTCTTCTTCGAGACCCCCCTGGAGTACCTGCTGCGACAGCAGCACATCGACCGGCTGGTCCTCACCGGGCAGGTGACCGAGCAGTGCGTGCTCTACTCGGCTCTCGACGCCCACATCCGCCACTTCGACGTGATCGTCCCCAGCGACGCCGTGGCCCACATCCACGAGGACCTCGCTCGGGCCGCGCTGCGCATGATGGAACGGAACATGGGTGCGCGCGTGTGCCCGAGCGAGGACCTGTGGAGCTGACCAGCCCCGGCCAGGCTCCACCCGTGTCAGCGTCTCCCGTCCCTCACCGGCCGAAGCCGTAGGCGAACAGGTGGTCGCTGCCCGACGAGCCGGTCACCGGGAGGGTGACCGAGGCCACCTGCTTGGACGCGTCGAGCGGGACCTTCGTGGCGAAGACATAGGTCTTCACGCCGTCCCGGCCGCCGCCGCCCGTGTTCCGGTAGCCCGTCGTGACGGCCGTGGTGTCGCCCGCCATCGGCTTGGCCGAACCGGCGTTGAGCGTCCAGTCCGAGAAGCCGACCGTCGCCTTGGCGGTGGTGCCGTCGGTGTAGGTGACGGTCACCGTGCCCGACACCCCGCTGCCGTCGGTCGGCGCGTTGGTCGCCGCGCCCAGCAGGCCCAGCGACGCTCCCGACGTACCGGCCGGCATCGGGATGGTCTGGCCGGCCATCTCCAGGTTGTCCAGCTGACCGGACGCCACCGCCGGCCAGGTGTAGGACACGCCGTCGACCGTGAGGGTGGAGCCGCTCGTGGCACCGGCCGCCGACAGCGCGTTCTGCGAGAACGCCCAGCCGCTGTTGTCGAAGCCGCCCGAGAAGGTCGTACCGTCGGGGTAGACGCCCTCGTTGGTGTCGTACGGCCACAGCTCACCGGCCTTGGCCACGGCGACCCGGAGGGCCGCTCCGTTCAGTGCCGCCCCGGTGCTGTGATCGGTCAGCGCGAAGGCGACGGGGAACGTGCCCTCGCTCGCGCCCGCCGTCACCTTTACCTTCGCCTGCGCGCTGCCCGAGGCGGGCACCGTCACCGAACCGGACGCCGGGTCGAGCGTGACGCCCGGCGGCGCCGTCGCCTTCCAGTCGACGGTGGCGTCCTTGCCGCCGAGGTTGGTGAGGTCGAGCGTGCCGTCACCGGAAGCGCCCGGCTGGAGCACCAGACCGTCACTGGTCGGGCCGGCCGCGGCCAGGACGCGGTCCCCGCCCGTGGTGTCCGACGGCGGCACCGCCGACGGATCGGAGGCCCAGGACTTGTCCGGCTGGGTCCCGAGCGTGAAGTCCAGAGTGCCCGCGCCCTTGAACTGCGCGTACGTCAGCCAGGAGGTGTTCCACTCCTTGCCCTTGACGTCGAGGGACTGCACGTACGGCGCGTCGGGCGCCGCCTGCGGTGCGTTGATCCGCACCGTCCTGCCACCGGCGAGCGTCACCTGCGCCACCGGGAAGGCCGGGCTGCCGAGCGCGAGGGTGTCCGTGCCCGGGGTCTCGGGGTACATGCCCAGCTCGGACCAGACGTACCAGGAGCTCATCGCGCCGAGGTCGTCGTTGCCGAACGAGCCGACCGGGGCGTTGAAGTACAGATTCCGCTGGGCCGCGCGGACGGCCTCCTGGGTCTTCCACGGCTGACCCGTGTAGTCGTACTCCCAGGGGATCTCCACGCTGGGCTCGTTGCTCAGGTTGGCGTTGGTGTTGCCGGGGTCGGTGATGTTGTCGAGCAGGCTGTCCAGGAAGGACGAGTACGCCTGGTCACCGCCGCGCGCCTGGATGAGCTGCTTCAGGTTGAACGGGACCATCGGCGTGTACTGGGCCGACGTGCCCTCGACGAAGCCGTTGGAGGTGCCCGGGGTGAAACCGCCCGCGAACCGGCCGTCCTTGTCCTTCGCCTGCAGGTAGCCGGTCCCCGGGTTGAAGACGTTCATCCAGTCCTGGGCGCGGGTGGCGAACTTCTGGTAAACGGCCTTCTCGCCCAGCGACTTGGCGAAGGCGGCGAGGGCGTAGTCGGCGGAGTCGTACTCCAACTGGGTGGAGACCGGGCCGTAGAAGTTGCAGCAGCCGTAGTCGTTCTCGTCCAGCGGGAGGTAGCCCTTGGCGTCCCGTACGGCCTCGCCGGGACGGTCGTTGTTCGGGGCGGTCGCCTCGTGCTGGAGGGCGGCCAGCGCCTTGTCCGTGTCGAAGCTCCGGGCGCCGAAGGCGTACGCGTCGGCGATGATGCCGGCCGCCGGGTCGCCGACCATGACGTAGCTCTCGCCGTTGTTGGAGGCCCACTTGGGGAGCAGGCCCGTCTGGTCGTAGCCGTTGAGCATGGAGGTGACGACGTCGCTGGTGACCTTGGGTTCGGCCATCGCCATCAGCTGGGTCTGGGAGCGGTAGGTGTCCCAGCCCGAGTAGTTGGCGTACTGGGCCTGCTGACCCTTGGCCAGCTTGTGGACCTGGTTGTCCATGCCCATGTACTGGCCGTTGTCGTCCGAGAAGACGTTCGGGTGCAGCAGCGCGTGGTAGAGCGCCGTGTAGAACTGCACCTGCTGGTCCCGGGTGCCGCCGCCGATCCGGACCTTGTCCAGCACCGCGTTCCAGGCGTCGTGGTTGGCCCGCTCCACCGCGTCGAGGTTCCAGTTCCTGACCTCGGTGGTGAGGTTGTCCGCCGCATTGGCGTCACTGGTGTACGAGATGCCGACCTTCGCCTTCACCGTGGGGTTCGAGGAGGTGTCGAAGGTCAGGTACATCCCGTTCGCGCCCGTGGTGGGCGGCTGGGCGGCCCCGCTCGTGGCCGACGGCGAGGGCGTGGCACCCGTACCCGAACCCGGGGAAGGCGAGCCGGAGGACTTGTCGGCGCCCCCGTGCACGGTCGGCGACGGGGCCGCGGGAACGGTGAAGTGCTTCTCCTTCAGCCGCTTCGACGGGTGAGGCCGCGCCTTCTGCTCGACCTTGCCCGCCGTCAGCTTCGTCGCGTCGGGGTTGATGGTGCCGCCGACCCAGGTGCCGCTGCCGGTGAACGGCTGGTCGAACTTGATGTCGAAGTGCAGGGTGTACCGGTTCTTCGCACCGCAGAAATGGCCGCTGTCGACCGAGCCGCTGATCTCCTTCTTGTTCACCACCTGGACGCGGGTCCCGTCCACCTGGGTGGCCCCGCCGCTGAGCTTGAACAGCAGGTTCGCCTGACTGCCCGCCGGGAAGGTGAAGGAACCCAGGCCGGCCCGCGTGGTGTCGGTGAGCCGGGTCGTGACGCCGTTCGCGTCGGTGACCTCGTACGACCCGATACCGGTCCGCTCATCGGCGTGGCTGAAGCCCGCGGACGTGTTGCCGAGGTTGCCCGAGAGCGAGCCGGTCACCGGGAGGACGGGCAGGTCGCCCGCGACACCGCAGCCGGGTCCTGAGACATGGGTGAGGCTGAAGCCCGAGATCTTCTTGTCGTCGTACTCATAGCCGCCGCCGGAGGGCCGGTCGGGCGTGGTGTCCGGACCCCACTGCACCATCCCGGCCGGCATGTCGGGGCCGGGGAAGGTGTCCACCTCTCCGGAGGTGCCGATCAGCGGGTTGACGAGGGACGCGGGATCTTTCACCAGGGCCGGCGGCGCGGCGCTCGCGGCATGGGCGCCCCCGATCGCCGGGAGCGGGAACGCCGCGATGCCCAGGACGGAGATCACGGCGAGACGTTGGCGAAATCTCTTTCGATTACGTGGCTCAGCTGAACGTCGGGATCGGACCACAGGTTGCCTCCGCAGCGTTTCGTGCTTCGCACAGGTGCTGATGTGCCGAAGGGCAGGGACATCGAAGGGCAGGGACATCGGTGAGGGCCTCGGCGCCGGACGCCTTCGGTCGGCGGCCTGACAACGTTGCCATGCACAGGTGTCGAGTGAAACGCGTGGGCTTACGGCGTGTCAACGAGGCCAACAGCAGTTTCTGGGAGCGAAGTTCGCGGGGAGGGTGGCCGGTGGGGCGGCGGCGCGGTCGAGGCGGACGGCCGCCGACCGACCGAGGGGCCGGTGTCCGCCCTGGCGAACCGCATGCACCCGGGGCGGACTTCGTGCGAGCCCCCAGTTGCCCGGGGGCGCGCCACCCCGGCGCGACCCGCGGAGGGGCGGGGCGGCAGCGCCTCCCGCATCGCAAAAGCGACGAGCAACGCCCCGACTGCTTCTGATCCGAACGCGCCCCGGGGCCGGGGGCACGGGCGAGGAGGAACACCCCGCGCCGAACGGGTCCGGCATTCGACGGCGCGCTCAACTCCCGTGTCGTGTCGGGCACGTCAGCCGGCATCTCGACCCGAGCGGGTTCGCCCCGCACGGAGACGGTGCGCTCGCCCGCGGGCGATCTTCCTGGAACTCGGCGTCAATACGTTCGCCAGCCTTGGCCAAACAGCGCATCACCGTCTGCGTCGAACCACCCGGCGAACCCGCCGACCCCGACGCCCTGCGCGCGGAGATCGGGAAGGCCATGGCTCCCTACTTCTACGACCGCGAGGACATTCCGCACCCCGACCGGGTGGGCGAGTGGGGCTACTGGGCCATCTCCGGCGCGAACTGCGCCTTCGCGGTGCTGCCCGGGCGCGAGGACGACCCCGGGCTGGTCCGGGACAGCGACTGGAAACGAGGCTCGAAGCGGGAGGAGCTCGACCGGGACCGCTGCCACAGCGGGCCCCGGGGCCTCCTGGACCTCGACGCCGACCGGGACGCGACCGCGCTGGACGCGGCCCGGCGGTGGGACGAGCGGGCGCGGTTCGCCGCCGGCCACCCCCCCGGCGCTGCCGGCCTCCCACTACCTCGACCGGGCATACCTCGACCCGGTCGGCTACCCCGAGAAGCGCGCCCGGGCCGAACATCACGCCCAGCCCGTGATGCGAGCCATCCTCGCCGCCACCGAATCGAAGAGATCGCGGTGGCGCTGATCCCGCAACGCCTCGCACGGACCGTGCCCGTGCCCTTGGACGGCTCGCGGCCGCAGCCCCAGAAACAGAAAGACCCCAGATCAACTGGGGTCTCTGCTGGTGCTGGTGGGACGTTCACGAGATCCTTTGACCAGCTGCCTCAGGGCTAATTGATGTTGAGGTTCCGGCAAGCCGCAAGATCACTCTCCCGAGAGCATGCGCATGCATTTATTGACGGCTGCAACTACGCCCCGGGCTCCGTGGGGTCCAAAGCCTCCTCGATCTCGTGAGGCAGAGCGTAATCGTCCGCGAGTCGCGCAAGATGGAGGATCAAGGGCAGAGCCAACCCCTCACGACCGGCACGGTAGTCCTCGCTGAAACGCTGCTGGTGGACAAATGCAGCCCATGCCTCCGCGTCGTCACCGGGTTGAAGGCACGCGACGGTCAGTTCCAGGAGGTCCGGGTTCCAGGCATTCACCGTCGGCCGGTAGGCGTTGTTGCCCGAGGCATTGGTGTGCGGAGTCAGTTTGGCGTCGTCGTTGGTGAGCTTCGTCTGCGTGCCGGACTTGCCGGTGGTGCTGTAGAAGACGCGGTCCGAGTCTTCTCGCGGGCGGGGCCGCCACAGCCCCATCGCGATGCCCCCACACTGCTTGCCCCTCAACTCGGAGGAGAGTTCCTCCGCCTCCGCCCAACACTGCGCCGTCTCGTCCCGGCTGCCGTCGGCGATCCGGATGACACGCAGCTGCTTGCCGTAGAGACCGATCCGCTGGGCGGGGCCTCCGTCGAGGCCGAGCCTGTCCCGTTCCAGACCGTCGTTCCTCAGCCACGGCCAGCGCTTGCGGACGTCCTGGGCGTGGGCCAGGACGAGTGTCGGGGTGCTGCGCAGTTGTGCAAGGGTCTTCTTGACGAAGGCCGCCATGAGGGCCGACTGCTCCGCGCTGTTCTTCCTGCCTTCGACCCTTCCCGTCAGTGACCTGAGGAGTTCGGGGTACGGCACCCATGCGTGCATGTCGGCCGACTTGCCCAGCACGCATTTCGCGCCCGGTCGGATGAGCACCGCGATCGGCGTGAACTGCTGCTTGCCCGTGGGCCCGTCAAGGCGGCGTTCCACGAGGTGGAAGGCCACCTGGTTCAGGTTGGCGGGGATGAGCGTGTCACCGAGCGTGTGCTGGGGCACCAGCCGCATGCCGGTCTGGCGCAGGCCGTCCGACCAGGCCGCGGCGGCACGCAGACCTGCATCGGCGAGAGCCTCCTCCTTCTCCGCGTCCGGGTCCGGTGGACGGATGAATTGGGTCACCAGGCCTGCGTCCGCGCAGCCGAGGCGGATCGCGTGCTTGGGGTCGGTCCGTCGCTTGGCATGGCGGAAGGCATCCTGCCCGTCGAGCTCCACGAAGGCCAGCCGCACCCCGGGGACGGCCTCCCGCAGGGCGGCCATGGCCCGCGCGACACCGATACGGCGCTCCTCGATGGCCTTGTCGTGTTCCTGTCCTCGGCGCGGCACACCGTCGCCTCCCAGCGGTGCACCGAGAGCGCCCAGTGGCCGCGCGTGCAGCCGGACGGTCAGTTCCTCCGCCTCCCACACCCAGGTGTCGGGACCCTGCTCACACCGGTGCCCGGCCAGCCCCAGCCCCGTCTCCGCCGCCGCGATCACCTGGTCGCGGATGGCCTCGTTCTGATGGAGCACGACCGCGGTGAGGTCTTCCCCTTCGAGAGCTTCGGCCAGGCGTGCCCGCAGAACCTGAGCGTTGTGGGCCGCGTTCAGCTCACGCTGGTCCAGGATGACCGCGCGCGCTTCGGGATCCTTCTCTTCCATGTTCTTGGGAATGGACGGCAGCTTCTTGAGCTGCTTCTTGGGCGGCCGCGCGTACGCACTGCGCTCGAGCTTCGGAACGGAGACGAACTCGGGAGCGATCGCCTGCTCCGCCCACTCGATCAGCCGTCGGCGTTCGCTGGGCATCAGTCCGGTGCCGATCGTGTGCCTGCCCATGGCCGCCTGGTGCCCGATCGCGATCCGGATGCCGTCCCGGCTGTGGATCCAGTGGTCGGCCTCCTTCACCAGCCGGTCCGGGGACGGCAGCGCGTCGAGTGCGCTGATCCGGGCAAGCATTCCTTCTGCTCCGCCCTGACGCCAGTCCGTGGTGCCGTTCTTCCACTCCAGCATGGCGACTGCGAAACGCTGCGGCTGCGGACCGTCGTGGACTAGGGAGTCGTCCGGGAGCAGGTAGGCGGACACGCCCTTGCCGTACGGCATGTAGACCTTGCCGGTGACGAACCGACGCACGCCGGCGGCCACGTGGACGCGCGGGACGGGTGAGAAGGGAACGGTGCGCACGGTGATGCGGAGGGTCGCCGCGTAGTAGGCCGGCTTGCCGTCGCCTCCACCGCGCCGCCTGGGTACGTACTCGATCACGTTCGACATCAGCTCGGCGCCCCCGCTGCCCTGCCCCCTGGCCCCCGCGCGGCCGGCGACCTGCCGGAACGACAGCTGCTGCCCGTGGTGTTCGTACGGTCCCTGGCGCGCGATCCGTTCGGCGAGGACGTCGGGAAGCAACCGGTACACGTGGGGCGCGGGCAGAGCGGTTCCCCCGGGCGACACCTTCTGCTCGAGGAGGTCGACGCTTCCTGGCCGCCAGCTGAGCGCCGCGGTGTCGAGGTCACGGAAGCAGTTCATCAGCAGGGTCGTGGACTCGGGATCGTCGGCATCGCGCGGGAGGCTCTTGAGCCAGGTGGCGATGTAGAGGTTCGTCACCGCCATCGGGTAGGCGTCCTGGCAGTACAGCCAGGGGTTCTCCGAGCCGAACCGTGCCGTGGAGTCGACCGTGACGATGTCCGGCGCGGTGGCGCGCATCAGCTGGTTGACGGCCGCTGTGGGTACGCGGCGTCGTCGCCCGGCCTGCCCCTCGGTCATTCCGCCGTGGTAGAGGCGCAGGAGTGTTTCCTCCCAGTGGGCGGGCAGAGAGAGCGTGTGCATCGGGACGACGAAGGGTCCCTGTGCCGGGTCGGGCAGATACGCCGCCGGGCGGTTGTACTGGTAGGCCATGGTGCCGTTCTCCTCGGGGCAAGGCGTGAAGTGTGCGGACGCGACGCGGACACGTCGCGGATGCGGTGCCGTGTGGTGGCGGATGCCGTCAGCCCATGTCCACCAGGGCGCGGTAGAGCGGTTCGTACAGCTCACGGACGAGGGATTTGTCGATTGGGGCGGGGTCTCGCTCCGCCGTGTTCCCGTCCTCGAAGTAGGGGGTGAGAACCTCCCGCATGCTCGCCAGCAGGCTGGTGTCGGGGGTGTCCGTGTCCTGGAATCCGGCTTCCCGGGGGGAGAAAGCCGCGTCGACGAAGACCACTCGGGCGGGCACGCCGCCGCGCACGAGGCGGCCGATGACCTGCCACATGACGACAAGCTGGTCCCAGGTGAACGCCGCCTTCTCCTCGTCCCGCAGACTGGACCAGGCCAGCCGCCGGGTGAGGAAGCGGTTCCACTGACGACGTGCGCGACTGCGGAACGCCACGGCCGCTTGGTCGGGTGTGACTGCGGCGAGCGCGTTCTGCCGGAAGGATCCGTCGACATCCCGGAGTTGGCGAACGGCCCAGTCGTTGATGGACTGAATGGCGAGCGCGATGTCGTCGGGCCGCGGGTGGGGGCGTGCCAGGAAATAGACCGTGCCGATGGCCGCCTTCCCACCGCGCAACACGATGTTGTGTCCCCGCTCCACGGCGAGCAGCGGTGCGACGAGAATGTCGCCGCCGACCGAAGGGAAGGCCTTTACGTCGCCGCGCGGCAGGGTCCGTGCGGCAGCATCCTCCGGCAGCCGGGTCCAGGCGGTGTCGGAGTCCGCGTCGTCGGACACGAGTCGAGTGACGCGGCCGTTCCACTCGGGGATCTGGTTGAGGTACTCGGCGGCCCGACGTGCCTCGTCGTAGCTGCCGACGAGCAACAGGATGCGGCGGCGGTCCGGATCGTCGATCTCCTTCAGCTCGGCGTCCAGCATGCTCTCGGCGTCGGGCAGACTCCGGTCGGGCACCGCGAGCTGGTGCAGCATGTGCAGAAGGGCCTGTGGGCGTTCTTCGGGGTCGCAGCCGGACAGGCGCAGCGGCTTGGGCCGGTCGTTTCCGGGCCAGTACAAGAACTCCTTGCGGAACTCGCTGCCCAGGACGGCTTCGACTTCCTCGTCGTGAGGACGCAGAACGGCACCGACGTCGGCGTGCACGTGGTACCTGCTCGACGTGCCCGCCCAGCTCGTTGCGGACATGAGCAGGACGTGCGGGCCTGGGCGGCCGTCCACAGCGCACAGGTCACCGAGCCGCATGAGCAGTTCGCGGCCCACGCCGTTGCAGTGGAAGAAGCGGAGTTCACCGCTGCGATCACCATCGCGCTCACGGTCGTCGTGGCGGAACTGGAAGCCGAGCACGTTACCCATGGGCGACTCGGGGATGACCGCCTCGTAGTCCTTGGGGGGCCTGCGGGAGAGCACGTTCGAGGCGCTCTCGAGATTGAGGGCGGCCTCGACGCGCGGCCATAGCGTGGTCATGAAGTCGAGACGGCTGTGCAGAGCGGAAAGGAGCAGGGTGAACTCGAAGCGCCTGGCCTGGAGGTCGGCGTCCGCGAGCACCGTGCTGTCGTCTCCGACGATGTCGGTGAGGGTGTCGCGCAGCCTCTCACGCGTCCGTGCTCCCTGGGGTGCGTGCAGGAGTTCCAGGGCGAGGTGGACGAAGGTGTTCACCAAGGGTGTCACTTCGTCGTCGTCTCCTGTGCTCTGCTGCTCGTGCAGCGGGTCGTCGCGGAACCGACCGAGCGCACTGTCCAGCGTCCGGGCCGCCGCAGGCGGGCGTTCGCCCTCCTTCCTCCCCGGGAACCAGCTGTCCAGCAGCAGGTTGTGCAGGGTGAAGGCGCTGAAGTAGTCGACGCTGATCCACCGCCTGAGCTTGTCGTCCTTGACGAGCAGGGCGAAGAGGCGGTCGGTGGCGGCGCTGACCGTGTTGACGGCGTTGGTCCAGTCGTCGACGTCACGGGCGGACAGCTGGAGCCGGCCGTCCCGGGCCATCTGCTGGAACTTGTGGACGGCGACCTCGTCGAACCAGGAGTTCGGGGCCTTGCCCACCAGAGTGCTGGCCGGCGCGAAGGCCGTGTCGAGCTGCATCTGGACCCGGTCCGCCTCGTCGACGATGATCAGGTCGCTGAGCCGACACGCGAGCTCCAGGTACCGGAGCTGTTCCTGGTGCTGGTGCAGTGGGACGGAGCTGTGCACCAGACCGGCCGGGGTGGCGACCCACACCTGGGCGTCGACCAGATCACGAGCCCCGCGGTGGCGCGGACAGCGGTTCCACAACGGGCACAGTCTCCGCTGCGGCTTCGCGCCTACTGCGTCACGCTGCGCGCTGTACTCCTCGTCGAGGAGGAGATCGCCGTCCGTGGCCTCCTGCTCGGGGACGGTGTACAGCGTGATACACGGCGCTTCGCGGACGCCGAGCGGACGACGGGCTTCCAAGCCGCGCAGCACATCGACGGGGCAGGCGCTGCTGAGGTAGGCGAAGCCCGCGTGGTCGTGCCCGAGCATGGTGGCGGCGCCGGCCGTGGCGGTGCGGCGGTGCAGCCGGTTGATGTTGCGCTCCCTGGTGGAGTGCCCGAGGATCGGCGCCGCCCGCACACCGAGCCGGTCGAACTGCTCCACCACCGAGAGCGTCTCGGCCACGTCGCCGACGACGATGGTGACCCGGCGGGGCGTCCGGGTCACGAGGTGGTAGGTCAGGATGTCCCGGAGGGTGGACTTGCCGGCTCCCACCATCCCCACGAGGTGCAGCAGCCGGTCGATCCTCAGCCGTCCCTGTTCGGTGAAGCGGCCGAGTTCCGTGTCGCGCACGAGCAGTTTCACCCGCCGGAGCCGCCCGACCCAGCCGTTGCACGGCCCGTCCGGTGCCGTCGCCTCGACGGCGTCCATCTCGTCGGCGGCCTTCTCGAGCTCTTCCCAGGTGACGTCGACGGGCTCTCCACGCCCGGCCGGTGGTGCGTCAAGCGCGTGGGCGCGCGGCAGGGTGTCCGTCAGCAGTTCCTCGTCGAACACCACGGACTGGGTACGGTCCTGCACCCGGAAGGTGTGTTCTCCCTCCTCGGCGAACGGAACGGCTCGTGTCACGAACCGCGGAGGGGCGCAGAGCAGCTCTTCGAAGATCTCGAACCGGCGTGCGGAGCGCGACGGCTCCCGACGGCGCGGCACGGATTCCGGTCCGTCGATGTCGTATCCGCGCAGGTGCTGGGGGACTTCAAGGTAGTCGGTCAGCGCCTCCGACCAGGCGTGCCGTCGCCGCATGTCCCACAGATAATGGCGGGCGCGCAGAACGCGCAGCCGCTGATCGTCGGTGCGCACGTCTCCGAACACCTCGCTGTACGGGTAACCGCCCAGCAGCGGCCAGACATCGGCGGCCGTGCGGGTGGGCGTCACGTCCTCCAGGAGGTACAGGCCCAGTTCGACGTCGAGAAGGTCGCCGGGGCGGAAGCTGCCGAGGTTCGCCGGCCACACCTCGTTGAGCTGCTGCGGCGAGCAGCGCCGGTGCCATCCTCTGCGGTCACGCACGGCGTCCTCCTTCGATACGCGGGGCCCCCGCCTTGTCACGTGGGATGGAGATCTCATCGGCGACCAGCCGCAGGAAGGCCCGGTCGTCCAGCAGGGTGACCCGATCGGCCAGGTGCTCCGGCAGATTGCGGCGGAACTGCCGCCCGTACGCCTCGTTGTCACGGAAGCGGTAGCGGGGCACGACGAGGAACGCCCGGTCGTACGGCGGCTCGTTCCTGAACGGCGTGAGGGAGCGTGCCAGAAGAACGGGGTTCACCCGGTCCTTGACGTCCACCGCCCAGTGCCGTCTCTCAGGCAGGGGGACGCGCAGGTCGTACGCGTCGTAGTTGGGCCACATCTCGGCGGTGATTCCGAACTTCTCCTCCAGGGCGGCTTGCAGATCGGTCTCCGCGAGCCCGGGGCTGGTGATGAACATCCGCAGGGGGCGGCTGAGCTGGAAGATCCCACCTTTGTCGGCACGAAGCGGCGTGCCTTCGTCCGAGGTGCCGTCGCGGCGGCATCGGTCCAGTTCGCATCGGTGGCCGCCGTGCAGCAGCGGCACCATCAGGCAACGGCAGCGAGCGCACTGTCGGTACGTGCCGCGCCGCAGGTAGGAGGCGGACACAGACTCGTAGCAGCGCTTGATCACGTCGTGCAGCAGCATCCCGCAGTCCGGATCGCCACCCAGCAGCGCCAGCTCGGCGCCGGTCAGCACGGGCCTGGAGGTGAGCAGGGCCCGGAACGCGGTGTAGGCCTGCGGGGCCTTTGCCGCACGGCACACGGCGAGTGCTTCCCGGATGCGTTCGTTCTCGAAGAGCTCGGCGGCCGGGTCGGCCGCGATCACCTCCCACTCCAGGCACAACTGGTGCGGCAGCCTGGTCTCCGGATCGACGAGCAGGGCCGCTCCGGGAAAGTTGTCGGGCGGCAGCTCCAACGGCCACTCGCTCAGAGGTCGTTCAGAAGCCCAGCGGACCATCTGCGGCACACTGCCCGGCGCTTCCTCGCCCCGGCGCAGGCAGTGCAGGACGAGGCGGTTGTATGCGTTCTGCACCTTCGCCGGGTAGACCGGGTTGGGTACGGTCCTGTGCCGGGACAGGCACGCCAGGGCGCTGGCGATCTGTCGGAGCAACCCCTCATCCGTGCCGACGGCGTCCTCGGACCGTGTGTCCCTCATGTCGGTCGTGCTCACGCCTCCCCCTCTCCCGCGACACGGCCGTCGGGCGCGGCACTCGGACACCACCGGGAGACCGGGCAGGAGCGGCAATGCGGTCCGGGGCGGGCGTCCCATGTCTCGTCCTCCCGCCACGGACCGGCGTACCGTCGCAGCACCGACAGCGCCTTTTGCTGCCGGCCGGGGTCAGTCGGGTCGATCACGTGCGGATCAGAACCATCCGGCCGGAGGATCTCCACCTCGACGCGCGAGCCGTTCAGATCGCCGCCCAGCGCGCCCTGAGCCAGGAGCGCGACCGCCAGGGCCAATTGGGGGTAGGTGTCGAGAAGGTCCTCGTGGTGGCGGCGCCGCTTCCGCGTCGTCTTGAGCTCCCGCCACACCCATGAGCCGTCCTCCTGATAGAGCAGGTCGGGTTTGGCGATGACGACGGCCTGCGCCGCGGTGTCGTGGACGACTCGGAGGGCTTCGGGCTCGACCCGCTGGATGAGGGCGGCGTCCTGGAAGGGACAGGCGTCGATGTGGTGGAGCAGCATGTCCCGACCGGTCGCGGCGTCCTCGTCGGAGACCCGCCAGCGTCCCTCTGTCCAGTTATTGCCCTCCGGGGGCATGTCGCCGACCGCGCACGGCGGCCGTCCCGGGCGCCGGTGCAGCTTCTCGATCCAGCCGTGCACCGCCTGGCCGAGCCTGGCCGCGTTGCCGTACTCGTCGGACTTCGGCAGGTGCAGGGCACGGAGGAACCCCTGTGCCGGGCAGGCCGCGTGATAGCGCAGATCGCTGACCGACACCTTCCTCAGGGGTGCCACCCGCGAGGAGAGTCCGAGGACACCGGACCTGCGCGTCACAACCTCGCAGCCCGTGAACTGCTTGCAGTCGACGCAGGATGAGCCGGGTGCCGGCCTGTCACCGGCCACGACACGGGCCACGTGCGCGTGCCCGTGCTCGGCGTAGTAGGCCTCAGCGTCCTCAGCCGTCCCGTCGAACTGCACGCACGGTTGTCCGTCGGCGAGCCCGACTTCGACGACACGCACCCGCTCGGGCCGGGCGGTGGGGCCGTACGGCTGGAACGCGCGCGCCCATTTCTGCGGCCAGGCCGCCTGGCGCCCGTGAACGGCCACGTACACGGCGATGGCGATCTCGCCGGGCTCGGAGTCCTTGGCCTCGCCATGCCGCAGCCGCCGGTACTCGCGCAGTCGTCCGTCGGTCGACTCGTACCTGCGCCACCAGGCGTACATCTCCCAGAACTTGCCGTTCTCCCGCTGGGCCACCCAGTACGGACGGACCGGGCGCAGCCGCTGCGCACCGTCGTCGGCGCACGCTCCAACGTACGTGCGGAGGGCGTGCTCGGCATACGTCAGGTGACCGGGGTGGAGGGCGGGGGTGCGGGAGCGCAGCCCTGCCAGGGCCTGATCGGGTGACTCACCGTGAAATTCGACCCGATCGACGGCGTCCATCACCGGCCCGAGGGTGAACGTCTCGAGCTCCGGCTTCGGAAGCCGGAGACGCTGGACCGGCCACAGACCGGGCCGGGCCTTGGCGGCGGCGTGCGAGGGGCAGGTGTGCTCCTCGCTCCCGCCCGTACCGGGCCCCACGCGCACGAGGCCGTCGTTCCCCGTCAGCCAGTGCGGCTTGTGCCATGCCGTCGTGTCGTGACTCATTGCCTCCCCCTTGTCTCGGAGCAGACGGCACCCTTCGGTCCGGCCGGGTGCGCCGCCGCATTCGACCGTAGCAGGTAATCTTGGAACTCATTGGAAGTTCTTGGCATAGGTTGGTTACTGCGCTAGGCTGCCCCGCATGGCGGCATCACTGGAGGAACTCGAGCAGCGCCTGTCCCACCTGCGCACCGAGCTGCGTGGCGCCGTGCGCGCACGGGACAAGGCCGAAACCGCGCGTATCCGTCGCGCGCTGCGCGAAGCCGAGGCCGCCTGGGAGGACGCCCTTGAGACCGAGACGGAACCGGACAGCGGGGCATTCCCGGCCGAACCCCCGGCCCCGCAGGCGTCGGCGACCAAAGGCGTACCACGCCGCACGGAGCGCCCGGCGCACGGCTCCATCCCGATCCGCGAACAGGTCCACCAGGCGCTCACCCTGCTGGGCGCACCCGCCTCCCCGAAGCTCATCTCGTCCACGTACGAGGCGTTCTTCACCGAGACACTGGTCGCCACCAAACTCGCGTCCCTCCGCCGCGACGAGGAGCGATCCTTCACGGCACAGGGCTATGCCCGCCCGTACTACATCTGCGCGGCACTGACCTACGACCGCCTGGTCCCCGCACGCGGACTCCTGGCCCTGTCCACCTGGCCCGTGGAGCAGCGGATCATCGGCCCGCTCAGCCCACGTGCCGACTTCCTCACCCACGCGGTGGGAACCGCCGAGCAGATCCGGCGACTCACCACCGCGGGACATCCGCCCCCCGACGCAGCTTGGCGGCTGCTGCGCCGTTTCGCCCTCACGATCCCGGGCGCCTACGATGCCGCGGCCCCGGAACCCGACCCCGCCCGCGTGATCGTGGCCGCCCGCGCCGAAGCGGCAGTCCACCAGCAGGAGGACGACCGGCAACGGCAAGCGACCGCACAGCGCGCCCGCACCCAACTCGCCGACGTACAGCAGCTGTTCGGCGCGGCACCGATGCGTGACGCTCTGCGCGACGCGAGTGGGACCCTGTCCTGACGCCCCCTTCACGACGGCGATGACGCCAGACGCCTCGCACGCCGGTGAGCCCCTGAAGACGTTCCCGAAGACGTTCCTGAAGTAGAGACGATGCCCTCGCAGCAGTCCGAACCTCCCGACGACCGACTCGCACGGCTGCGTGGAACGCAGCCCCCTCAGCCGTACACCGCTCGCAAGATCACCGCCCTGACCGCCAATCCCGCCTGCGCCCGCCGTGCCGTCCTCGACGCCGCCGGTGTGGACAAGGCACTGCTCGCCCAGCAGGTCGGATACGAGCCGCGCTTCGGCCAGTCCCCGTTCGCCCTCGCCCGCGAACAGGCGTTCCACGGCCTCGTGAAGTGGGGCAGCTACGCCGAACTCATCCGGCTGCTGCGCGAGCAGCTCTCCATCCCCGTGGCGGAGGCTCATGTCACCGACCTCAACGAGGTAGGGGGCAACACGGACCTGCACATGCGCGAGCGGGAGACCCGCCGCCTCATCGCGCATGTGGCCTCCGGCCAGGACGTACGGCTCATCCTCGACCGTCCCGTGCTCACCCTCGAAGTCGCCGGTCAGACGGCGTACTTGGAGCCGGACGCGCTCACCCACCGCATCGGGGGCAAGTTCCACGTCGTCTTGATCCGCTCGTTCGCGGCGATCGACGGCCAGGCCAATCCGATCGCCGTCGCCGAGGCGGCCAAGCAGGCCGCGGTGTACGTCCTCGCCCTCCACCGGGCTTTCGAGGCCGCCGGTCTGCCCACCGAACAGATCTCCCCCGAGTTCCTGCTCGTCTGCCCCAGAGACTTCTCCAACCGCCCCTACGGCCGCCTGATCGACCTCCGGCAGGAACTCGACGCCCTCCAGTTCCAGCTCTCGCGGCTGCGGCGCGCCGAGGACCTCGCGGCCCAGCTCCCCGAGACGGCGACCCTGGACACGGCCCGAAGTACGGAGGAACTCTCTTCCTCCATAGAGGCGTTGGACGCGTCGTACACACCCTCCTGCCTGTCCTTCTGCGAGATGGCCCGCTACTGCCGCGACGAGGCCGACGGATGCGCCTCGCCTGCCCGCCTGGGCAGCGGCGTGCGCAACAGCTTGCCGGGCATCGACTCCACTCGCACCGCACTCGACTACCTGGACGGCGTCGCCGCCCCAGGAGAGGCCGAGGCGGAAGCCGCCGACCTGCTGCGTGCCGCCGCACGGCTGCGCCGACTCCGCCGGGGGGCCGCATGAGCGTCCTGTCCACCGTCGCGGCGCTCACGGCGTCCCGCACCGGCCGTGCCGAGCCGCTGACGACCGTCCGCCACGAGCACTTGGACCAGAAGCCGTTCGTCCTGGTGCCGCTCACCCTCGCCGGCGAGGCGTGCGCGCCCTTGGCCGCGCTCGCGGGTACGGACCCCGAGCATCCGGCCCTCCTCACCGTCCGCCAGCCGCGCAACCGCGCCGAACGCTTCCGGTTCGCCGAGCGCCTCGCCGCCCTCCTCCTCGCGTACGTCGACGGGTGCCGGACGGAGACCGAGCCCTACGCCGTCGGCCGCGGCAAGGAGAAGGAGGAACGCCTGCGCTTCCAGCGAGCCCCACAGCTCCTCGTCCCGAACGGCGAGGGCATCGCCTACGTGCGCCTGCTCGGCCGACTGACCAGACTGCGCGCCACCGAGGGGCCGTACGCGGTCGACCCGTCCGTGCCAACCCTCGGAAAGTGGTTGACCTGGTTCGTGGACCTGGCCGAGTTCCCGGACTCCAGTGTGCTGCTCGCGATGACCCGGCTGCTCGCCGCCAACTGGGCCACGGGCCAGAGTTCTTCCGAAGACTCCCACCTCGCGTCCCTGCTCGCCTGGATCGATCCGCCGGGGGACGTCGACGGCGCGCGGGCGGCACGGGAGGCGGAGGACCCCGCCGTGTGGCCGCCAGCCGGTCCATCCACCGACCCGGTCTTCGACCGAACCCTGCACGAGTTGATGACGCGCTACGACGAAGCGTCCGACGACCGCGGACGCGAGGCGGTGGGCCGCCAGATCGACCGTGAACTGAACGGCCAGATGCTGCCCACCTGGCGACTGATGTGGCGCGGCGTGGAGCTGCTCCGCGAGCTGCCGGAGGGCGCCCACGTCCCCGGCCGCTGGGCCCTCGACCGGCGCTGGTTCTCCGAGTACGCCGAGTACCTGGACGCCGACGGCCGCCCGCAGGCCCGCCGCGACCAGGCCGTCCGAGCCGCCCGCCGCCTGGCCCGGCTGGAGGACGCGGTCACCCGCTACGAGGCGCAGCGCGCGTACGACGACCCGCTGGTGATGGCGGAGTACGAGCTGACCGGCGAGGCGTTCACGGGCACGGTCACGGCCAGGGACGAGGACCGCTTCGCCCCCGGCGACCGTCCCGGCTCCCAGGTCTGGCGCCCGACGATCACCCTCCGCACCGGCACGGACACCCGCGTCGATCTCGCGATCGGCACGGGGGTGACGTCCCCCACCCGGCCCGGCCAAGGAGCCCGGATCCTCGAAGTACGACAGGAGGGCGACGGCGGCCACACCGTGGTGCTCCAGCTTGAGGGCGGCTTCGCGAGGAAGCGCAAGCCTCCGGCCCCGGCCGGCACCCTCGCGGAGACCGGCGAGGAGCTGACGTACACCACGCTCAACCCCACGGCCATGCCCTCCGCCCTGCCCGACGAGGAGAACACCCCCTGGACCCACGGCGGTCCGCCGCAGCCGTACGAACCCACCGACGAGGACGCAGAGGAGACCTGGGAGTGACCGCTCTCCTTCCCGACACCGGGGAGCCCGAAGCCCTCACGCCCGGCGAACGCGCGGACCGGGCGGTCGCGGGGATCCTGACCAGCCTCGACACCGCGCCCGGCCGGGGCGTCGTCGTGGACTCACCTCCCGGAGCCGGGAAGTCCACGCTGGTGGTGCGGGCCACCGGGCACCTGACGTCCGCGGGCCATCAGCTCATGATCGTCGCGCAGACCAACGAGCAGGTCGACGACCTGGTGGACCGCATCGCGCGGGAACACCCCGGCCTGACGCTCGGCCGCCTCCACGCTGGCGGCCACGTCCTTCCGCCCCGCGTCACCCGGCACCCCAACGTCACGGGGAGCAGCCAGGTGACGGACCTGCGCGACCTGCCCGTCGTGGTGTCCACCGCGAAGAAGTGGTCGTTCGTCACGCCGGACAAGTGTGCGCCGTGGCGATGGGCCATCGTCGACGAGGCATACCAGATGCGTTCGGACGGGCTCCTGGCGACAGCCCCGCTCTTCGCCCAGGACGACTCGCAGGTCCTCTTCGTCGGCGACCCCGGCCAGCTCGACCCCTTCGCCACGGTGGAGTCCGACCGCTGGCACGGCCTGACCTGGGACCCCCTGCGCAACGCGGTCGACGTCACCCTCGCCCACAACCCCGACCTTCTCCGCCACCAGCTCCCCGTCTCCTGGCGCCTCCCGGAGACGGCTGCACCCCTGGTCGAGCGGGCCTTCTACCCCTTCTACCGGTTCGCCCCCGGTACGACGGCACCGGAGCGAGTCCTGTCGTACGCCAGCCTGTCCCACGGCTCCACCCCACTGGACGACGTCCTCGCCCGGGCCGCCGACTCCGGCTGGGGCCACCTAGAGCTCCCCGCCCGTCATACCCTGGACCAGGACCCGGAGGTGGCGGATGCCCTCGCGGCGACGGCGGCGCGACTGCTGGAGCGCGGTGCGCTGGTCAACGGCGAGCTTCTGACCTCGGACCGCATCGCGATCGGCACGGCACGCACTGTGCAGGCGGACGCCGTCCGCGCCCGCCTCGCCGCCCGCGGCCTGACCGGTATCACGGTGGACACCGCCAACCGCCTCCAGGGCCGCGAGTTCGACGTCACCCTGGTCTGGCACCCGCTGTCCGGCCGCCAGGACGCCTCCGCCTTCCACCTGGAGACGGGCCGCCTGTGCGTCCTGCTCTCCCGGCACCGCTTCGCCTGCATCGTGGTGGCCCGCGCCGGCATCCGGGACCTACTGGACCGCCATCCGCGGAGCAGCCCTGTGTACCTGGATGTGCCGCCTAAGTTTCCGGATGGGTGGCGGGCGCATCAGGTGGTCATGGGGTGGCTGGAGCGGGGGGAGCATCGGGTGCGGACGACGTGATCACGGGGCGAATGGGGTCATTGTCAGTGGCAGGCCGTACGGTCCACGCAGATGTGGCGTGAGGGAGATATCTGGAGCATGGCAGCAGTGATCGAGAACCCGATCATCAATTCGCCGTACGCGTAGCCGGCCTGGCACTGGGAACTGGACGAGCGGGGGCAGCCGACCGGTGAACGGGCTTCCGGGTGCCGCCCTAGCGAGACGGGAAGTCCACGGGGCTCAATCCGTACGAGCGTCTCGGCAAGGCGCTCAAGGGACAGATTGACGAGGAGGCTCTGGCCACCCTGTTCACCGCGAAGTCATACCCCTTCCCCAAGCCCGAGTCCGATCGCATCAAGGTCAAGGTCGCCAACTACTACGGCGACGAGGTCCTCAAGGCCATCGAGGTCTGACGTCACCACTCACGGGGTGGGCGCGGCCACCCCGCCCACCACCAGCCTCGCACATCGAAGCACCCGTCAGTTCCGGGGGGAACAGTGCCATTCATGGATGTCCAGCGCACCGCCCTCAACACCCACGACGACAACCTCCTCATCGTCGCCGGTGCCGGTTCCGGCAAGACGGAGGTCATCTCACAGCGGATCGCCGGGCTGACGCCGACCCCCAGGCGCGGCACCCCCGACGTCGTCATGTCCTTATCGGACCTGAAGTACCTCTTCGAGTGCCCGTATTCCTTCAAGCTTCGCCTGCTCCACGGCTTCGACTCACCCCTGCAGAAGGAACTCGGCTTCGGCAAGTCCCTGCACGATGTCATGGCCGAGATTCACAAGCGTGCAATCGAAGGCGGAATCGCCAACCCCGAGGAAGCGGAAGACCTCGTCAACCGCCATCTGAACCTCCCGTTCGCGAACAAGGCGGCGGCCGACCAGCTCCGCCCCGCTGCCGAACGGCTGTCCGGCGGTACCTGGAGCACCATGGCGCCACCCTGCACCAGACGCGGTACTCTCCGAGCAGCCCGTCGAGCTCCACCCTGTCCCCGGCGTCACCGTGACCGGCCGTGTCGACTTGATCAAGCGGTTGGACACCAACGAGACGTCTGCCGTCGACTTCAAGTCCAGCGAACGCGCCCAAGCCGAGGACCTGACCCGTGACCAGTTGCACCTGTACGTCCTCGACTACCGAGAGCTGACCGGGCAGGACACGGACGTCGTTGAGGTGCTCGACCTCGACAAGGCGGGACGCGACACCCGCGAGATGGTGGACCCCGAGGTCAAGACCGACCTCGGCAAGAGGGTCACGGAGGCGGCGGACTCCCTGCGCACCAACCAGCTGTCCCGTCGGCACACCTGGTGCGCAACCTGCGGCAGCTGCGACTTCGCGGGCATCTGCCGCAACCGCGGAAGTTGACGGTTACTCCAGTCCTGGCCCGTGTAAGGGTACGGGCCAGACGGGTAGTCACACAGGAGTAGTCAGGACTCGTCTCTGTCCCTTCGAGACAGCCAGCGCCGCCCTCGGTCATCGCTCATCCTCCGACACGAACCTGCGCGCCAGGCGGCCGAACACGGCACTCTGCCCAGCCGATGAGTGGAGGCCAGACCCCCGGATGGGCCGCCACACTTCAACCGGTTCGACGCGGAACCAGGAGGCGCCGGCGGTGACTTCGCAAGCGATGGTCGGCTGCAACGGCGCCGGGTATGGGCAGGTAGGAGCTGTCGCGAAAACCCTCCGGAACCGGCAGCCCGAATGGGAGACTCTTTGGGACGCAACAACTCAGAGGGGTCAAGGCATGGCAACGGACGCCCACGACGGACCGGTTCCGGACAGAGATGCTCGTGGGCAGCAAGTCCTCGGCCTCCTGGACAAGGCAATCGGCGGTCAGAGCCCACTGGTTCGCAAGAACATCGCACGGGCCCGTCAGCGGAACCCGGAGGCGACGCCAGGGCAGGTCATACGTAGCCTGGAGCGGATGTACGTCAGCGCCTTGACCGGGACAGGTGCCGCAGTCGGGGGAACCGCGGCCGCGCCCGGGGTCGGTACGGGAGTCGCGCTGGCGCTGTCGGCGGGTGAGGCATTGTCGTCTCTTGAGCTGACTGCACTCTTCGCGCTCTCGATCGCCGAGGTTCACGGTGTCCCCATCGACGAGGTCGAGCGGCGCCGGACGATCGTCATGGGGATCATGCTCGGCGGGACCGGCTCCACGACCATCACCAAGATTGCCGAGCGGACCGGGCAGCACTGGGGACGTCAGGTCGTCGCCAGGGTTCCGGTCGAGACGCTGCGTCAGATCAACAAAATCCTGGGGAAGAACTTCGTCACGAAGTACGGGACCAAGCAGGGCATCATCGTTCTCGGCCGAGTGGCGCCGTTCGGTATCGGCGCTGTGATCGGCGGTAGCGCAAATGCCGCCATTGCCACTCTCGCGGTGAGGGCCAGTCGTCGCGCGTTCGGCCCTGCCCCGATGTCGTGGGACGGCTGACGCGCAGGACTTCACGCCGTGCGTGAACTTGCCTGGATGATCTCGGTGCACTGAGGGCGTCGAGCGCCCCGCCTCCGTCGCAAGAGTCGAATACGGCACCGTGCGGTCGCCTCCGGACCGTCTGAACGCGTTGACGCGGAATCTCGCCTCCGCGTAGCTGGCGAGGCGCTGGCCCAAAACCAGCAGGTCCTTGCAACAGATATGGGAGAAGCAGCGCAAACCAAGGGGGGAATTCGTGGGCGACGGAAGGTTCAGCCGTACCTATTTGAGGTGCCGCAGTTTCATCAAAGTCGACCAGGGCGTCCGCGTGATCGACCATGACGGGCTGCTGAGTCATCTCCTCTGCCATGCCTCCCGTCAGGTCGCCACGCTCGTATCGGTCGAGTGAGGCCCCGAGGTTCGACGCGGCCGACGGATGCCGAGTGGACGCTGAGTTACCGAGGTGAGCGCCTGCCGACCATCGGCTTGCCCGCCAAAGGGTGGTTCGCTGTTTGGTTCCCGGCTCACACTATGTGGGAACACGAACGGAATCTCTTGGGCTGGGTCGGAAGCGATCGATCCGGTGGGACGGCCGCGAGGGGTGTTGAACAGTTGCCAGCGCTCACTTCCCCCCACGTGAGCCGCGAGTTGCTCCGTAGGTACCCAGGACTGGCTGTGCACCGGCTGTTGCCTTGCCAAGTACCACGGTCGCGGTAAGCGGCGAAGCAAGTGGCGGCCCCTCGGCGAGTTCAGCGGTCGGCGCACGGGGGGCCGTGGCACTGGACGGCCGTTGCCCTCGCTGGCTGATCGTCTCAGGACCCACTCTCGGAGCGAACGTGCGCAGGACCGAGCCCTGTGCTCCAGTCCGGCCAAAGGCTTGTTCACCGACGCCAAGGCATCTGTCGCCGACAGATGCTTGCCATCCGACGGTTCCTCCGCGACCAGGGCATCCAGCCCCGCAAAACCAGCACGCAGAGCACCGCAGCCCGATCCGGTGAGCCCTCCCACCCGCGCCAGGCGCGACCGCTTCCGACCGAGCAGCCGAGCCTCCGCCGCGCTCCGCCCCCTGAAAACCCCAAACGCCTGCGCCACAGCTACCGGCCGTCACGCAGGCAGGTCCTGTTTCCGCAGTGAGAGGCGCAGTACCTGGACCGCCACCGCCTCACCTCCTCATCGGGCCGATCACGAGGCTCGAGGCCCCAGAAACGACGAAGTACCGGTGAGTCACATGACTCGACCGGTACTTCGTGAACGCTTCGGGGCGATCTCGCGAGCGTCCCTGCTGGTGTCCGAGGGGGGACTTGAACCCCCACGCCCGATAAAGGGCACTAGCACCTCAAGCTAGCGCGTCTGCCATTCCGCCACCCGGACAAGGTGTCTGTCGCCTTGCGGAGGGCTTCCCTCGCGGCGACATGGACAACAATACCAAGGTTTCGGAGTGCCTTTCACCTGCGTATTTCGCCCGGGTGGGCGAGGAGGCGGGCGGGGTGGGCGGCCGTGCACGCGGTGCGGAACCGCGTGCACGCAGAGTGACCGCGCGCGGGCGGTCGCGCCCTACGGGCAGTGGATGACCTGACCGGCGTACGACAGGTTCCCGCCGAAACCGAAGAGGAGGACCGGCGCCCCGGTGGACAGGGCGCCCTGTTCGACGAGCTTGGAGAGGGCGAGGGGGATGCTCGCGGCGGAGGTGTTGCCGGATTCCGTCACATCGCGGGCGATCACCGCGTTGACCGCGCCGATCTTCTCCGCGAGAGGCTCGATGATGCGCAGGTTGGCCTGGTGGAGGACGACGCCCGCGAGGTCCTCGGGGGCGGTCCCGGCGCGCTCGCAGGCCTGGCGGGCGATGGCCGGCAGCCGGGTGGTGGCCCAGCGGTAGACGCTCTGGCCCTCCTGCGCGAACCGCGGCGGCGTGCCCTCGATCCGCACCGTGTGCCCCATCTCCGGCACCGACCCCCACAGCACGGGCCCGATCCCCGGCTCCCGCTCCGGCGCGCACGCCTCCACCACCGCGGCGCCCGCGCCGTCGCCGACGAGGACGCAGGTGCTGCGGTCGCTCCAGTCGGCGACGTCGGTCATCTTCTCGGCGCCGATGACCAGCGCGCGGGTGGCCGCACCGGCGCGGATCGTGTGGTCGGCGGTGGCCAGGGCGTGGGTGAAACCGGCGCACACCACGTTGATGTCCATCGCGGCGGGCCCCGGGATGCCGAGCCGGGCCGCGACCCGCGCGGCGGTGTTCGGGGACCGGTCGATCGCGGTGGAGGTGGCGACGAGGACCAGGTCGATGTCGGCGGGCCCGAGCCCCGCGGCGGCGAGGGCCTTGGCGGCGGCGTGCGCGGCCAGCTCGTCCACCGGCTCGTCGGGGCCGGCGATGTGCCGGGTGCGGATGCCCACCCGCGTGCGGATCCACTCGTCGCTGGTGTCGACCATGCCGGCCAGGTCCTCGTTGGTGAGCACCCGGGCGGGCTGATAGTGGCCGATGGCGGCGATACGAGAGCCGTGCATGACGGGGTCCCCTTTGTTGCCGTGGTGAGCGGGATCCACAGTCTGCTGAGTGACTCACCAGTACGAGGGCACGTGAAGCCACAGGAAACGGGCATATGAATTGTCGGCTCCCCTCAGCACCCCCGAGCCCTCGCGAGCACCACCGGGCCGCCCGCGAAGCGGGCCGCGGCCTCGTCCTCCATGTGCAGGACAATGCATGTGCAGGACAATGAGATCTCCGCATCGCAGATCCCGCACCAAGGGCCGCTTCGGCCACCAGCACGTACAGAACCGGGGCTGATCAGGACATGGGACGAGTCACGGAACGACGCAAGGTCCTCCGCATCCGGGACGGCGCGGTCTCCACCCGGCCGGACACGCTCGTCGCCGAGGAGCCCCTGGAGATCCGGCTGAACGGCAAGCCGCTGGCGATCACCATGCGCACCCCGGGCGACGACTTCGCGCTCGCGGCCGGGTTCCTGGTGAGCGAGGGCGTGCTGGCCGCCGCGTCCGACCTCCAGAACATCGTCTACTGCGCGGGCGCGACCGCAGACGGTTCGAACACCTACAACGTGGTCGACGTGCGGACCGCCCCGGGCATCTCCCTCCCCGACTTCACCCTCGAACGGAACGTGTACACCTCGTCCTCGTGCGGGCTGTGCGGCAAGGCCAGCCTGGACGCCGTACGTACGACCACCCGCTGGCCGATCGCCGACACCCCCCGCCTCCGCGTCACGCCCGCGTTGCTGGCCGGGCTGCCCGAACGGCTGCGGGAGGCCCAGCGGGTGTTCGACCGTACCGGGGGCCTGCACGCGGCCGCCCTGTTCACCGAGGACGGGCGGCTGCTCGATATCAAGGAGGACGTCGGCCGCCACAACGCGGTCGACAAGCTGGTGGGGCGGGCCCTTCAGAACGGCGGGCTGCCGTTGTCCCGGACGGTGTTGCTGGTCTCCGGCCGGGCCTCGTTCGAGCTGGCGCAGAAGGCCGTGATGGCCGGGATCCCGGTGCTGGCGGCGGTGTCGGCGCCGTCGTCACTGGCCGTGGACCTCGCGGCGGAGACCGGCCTGACACTCGTCGGATTCCTGCGGGGCAGCTCGATGAACGTGTACGCGGGGGACGACCGGATCGTCCTCGCGCAGGAGCCGGAGCCGGAGACGGCCAAGAGCTGACCGCCACCCGGACGACCACCGAGGCCACAAGCGGCGGCACACCCCTCGGAGAATCGCCGCGGCCGGAAGAAGTCTTGGACGAACCCGCCCCCGGAGCCGCAGGCTTGGAGACGTACGGAAAGACGGAGCCGGCTGACGGAGAGGTAGTTCCATGGGTCTGCGGGGACAGCGTGTGGTGGTGCTCGGGGGTACGTCGGGCATCGGGTTCGCGGTGGCCGAGGGCGCGGCGCGGGAGGGTGCCGAGGTGGTGGTCGCCTCACGGCGGCGGGAGAGCGTGGACGCGGCGCTGAAGCGGCTGCCGGAGGGTGCGCGCGGGGAGGTGCTGGACACGACGGACGAGGCCGCGGTGCGCGGGTTCTTCGAGGGCCTCGGCGCGTTCGACCATCTGGTGTACACGGCGGGCGAGACGCTGCTGCTGGAGAGCGTGGCGGACACCGGACTGGACCGGGCGCAGCGGTTCTTGGACACCAGGCTGTGGGGTGCGTACCGGGCGGTGAAGTACGGCGCCGGGTCGATCCGGGAGGGCGGGTCGATCGTGCTGACCACGGGTACGGCGGGGAACCGGCCGCTGCCGGGTTCGAGCGTGGTGTCGGCGCTGTGCGGGGCGATGGAGTGCCTGACCCGGGCGCTGGCGCTGGAGTTGGCGCCGCTGCGGGTCAACGTGGTCGCGCCCGGCCTCGTACGCACGGAGTTGTGGCGGGAGTTGCCGGAGGCGGAGCGCGAGGGGCGGTACGGCGCGGCGGCGGGATCACTGCCGGTGGGCCGGGTGGGTGAGCCCGCGGATGTGGCGGAGGCGTACCTGTATCTGATGCGCGGGGGTTACAGCACCGGCTCGGTGGTGGTCGTGGACGGCGGCGGAACCCTGGCCTGAGGTCCGGTCCGACACCGCGCCGGTCATCCCTCCGCGCGGTCATCCCTCCTCGCGATCATCCCTTTGCACGGTCATCCCTCCGTGCCGGAGATCCGCGTCAACAGGAGCATGAACAGCTCGCGTTCGGCCGCCGACAGCGGAGCGAGCAGTTCCTCGTTGGCCGTCCGGGCGGCCTGCTCGCAGCGTTCGAGGAGCAGGCCGCCCTTCTCGGTGAGGGACACGGCGTTCTTACGGCGGTCCCCGGGATCCGGCGCGCGGACGACCAGGCCGGCGCCCTGTAGGTCGTTCAGGATGCCGACGAGGTCCTTGGGGTCGAGGGCGATCCCCCGCGCGAGGTCGGCCTGCGCCACGGGGGCGAGGTCGCGGACGGCGGAGAGTGCCACGTGGTGCCACATCTTCAGGCCCTCGGCGGCGAGCGCGTCGGCGACGAGGGCCCGGCCCCGGGCGGCGGCGCGGCCGAGGATCCAGCTGGGCAGCGCCCGGATCGCGGTCAGGGGCGGTTCGGATGTCGGTGCCGGTTCGGCACTCGGGGACGGTTCGGCGGCCATGTCCGGAAGCCTATCCGAGAAATCGTTGGACTCCCCCATGAATCTCGGCGTACCGTTGGGACTCCCAACGAATTCGCGGGGTTCGGCTCCCCCCTTGCCCCGCGACCGATCCCGCCGGTTCGACCTGGCCCGACCCAGTCTGACCCGGTCCGGCCCGGCCCCACCGGCCACGGAGGTTGCGATGCGTCGCGTCCGGTACGACTCTCCCGGCGGCCCCCTGTTCATGGAGAAGGCCGACATCCCCGAGCCCGGACCCGGGCAGCTGCTCGTGCGCTGCGCCGCGATCGGTGTCACGCTGCCGGTCGTCCGCAAGGTCCGCGAGGCCGCCGAGCCGATACCGCTGGGCGGCGAACTGGCGGGCGAGGTGGTGGCGGTCGGCGCGGAGGTGACCCGGTTCCGGACCGGCGACCGGGTGACCGGACTGTGCTTCGGGCACGGGTACGCCGAATACGCGGTGCTGGACCAGGCCATGGCCTCACCGGTGCCCGAGGGCGCCACCGAGGTGGACGCGGTCGCGCTGGTGCGCGGCGGGCTGGTCGCGCTCGGCGCCCTGTCGGCGGCGCGCCCGGAGCCGGGCGAGTCCGTGCTGGTGACGGCGGCGGCGAGCGGGGTCGGCCATCTGGCGGTGCAGCTGGCGCGGGCGCGGGGCGCGGGACGGGTGGTGGGGGCCGTGTCCGACCCGGCGAAGGCGCCGTTCGTGCGCTCCCTCGGCGCGGACGACTGCGTCCGGTACGGCGACGAGAGCTGGGGAGAGCCGGTGGACTGCGTCCTGGACGCGGTCGGCGGCGAGCTGCTCACCCCCGCCCTCGCCGCCCTCGCACCCCACGGCCGACTGGTCGCCTACAGCTCGGGCGGCGGCACGGTCCGGGCGTACGACCTCCTCGGGGGCGCCAAGTCGGTGATCGGCTTCCAGATGGCCCTGATCGCCCGCGGCCGACCCGAGCTGTACGAGCGGTGGCGCCGGGAGCTGTGGGGGTTGTTCGCCGAGGGAAGCGTACGACCCGTCGTGCACGCGGAGTTCGCCCTGGAGGAGGCGGCGCGGGCGCACGCAGCGATAGATACGCGGTCCAACCTGGGCAAGGTCGTGCTGCGCCCATGAGTCCCCGGGCGCTTGCTCGGGTAAACCCCCGGATGCTTCCGGTGGCGGGCTCCATCGTCTCGCGCGGCGGGTCCCGGCACACTTCTTGTATGACACCAAAGGCCCAACTACCTTCGATGGGGCGCACCTTGGACATGGGATGTCCG
Organism: Streptomyces sp. LaBMicrA B280; assembly: GCF_049222185.1. NCBI lineage: Bacteria > Bacillati > Actinomycetota > Actinomycetes > Kitasatosporales > Streptomycetaceae > Streptomyces > Streptomyces sp. LaBMicrA B280. Next base: position 78,549 of record NZ_JBMJCT010000022.1, on the reverse strand, counting down.
GACGTCCAGATGTCCGGCCGACGAGAGGCAGGCCGTACGTGCCGTCATGTCTTCGCGCCCGACTCAGATCCGTACTCGCCGCGGCCGCCGTCATGACGACGGCCCTCCTCGCGCCCCTGCTGCCGGCCCAATCGGCCCACGCCCAACCGACCCGATCGACCCCGCAAAACCAACAGGCCGGCGGAGCGCCCGAGTTCGGGCAGCAGGTGCTGTTCCGGGCGTCCCAGGACCCGGGGTACGCCTGCTTCCGCATCCCCGCGATCGTCAGGACGAAGGACGGGACCCTGCTGGCCTTCGCCGAGGGCCGGGTGCTCAACTGCGGGGACGCCGCCGACATCGACATCGTGGTCAAGCGGTCCACCGACGACGGCCGCACCTGGAGCCCGCTGCGGGTGGTCAACGAGGGCGCGGGCGACACCCATGGCAACCCGGCGCCGATCGTGGACCGGACGACCGGCCGCGTCTGGCTCGCCGAGACGTACAACACGGGGCGCACGGACAGCGCCAGTTGCTCGGTCCCCTGTGACCGCACCCCGCATCTTCAGTACAGCGACGACGACGGGCTGACCTGGTCCGCGCCCCGCGATCTGAGCCCCGAGATCCTGCCCGCCGACTGGAACTCCTGGTACGCGACGGGCCCGGTGCACGGTATTCAGCTGACCAAGGGGCGGTACGCGGGCCGACTGGTGTTCGGGGTCAACGCCGAGACATGGAACGGCAGCCGGATCACCGCCAACCACGCGGCGCTGATCGTCAGCGACGACCACGGCGGCCACTGGCGGATCGGCGCCACCGACACCTGGCCCATCGCGGAGGACGGCACCTTCCGGCAGAAGCCGTCCGAGCTGACCCTCGCCGAGCTCGGGGACGGTTCGATCCTGGTCAGCGGGCGGGAGACGGACGGCACCGACCTCGGCCAGCGCACCCAGACCACCAGCCGCGACGGCGGCGACAGCTTCACCGCGCCCTTCCGCGCCCTGCCCGGCCTGTACACCCCACAGGTGCAGGGGTCGATACTGCGCCTGGGCGACCGCGTCCTGCTGGCCTGCCCCGCCGACCCCGACCGGCGCCGCACCATGATGATCCGCTCCTCCTACGACGGCGGTCGCACCTGGGACAGCGTGGACCGGGGCACGGTCGTCACCACCGACTGGTCCGGCTACTCGGATCTGGTGCGGACCGCCGACGGCACCGTGGGCCTGCTGTACGAGGGCGGGGCGGTGGACGCGCGGGACGAGATCCGCTTCGCCCGGTTCACCGAGGACTGGCTCACCCCGCGCCGGGGCCCCGACCCGGTCACCCCGGACCTGGCCCCGGGCGCCCGCCCGGCCTCGGTGCTCGGCGGCGCGCGGCGGACGGACGGTGTCTTCGGGGGCGCGCTCACCTTCGACGGCACGGACGACGCCGTACGGCTGCCGTACCGCGCGAGCCTTCCCCTGGACGCGAAGGACTTCACCGCGTCGCTGTGGTTCCGGTACACGGCGACGACCGGGGAGCAGCCGCTGCTGTGGATGGGCGGGATCGGGACCAGCGAGCCGCAGGTGTGGCTGCGCGGGGAGCCGGCGAACGACCGGATACAGGGGCTGATCACCGCCCGGGACGGCGCCGCGGCACCGCGGACGGTGTCCGTGCGCACGGACGGCGCGTACAACGACGGGCGGTGGCACCACGCGGTGCTGCGCCGGGGCGGCGGGGCGCTGTCGCTGTTCGTGGACGGTGCGCGGGCCTCGGTGGCCGATGTGCCGGGCTCGGTGAGCCGTGGCTCGGCCTTCGGTGTGCACATAGGCCAGCGGATGGACAGCCGGGCCTTCTTCACCGGTGCGATCGACGAGGTGCATGTGTGGGACCGGGCGCTGACCGATCAGGAGCTGGCGGACCCGAAGGCGCTGCGGTCACCGAAGGACACGGTTCTGTGGCTGCCCCTGGACCGGGTGCGCGACTGACTCCTCGGCGCCGCCGCCCGTCCCGGTCCCGGCGGCACCGGCGTCCTCGGCCTCGACCCCCGGGTCATGGGCGCGGCGCTTGGCGATGAACGCGCACACCATCAGCTGCATCTGGTGGAAGAGCATCAGCGGGAGCACGGCAAGGGAGGCGTGGGCGCCGAAGAGGACGCTGGCCATGGGTAGTCCGGCGGCGAGGGACTTCTTGGAGCCGGCGAACTGGATGGCGATCCGGTCCGCCCGGCCGAAGCCCAGCGCCCGGCCGCCGTACCAGGTCCCCACCAGCATCACGGCGAGCACCGCGGCCTCGACCAGCAGGAGCGCGCCGAGCCGGGCGGGGCTGACCTGGTGCCAGATGCCCTGGATCATGCCCTCGCTGAACGCGGTGTAGACGACGAGCAGGATGGAGCCGCGGTCGACCAGTCCGAGGACCTTCTTGTGCCGGGTGATGAAGGGGCCGATCCAGCGCCGCAGCAGCTGCCCGGCGAGGAACGGCACCAGCAGTTGCAGCACGATCTTGACGAGGGAGTCGGCGGAGAACCCGCCGCCGCTGTTGCCGAGCAGTACGGCCGCCAGCAGCGGGGTGATGACGATGCCGACCAGGGAGGAGAAGGAGCCGGCGCAGATGGCGGCGGGCACGTTCCCGCGTGCGATGGAGGTGAAGGCGATGGAGGACTGGATCGTGGACGGCACCAGGGTCAGGAAGAGCAGGCCCTGGTAGAGGGGCTGGGTGAGGAGGAACGGCACGGTGGCGCGGGCGGCCAGGCCGAGTGCGGGGAAGACGAGGAAGGTGCAGGCCAGCACGGTGACATGGAGCCGCCAGTGGCGCAGTCCGTCGAGTGCCTCGCGGGTGGAGAGGCGGGCGCCGTAGAGGAAGAAGAGGAAGGCGATCGCGGCGGTCGAGGCGCCCGAGGCCACGGTGGCGCCGGTGCCATGGGCCGGGAACAGGGCGGCGAGGCCCACCGTGCCGAGGAGCAGCACGATGTACGGGTCGATCGGCATCCAGCTCGGCCAGCGCAGGCGTGTCACGGTGCTCCGATGGTGTGCGAGGACATGGGGGGACGTGGGGGGCATGGGGGTGTGCGACGGCGTTCCGGCCGGGCCCGTGGGACCGGACCCCTCCTCATGATCCCTTGCCTCGCCTTGATCGGGAATCCCGTACACCACTCTCACTGTCATCATGATTCGCGATAGCGACGTACGCTGGGCCCGTGTACGACCCGACGCAGCTGCGGACCTTCCTCGCGGTCGCCCAGACGCTGAGCTTCACCCAGGCGGCCCGGCGCCTGGGCCTGCGCCAGTCCACGGTGAGCCAGCAGGTGCGCAGGCTGGAGGACGCGGCGGGGCGTCCGCTGTTCGTCCGGGACACGCACTCCGTGGAGCTGACCGAGGACGGCGAGGCGATGCTGGGCTTCGCGCGCCGGATCCTTCAGGTGCACGAGCAGGCGACGGCGTTCTTCACCGGGACCCGGGTGCGCGGGCGGCTGCGGTTCGGCGCCTCGGAGGACTTCGTGCTGACCCGGCTGCCGGAGATCCTGGCGGGCTTCCGTCATGACCATCCGGAGGTCGATCTGGAGCTGACGGTCGAGCTGTCCGGGATCCTGCACGAGCGGCTGGCCGCAGGAAGGCTCGACCTGGTGCTGGCCAAGCGGCGCCCGGAGGATCCGCGCGGGGCACTGGTCTGGCGCGACGACCTGGTGTGGATCGGCGCCGAGCGGCTGCGCCTGGACGCCGGGCGGCCGGTCCCGCTGATCGTGTATCCGCCGCCCGGCGTCACCCGGGCGCGGGCCCTGGAGGCGCTGGAGCGGCAGGGGCGGGACTGGCGGATCGTCTGCACCAGCGGCAGCCTCAACGGGCTGATCGCGGCCGCCCGCGCGGGGCTCGGGGTGATGGCGCACTCGCGCCGGCTGATCCCGCCGGGCCTGTTCCGGCTGCCGGAGCGCGCGGGGCTGCCGGAGCTGGGCAAGGTCGACTTCGTGCTGGCGCACGGCCGCCACCGGCCCGGGACGCAGGAGGCGGCGGACGCCCTCGCTGCGGCGGTCCTGGCGGGCGGGGAGCGGCTGCGGCGCCATGGCGGCTGACGGCGGTGTGGCGCTCTTCACAGGGGGCGGGCCGCGCACGGCGTGGTCATGGCCGTAATCGCCCTGTACAGAGCGGTAATCGGCGCGTACAGATTCGGTGGAGATTACGCCGCCGAAACTTACTGACCCGTCAGTATTGTGTCCGTCCCTTCCCCATGTGCGGGCATTTTCCGGACAACCATCGGGCGGAAGGCGAGGTTTGCTCTGTTTCCGCCCCCCTCCCCTCCGGTCAGGGTGTGAGGTAGCTTTCACGGCGCTGTGCCGCACATCACCGGCGCGTTCAGGCAGCGAGGATCGGGGAGCGAGGATTGCGCGAGTTCACCAACCCGCCTCTCACGTCGGCACCGCCGGTGGGTGGTCTGGCCGATGTCGTCTTCGAGCACGCCCGGACGGACCCGGGGCGGGTGGCCCTCGGCCGCAAGGACGCTGGGGGGCAGTGGCGCGATGTGACCTCCGCCGAGTTCCGTGACGAGGTCCTCGCCCTGGCCAAGGGCCTGCTGGCGAGCGGGGTCCGGTTCGGCGACCGGGTCGCGATCATGTCCCGTACCCGCTATGAGTGGACGCTCTTCGACTTCGCCCTGTGGACCATCGGCGCCCAGGTGGTGCCGGTCTATCCCACGTCCTCGGCCGAGCAGTGCTTCTGGATGCTGTACGACGCCGAGGTCACCGCGGCGGTCGTGGAGCACGAGGACCACGCGATGACCATCGCCACGGTGATCGGCCGGCTCCCGCGGCTGCGTCAGCTGTGGCAGCTGGACGCGGGCTGTGTGCAGGAGCTGTACGACGCCGGCGCGCATCTGGACGACGAGGTGGTGCACCGGCACCGGCAGGCGGTCACCCCGGACTCGGTGGCCACCGTCATCTACACCTCCGGCACCACGGGCCGTCCCAAGGGCTGTGTGCTCTCGCACGGGAACTTCATGTTCGAGGCGGACAGCGTGGTGGGCCGCTGGGAGCCGGTGTTCCACTCCAAGCGCGGCGACGAGGCGTCCACCCTGCTGTTCCTGCCGCTCGCCCATGTCTTCGGGCGCATGGTGGAGGTGGCCACGATCCGGGGCCGGGTGCGGCTCGGCCATCAGCCGCAGCTGAACGCCGCCGCCCTGCTGCCGGACCTCCAGGCGTTCCAGCCGACGTTCATCCTGGCGGTGCCGTACATCTTCGAGAAGGTGTTCAACGCCTCCCGGCGGAAGGCGGAGAAGGAGGGCAAGGCGGGGCCGTTCGAGAAGGCGGTCGATGTCGCGGTGCGGTACGCGGAGGCGATCGAGACGAAGGCATGGGGGCTCGGGCCCGGTCCGACGGCGGGGCTGCGGATGCAGCACCAGTTGTTCGACAAGCTGGTGTACGCGAAGGTCAGGGCCGCGATGGGCGGCCGGATCCGCAACGCCATGTCCGGCGGCTCCGGCATGGACCGCAGACTCGGGCTGTTCTTCGCGGGCGCGGGCGTGCAGATCTACGAGGGCTACGGACTGACCGAGTCCACGGCCGCGGCGACCGCGAACCCGCCCGAGCACACCCGCTACGGCACGGTCGGCCAGGCGATCCCGGGCACGACCGTGCACATCGCCGACGACGGCGAGGTCTGGCTGTACGGCGGCAATGTCTTCCAGGGCTATCTGAACAACCCCAAGGCGACCGACGGATCGCTGCACGACGGCTGGCTGGCCACCGGTGACCTGGGCTCCCTCGACGAGGACGGCTATCTGACGATCACCGGCCGCAAGAAGGAGATCCTCGTGACCTCCGGCGGCAAGAGCGTCTCACCCGGGGTGCTGGAGGAGCGGGTCCGCGACCATCCGCTGGTCAGCCAGTGCATCGTGGTCGGCAACGACCGCCCCTACATCGCGGCCCTGGTCACCCTCGACCACGAGGCCGTCGAACACTGGCTCCAGATGCGCGGCAAACCGGCGATGGCGCCCGCGCAGCTGGTGCGGGACCCGGATCTGGAGACCGAGGTGCGGCGCGCGGTGGTCGCCGCGAACACGCTGGTCTCACAGGCCGAGTCGATCCGCACCTTCCGGATACTGGCGCAGCCCTTCACCGAGGAACACGGCCTGCTGACGCCGTCGTTGAAGCTGAAACGGAAGGCGATCGAGAAGGCGTACGAGCGCGAGGTCGAGGCCCTGTACAAGTCCTGACAGGGCCGGGACGGATCCGGATCTTCCAGGCGCGTCAGGAATGTATCGCGGTGTGTGATCGTTGACGATGGAGAACCACGTCGTCGACCAGCGAAGGATCACGAGCTCGTGAGCAGCAAGGTCCCCCCGATCATCCTCAACAACGGCGTCGAGATGCCCCAGGTGGGCTTCGGCGTGTGGCAGGTGCCGGACGACGAGGCCGAGCGGGCCGTCGGCACGGCGCTCGAGGCCGGGTACCGCAGCATCGACACGGCCGCGGCGTACGGCAACGAAGAGGGCACCGGCCGGGCCATCGCGGCCTCCGGTCTGCCCCGCGAGGACATCTTCGTCACCACCAAGCTCTGGAACAGCGACCAGGGGTACGACGCGACCCTGCGCGCCTTCGACACCTCGCTCGGCAAGCTGGGGCTCGACCATCTCGACCTGTACCTGATCCACTGGCCGCTGCCGACCCGGGACACGTACGTCGACACGTACAAGGCGCTGGAGAAGCTGTACGCCGACGGCCGGGTCCGGGCCATCGGCGTGTCCAACTTCCTCCCCGAGCACCTGCGGCGGCTCGCCGAGGAGACGTCCGTCATCCCCGCGGTGAACCAGATCGAGCTGCATCCGCATCTGCAGCAGCACGCGGCCCGGGAGTACCACGCGGAGCAGGGCATCCGGACGGAGGCATGGTCGCCGCTCGGGCAGGGCAAGGGGCTGCTGGAGGTGCCGGCGATCGTGGCGATCGCGCAGAAGCACAACCGCACTCCGGCGCAGGTGGTGCTGCGGTGGCATGTCCAGCAGGGCACCATCGTGATCCCGAAGTCGGTGACGCCGTCGCGGATCAAGGAGAACATCGAGGTGTTCGACTTCAGCCTGGACGCGGAGGACCTGGCGGCGATCGGCGCGCTGAACGAGGACCGGCGGATCGGCCCGGACCCGGCCACGTTCGACATGGGCTGAGCAAGTCTTCTCCGGCCGCGCGTTCAGGGCACGCCCTGAGCCGCGGCCGGTCCGGGGCGCTCACCGGCGGCGGCCGGGCGCCGCCTGCGCCCATCCGTACCGCTCTCACAGCGTATGCGCGTCCGCGTGCACCACCTCGAACTCCTCCAGCGCCACCACCGCGGCCCGCGCCTTCGCGGTGCCGGACTCGCGGATGGCGGAGAGGGCGGCGCGGGAGGACGCGAGGGCGTGGTGGTCGGTGAAGACCGTGCCCGCGATGCCCCGGCCCCGGTCGTGGTCCAGCAGCAGCGCCGTGCGGGCGAGTCCCGGCACCGTCTCCAGACGCGGCAGCGCGGTCGCGTGGAAGGTGTCGGCCAGCAGGTCCGCGTCCCGGGGGTCGAACTCCAGCCGGGCGACACGCAGTCCGCCGCCCACCACGGGCCGGGGCAGGGCGTGGAAGACCGCGACGCGATAGTGCTCGACGGCCAGCGACGCGGCGAAGGGTTCCAGCAGGGCGGGGCGCCGCTCCCGCATCACCTCGTCGCTGTTGGCCTGCGCCTCCTCGGACTCCCACCAGCTGACCGTGAGCAGTTTGCCCAGCTCGCGATCGACGAAGACGCCCGCGCCCCGATAGCCGGGCCGCTCCTCCAGCAGATCGTGGCCCTGGCTGTTCAGCGCGCGCAGGGCCGACTCCAGCCGGGCCGGGCCCCCGGTCGCGTACACCGTGCGTACGAACATGACGCCTCACCTCCCGGGCGCGAAGAACGCGGATCCCTCCGGTGACTCCAGTCTCGCCATGAGCACAAACCCCCGCAATACGCACGGGGTTCCCACGAGTTCGCAACCGGAGGGTTGACGCGCACATGGCGCCTGCGCCACCGTGGAGCCGCCCGGTAAGGAAAGTTTCCTAACAGAAGGGTCCCCCACAGTGCGTCTTCGATCACTGACCCTCGCCGCGGCCTCCGGGGCCGCCCTGCTCGCCGCCGGCCTGATGCCGGCGCACGCGCTCGCGAACCCCGCGCCGACAGCCACGCCGAAGGCCGCCCAGGAGGGCTCGGTCAGCGCGGCCGACCTGCTCGCCAAGGTGAAGTCCTGTTCGCAGATCTCCAACGGCAAGTACAAGACCGACGACGAGACCTCGGCCACGGTCCCCGTCTGCGGCAAGAACGGCGCGGTGTTCTGGAAGGCCGACATGGACATCGACTGCGACGGCCAGCGCACCACCAACTGCAACGAGGACCGCGACCCCTGGTACCAGGACGACACCGCCTTCCACCAGTCCGACGGCAAGGCCCTGAAGTCCGAGTCGCTGCCCTATGTCGTGGTGCCCAGCACCAGCAGCATCTGGAAGTACTCCGACTACGGGATCAAGGGCGGCGGCGTGGTCGCCGTCATCTACGGCAACAAGGTGGAGTACGCCGTCGTCGGCGACACCGGCCCCACGAAGATCATCGGTGAGGCGTCGTACGCCACCGCCAAGGCGCTCGGGATCGATCCCGACCCGGCGACCGGCGGCGCGGACTCGGGCGTGACCTACATCCTGTTCAAGGACTCCAAGGTCTCCCCCATCGAGAGCCACAGCGCCGCCGTCTCTCTCGGCGACCAGCTGGCGCAGCAGTTCATAGCCGACAACTGACGTACCGGCACGTACGGGCACGTACCGGCACGTACCGGTGCGTCAGGACGGGCGTACGGCCGTGTGCACGGTGTACGCGGACAGCACGAAGACGTCCGGCCGCCGGTGCACGCTCGCCGGGTCGGCGGGGTCCAGGAGCCGGTCGACGGTGTCCCGGTCCTCGGCGGCCAGGGCGTCGCCGAAGCCCTCGCGCAGTCGGCCGAGGTTGGCGGCGACGTAGGCGCGGGTCCGCTCGTCGGCCGGGGCGGGCAGGTCGAGCAGGAAGCTGCGGGTGCCGGTGTGCCGCAGGCCCGCGGCGGTCAGCAGGGCCGGCCAGTCCTCGGTCTCGGCGACGGAGCCGGGCAGTTCGGTGCGCATCCGCGTGAACCAGTCCTCCTCCAGCGCGTCCAGCCGTGCCTGGAGCCCCGGGCGGCCGATGCCGAGGTCCCGGGGCAGGAAGCGGGAGGGCAGACCGCCTTCGAGGAGGGCCAGGGTGCCACCGGGGGCGAGCCGCCGGCCGAACTCGGTGAGCGCGGCCCGCTGGTCGCCGAGGTGGTGCAGGCTGCGGCTGGCCCACAGCAGATCGGCCGGCTTCGGCAACTCGTCCAGTACGTCCGGGAGTTCACCGGCGAGGGTGTCGAAGCGGTCGGCCAGGCCGAGGCGGTCGGCGCGGGCGCGGGCCCGGTCGAGGAGGGGTGCGGTGCCGTCCACGGCGACCACCCGGGCACCGGGGAACGCCTCGGCGAACAGGCAGGACAGGACCCCGGGTCCGCTGCCCGCGTCCGCGATCAGCCCCGGCTCGGCGATGTCGTCCGCGAGCCAGGACAGGGCCTGCCGGTACAGGGGGGCGAACAGTTCGGCCTGGGCCTCCAGCAGGGGGGCCATCTCGTTCCAGTCGAGGTCCGTGCCGTGTCCGTGGCCGTGTCCGTGTCCGTGTCCGTGTCCGTGGCCATGCCGGTGGCCGTGGCCGTGGCCGTGCCTGGGTCCGTGGTCCTCTTCCTGTCCCTGGCCGTGGGTGTGATCGCCGTTGTGGTCCTGCGCCATGGTGGTCAGCCTCTCTTCCGGATGCCGTCAGGGTGCGACGGCACACCCAAAGAGGGCCAGTTCCGTTGCCGACCCGGCAAATTCCGCGCCGGGCGGCCGCCGGAAAACCGGATGCCCGGCCGCCTCCCCTCGTCCACCATGGCCCGCATGGGCAACGACATGGTGGAGCGCTTCCTCGCCGACGGGTTCGTGAAGATCGAGGGCGCGGTCGCGCCCCGGGTCGCCGAGGACTGCGCGCGGCTGCTGTGGCGGGAGACGGGGTACGACCCGGAGGACCCCGGCACCTGGAAGGAACCGGTGGTACGGATCGGCGGCCTGGCGCAGGGCCCCTTCGCGGCCGCCGCCAACTCCCCCGCCCTGCACGCGGCGTTCGACCTGCTGGTGGGCGAACGGCGTTGGCTGCCGCGGTACTCGCTCGGCACCTTCCCGCTGCGCTTCCCGCACCCCGAGGACCCGGGCGACGCCGGCTGGCACATCGAAGGCAGCTATCTGCCCGCGGGCGCCGGCTGGTTCCACACCAATCTGCGGTCCCGGGACCGGGCGTTGCTGATGCTGTTCCTGTTCAGCGAGGTGACCGAGGAGGACGCCCCGACGCGGATCCGGGTCGGTTCGCATCTGGATGTGCCGCGGATCCTCGAACCGTACGGCGAGGCGGGTGTCTCCGGCCTGGAGATCGCGCCGGAGCTGGTCGCGGCGAGCGAGCACCGGCCGCTCGCCCTGGCCACCGGGCAGCCCGGCGATGTCTATCTGTGCCACCCCTTCCTCGTCCACGCGGCACAGCCGCACCACGGCACCCGGCCGCGGCTCATGGCCCAGCCGCCGCTGGAGCCCGCGGTGCCGTACGAGCTGGAGCGGCCGGACGGGGCGTACTCGCCGGTGGAGACGGCGATCCGCCGGGGGCTCGGGCGATAGCCACCCGCGCCCCCGCCCCCCCGTTCCGACGGCCACTGGCACAGGCACTGGCACTGGCACTGGCACCCGTCAGTGTTTGCGGAAGGCGCGCAGGGTGAACGTCGGGTCCGCGCGCGGGCGGTCCTGGTCGGGGAGGTCGGCGAGCCGGGCGGCGTACGTCCCCCGGCGGGGATCGCCGGGCGGCAGCATGCTGAACCAGCCCCGGTGCAGGTCGGCGATGGTGCTGCGGGGGCTGCGGCCCTGGCCGACGCCCGGGAAGGCGGACCGCCCCGCGAGCGCGAGTCCGTGCCGGGCGGCCCGCGCGGTGACGAGGTCGGCGGCGTCCGCGGCGGGGCGGATCGGACGACCCGCGAGGGCGGCCTCGATGTCGCTGCCCACGTCGTGCGCGGCGGCCTTGTCGACCGTGGTGACGTACACCCCGCCGGGCCGCAGGACGCGGGCGCATTCGGCGAGGACGGCGTCCAGGTCGTCGGGGCCGGTCAGCAGGTGCAGCAGCCAGATGCTGGTGACGGCGTCAAAGGCGGCGCCGGGAAAGGGCAGTCGGCGGCTGTCGGCCCGGACGATCGCGCCGGGCAGCCGGGCGGCGGCCCGGCGGATCATGCCGTCGGCGAGGTCCGTGCCGGTCACCCGGGTCGCGGGGCGGGCCGCGGCGAGCCTGCGGGTGACGATGCCGGTGCCGCAGGCGAGGTCGAGGAGGCGACCGGGGCGGTCGGGTATCAGGCCGAGGACGGCGCGCGTGGCGGCTTCGGCGCGCCGCTCGCCGCCGCGCGAGGCGTCGTAGAGACGGGCTTCCTTGTCGTAATCGAGCACGACGCTCAGTGTGCGCCGTGGCCCGGGGCGATGTCTTCCACCCTGCGGGCGAGAGCGAAGTCCTTCTCGGTGAGGGTGCCGCCGGCACTGTGGGTGGTGAGGGTGAGGTCGACGGAGTGGTAGCCGAGGGTGCAGTCGGAGTGGTGGTCCAGCTCGTCCTGGATGCGGGCGATGTGCATGACCAGGGCGGCCGCGGCGAAGTGCGAGGGGAGCCGGTAGGTGCGGGTGAGCCGGTCGCCCTCCGCGGACCAGCCGGGGAGTTCGGCGAGCCGGTCCTCGATCTCCTTCTGCGACAGCGGTGCGACGGCCATGGCGCGGCTCCCTTCGGGTCGGCGGCGGATCTCCTCCCAGCCTGCCACGCGCCGGACCGGGACGGCCGGGCGACGCGTCCGCGGGGCCGATACCGGCTGGGGCACCATCGATTCCGGCCTGACCTGGCGCGTCCGCGGGCGCGAGGTCGTTGGGGTGCGCACTTCTCGTTTAGGGTCGAGGCATGACCATGGTCGCCACCGAAGCTTCCGTGTCCACCGCCGCCCCCGACAGCAAGGGGGTGGGTCCGCTGCTCCGTGCCTGGCGGGAGCGGCGCCGCATCTCCCAGCTGGAGCTGGCCCTGCGGGCCGACTCCTCCGCCCGGCACATCAGTTTCGTGGAGACCGGCAGGTCCCGCCCGAGCGAGGAGATGGTGCTGCGGCTCGCCGAGCATCTGGACGTGCCCGTGCGGGAGCGCAACGCGCTGCTGCTGGCCGCCGGTTACGCCCCGCGCTACCCGGAGACCCCGCTGGACGATCCCGCCCTCGACGCCCTGCGCGACGGCATGGAGCGGCTCATCCAGGGCTACGAGCCGTATCCCGCGCTGGTGGTGGACGCCGGGTACACGGTCGTGGCCGCCAACCGGGGCATCACCATGCTGCTCGACGGGATCCCGGAGAAGCTGCTGCAGCCACCGAACGCCATGCGGCTGACCCTGCACCCCGAGGGCCTCGCGCCGCGGATCCGCAACCTGAGGGAGTGGCGCGGACACCTGGTCGCGCAGATGGAGCGCCAGCTCGCGCTGCACCGCTCCGATCAACTCCGCGCCCTGTACGAGGAGGTGACGGCGTATCCGGTGCCCGAGGACGCGCCGGGCGAGGAGCCGGAGGAGCCGGTGCCGTACTTCGCGCTGCCGATGCGGGTCGAACACGAGGGCCGGATCCTGTCGTTCGTGTCCTCCATCTCCACCTTCAACACCCCGATGGACGTCACCGTCGCCGAACTCGCCATCGAGACCTTCCTGCCGGCGGACCCGGCGACCGCCAAGTACCTCCAGACACTGGCGGGTTGACGAACCCTCTCGCGGGTTGACGAACCTGTGATCCTTCAGTGTGCTCGATCCGCTGTGCGAGCAGGCGTCGCGTGACAGACTGCCGCAGGCCGGGGCGACACGGCAGGGGAGGGCGTGGCGTGAGTGAGCGGCGGGCCGCACCGACCGTGGGCCAGGTGGTGCTGGGCAAGCGGTTGCAGGAGCTGCGGGAGGCGGCGGGGCTCAGCCGGGAGGAGGCCGCCGGTGTGCTGCGGGTCGCGGCGGCGACGGTACGGCGCATGGAGACGGCCGAAGTCGCGCTGAAAATACCGTACTTGCAGGTCCTTCTCGACACCTACGGGGTGGCGCACCAGGAGGCGGCCGCGTTCGTGCGGCTGGCGGAGGAGGCCAATCAGCCGGGCTGGTGGCAGCGGTTCCACGATGTGCTGCCCGACTGGTTCAGTCTCTATGTCAGCCTGGAGGGCGCCGCCCGGATCATCCGCTCCTACGAGCCGCACTTCGTGCCGGGGCTGCTCCAGACCGAGGCGTACGCGCGGGCGGTGATGGAGGCGGGCACGATCGGGCAGAGCGAGCCGGAGTCGGTGGAGCGGCATGTGTCGCTGCGGATGGAACGGCAGCGGCTGCTGGAGCGCGCGAATCCCCCGCACCTGTGGGTGATCATGGACGAGACGGTGCTGCGGCGCCCGGTGAGCACGTCCGCCGATGTCATGCGCGAGCAGCTGGACCGGCTGATCGAGTGCGCCGAGCAGGACCGGATCACGCTCCAGATCGCGGAGTTCGCGGCGGGCCCGCACCCGGGGACGTACGCGCCGTTCACGCTGTTCCGGTTCGCCGAGCCGGAGTTGCCCGACATGGTGTTCACCGAGTATCTGACCGGCGCCCTGTATCTGGACGCGCGGCGGGAGGTCGCCGCGCATCTGGAGGTGCTGGACCATATGACGGCGCGGGCCGCCTCGGCGCGGCGCACCCGGGAGATCCTGCGGGAGTACCGGGCGCGGTTCTGACGGGCCCCGGGTCCGGCCGGCGCCCTGCGGCCCCGAGGTGCCGCGCCCCGATGGGGAGCGCGGCACCCGGGCGACCGGGACAGCCGCCCCGGCTCAGGCCAGTTCGGCGGTCAGGGTGATGGTCGTACCGGTGAGCGCCTGGCTGACCGGGCAGTTCTTCTTGGCGTCCTCGGCGGCCGACGTGAAGCCCTGCTCGTCCAGTCCGGGCACCTCGCCGCGCACGGTGAGGTGGATGCCAGTGATGCCCTCGCCGGGCTGGAAGGTGACGTCGGCCTTGGTCTCCAGCTTGGTGGGCGGGGTGCCGGCGCCGGCCAGGCCGTGGGCGAGGGCCATGGAGAAGCAGCTGGAGTGGGCGGCCGCGATCAGCTCCTCGGGGCTGGTCCTGCCGTTCGCCTGCTCGGCGCGCGACGGCCAGGACACCGGCTGCTCGCCGATGCCCGAGGAGTCGAAGCTGACGACGCCCTTGCCCTCAAGGAGGTTGCCTTCCCATTCGGTGTGCGCGGTGCGCGTGGTGGCCACGATGGTTCCTTTCACGAGGGATGCGGTCCCGTTGCCGGGTGTCCGGAGATCATCCCTATCCGATCACATCCGCGCGGCGCGGGCCGGGGTTCGGCGGTGCCCGTGGGATGTGTTCAGGCCGCCCGCTCGTCCTCCTCGACGGCGGTCGCGTCGAGCGGGACCTCGGGTCCGGACAGTTCGCCGAGCCAGCGGCGCAGCACCCGGTGCACCTGCTCGGCCCCGGTCAGCCGCTCCCCCGCCGCGACCGGCTCGGACAGCTCCAGCGGCGACAGGAGGAACGGGCGGGACTGGGCGCCGCCGAGCCCGCCGTGGGAGCCGATCTGCTCCTCGAAGGCGAGCACCTCGCCGTCGGCGGGCTCGTACGCGGAGTTGACCATGATGTCGGCGGTGTGCGGGAAGGAGTGGGTGCGGCGCACCGCCTCGACGGCGCCGGGTCCGAAGCGGGCCAGCGGGCCGGGGTCGCGGTCGAGGCCGGCGAGTGGGATCTCGGTGCCGCCGGGGCCGAGCAGCACGCCGTCGTGCGCCTCGCTCGCCACCAGCAGGAAGCCGATGCCGGGGTGGTTGGCGAGGGTGGTGAGCAGGGCGGGGTGGCGGGCGTCGATCTCCTCCTTGGTCATGCGGTGGGGCACGTCCGGGAAGGAGACCAGGCCGAGGTTGCCGGAGGCCAGCACGATCGGCTCGCGGCGGCGGGCCGGGCGGCGTTGCTCGCCCTCCTCCACGGGCCGGCGCAGGGCGGCGCGCACGGCGGCCCGTGCCTCGGTGCCGCTGTGCGTTCTCCCCCATGGCTCGACGCGTGGGGGGACCCCCACGGCGCGGCGCGGTACGTGCAGTCCGCAGCCGGCCCGTACGAGGTCGGCGAGGGTGAGCCCGTAGCGGGCGTGGAAGGTCTCGCCGGGGCTCTGCCCGTGGTCGGAGAGGACCACGAGGCGGTAGGGGCGCGGGGCGTGGTCGGCGACCCGGGCGAGCAGGGCGAGGCTCCGGTCGAGGCGGGCGAGCACCTTCTCGGCGTCGCGGCTGCGGGGCCCGGAGTGGTGGGCCACCTCGTCGTAGGCGACCAGGTCGGCGTAGACGGCGGTGCGTCCCGCGAGCATGTCGCCCATCACCGCGGCGACCACGACGTCCCGTTCCACGACGGTGGCGAAGGCGCGGACCAGCGGGTAGAGGCCGCCGCGCGAGACGCGGGGGCGCTGCCTGCGGAACCGGGCGCGGGTGGACTCGCCGATCTCCCGGGCCACCTCGGCGATGAAGGACAGGGCGGTGCGCACGGCGTTGGCCGGGTCGGAGAAGTAGGCGAAGTACCCGGCGCGGGAACGGTTCTCCCGGCTTCGGCGGCGGGCCGCTATGGACAGCACGAGGGCCTGTTCGCCCGCGCCGCCGCTGAAGAGGTTGCCGCGGCTGGCGCCGTCCTCGGTGAGCAGTCCGCCGTCGCCGGTGCGCGCGACGGCACGGCGCTGGAGTTCGGCGGCGCTGGTCGGCCGGTTGCAGACCATCACCTCCCCGCGGTCCTTCTCGTACCAGCGGAAGGCGGGGATGTCGTAGGTGCTGCCGTGCAGGATGCCGAGCTGGCTGGCGCCGGTCTGGCTGGACCAGTCGGTGTGCCAGGGGGTGAGGCGGTGGGTGGGGGGCCGGGTGCCCCCGTCCGCCGCCAGCAGGCGGGCGAGGGTCGGCATCAGCCCCTTGTGCACGGCCGCCGTCAGGACGTCGTGGCCGACGCCGTCGAGCTGGAGGAGGACCAGGCCGGGGGTCCGGGCGCAGGGCGGGTCGGTTCTTCGGCGGCGGGCGGCGAGGCGGTGCAGCCGCCGCCGGTACGCCTCGTCGTCGCGCACGGCGAGCGCGCCGCCGGTGGCCGAGGCGACGGCCGACATGACCGCGGCCACGATGACGGCGGTCTCCGGCGCGACCGCGCCCCGGCCGGTGGGGTTCAGGCGCAGGGCGACCAGCAGCAGCGAGCCGTTGAGGAAGAAGACCAGCAGGCCGAGGACGAGGGCGGGGACGAGCAGCAGCAGCCGGACGAGCAGCGGCCACACCACGGCGGACAGGATGCCGAACGCGCCCGCGCCGAGGGCGGCGGTGAGGGCGATCCGGGTGGCGCTGTCGCCGTCGGCGGACTGGAGCCGGAAGTCGGGCAGGAGCAGCGCGAGGGCCAGCATGGTGAGCGTGGAGACGGCCCATACGGCGACGCTGCGCCCGAGCTGACGGGCGATCCGCCGCCAATCGATCCGACCGGCGGCCCGCCGCCACCCTACGCCCCGCACGCCCGCGCTTCCTCCGCTTCGACCCTCCCCCGCCCCGCGGCGAGGTGACCGTCCCGGTGCGCTGGGGCGACCGGGCCGCCCTCCACCTTGTCATACCGCCCGAGAATCACCCGAAGGAGTGACGTAGGGCTCACCGTCCGTCGTATCCGGCGGTCGGCATGGACAGCCTGCGGTGCACCCGGGCCTTCATCTGCGCGTCGTACGACGGCTCCGCCCGGCCCACCGTGACCACGCGCACCCCGCGCCGCGCGCACTCCGCGGTGAACTCCTCGACGGACGACAGGGCCCGGCGCAGCACCCGCAGGCTGGGTGCGACGAACACGTCGACGCCCGGGCGTACGCCGTCCCACAGGGCGCGGTGGTCGAAGCGGAGCCCGCCGACGAGCAGTTCCCGGGCGACGACATAGCCGTGTTCGTCGGCCCAGCGGGCGCACATGGCGTGCTGGGTGCGGCTGTCGACGAGGAAGGGGTCGGCGTCGAGTTCTTCGAGGGGGGTCAGACTGGCGATGGCGATGACCCGTGCCGGTGTGCGCGCGCCGGAGCCGCCCCGTCGTTGTCCCATGGCGTCCCCCTCACCTCCGGTTTTCGCCGCCGACCCTACTCCTGCCCGTAGGCTTCGGACAGGCGCGTGAAGGAGGCGAAGAAGGTGCCGGTGGAGATCACCTGGTGGGGTCATGCCACCTGCACGATCGAGGATTCGAACATACGAGTGCTCACCGATCCACTGTTCGCGAGTCGGCTGGCGCATCTGCGGCGCCGACGGGGCGCGCTCCCCTCCGACGAGGCCCGGCGCGCCGACGTGGTGCTCGTCTCCCACCTGCACGCCGACCATCTGCATCTGCCGTCACTGGGGGCGCTCGACCCGGGCACACGCCTGCTTGTGCCCCGGGGCGCACTCCAGGTGGTGCCGGGCGTGCGCCGGCTGCGCCACCTCCGCGTCACCGAGGTGGTCCCGGGGGACGAGATACGCGTCGGCGAGCTGCTGGTGCGGGTGGTGCCCGCACGGCACGACGGGCGGCGGCTGCCGGTGGGCCCGCACCGCTCGCCCGCGCTGGGCTTCGTCGTCGAGGGCGAGGCGCGGACCTACTTCGCCGGGGACACCGGGCTCTTCGACACGATGGCCGACTGGGTCGGGCCGGTGGAGGTGGCGCTGCTGCCGGTGGGCGGCTGGGGGCCGTTCCTCGGCGAGGGGCATCTGGACGCGGGCCGGGCGGCAGCGGCCCTGGACCTGCTGGCGCCGCGGGCGGCGATACCGGTGCACTACGGGACGTACTGGCCGATCGGCATGGACGCGGTGCGGCCGCACGAATTCCACGCCCCGGGCGACGAGTTCGTACGACTGGCCGCCCTGGCCGCCCCGAAGGTGGCGGTGCACAAACCGGCGCACGGCGAGAGCGTACGGCCGGCGGTCGCCCGGTGACCCGGCTGGCGGCCGCGGCGGCGCTGGCCGCGGCGACGACGTCCGCCGTGTCGCCCGAGTCGACGCAACAGGCGCTCGGTTACCCGTCGTTGTTCCTGCTGGTGCTGATCGGCGCGCTGGTGCCGGTGGTGCCGACCGGGGCGCTGGTGAGTTCGGCGGCGGTGGTGGCGTTCCATCAGACGGCGCCGTTCGCGCTGGCGCTGGTGTTCGTCACGGCGTCGCTGGCGGCGTTCCTCGGGGACGCGGCGCTGTACTGGCTGGGACGGCGGGGGCTGCGGTCGCGGGGCGGCTCGCGGTGGCTGGAGGCGATACGGTCGCGGGCGCCGGAGGAGCGGCTGGAACAGGCGCGGGGGAAGCTGGCCGGCCATGGGGTCGCGGTGCTGGTGCTGTCCCGGCTGGTGCCGGCCGGCCGGATCCCGGTGATGTTGGCGTGCCTCATGGCGGAATGGCCGCTGCGGCGGTTCGCGCGGGGCAATGTGGCGGCGTGTCTGGCGTGGGCGGCGACGTACCAGGTGATCGGGATCGTGGGGGGTTCGCTGTTTCCCGAGCCGTGGGAGGGCGTGGTGGTGGCGGTGGTGCTGACCGTCGCGATCAGCGCGGTGCCGGGTCTGGTGCGGCGGTTCCGGGAGCACGGTGAGAAATCAGTCGAGGGTTCTTGAAGAGCCGATCGGCATGTCCCACAGGTCTTCTCCGGGCAGGCCCGCCTTCTCCCACGCCGTGCGCACCCGGGTGAGCGGCTCCAGGACCGGTTCCGCCGAGAGGATGAAGGTGGCCCAGTGCATGGGGGCCATGCGGTGGGCGCCCAGATCGAGGGTGGCCTGGACGGCTTCCTCGGGGTCGCAGTGGACGTCGCTGAGCCACCAGCGGGGGTCGTAGGCGCCGATGGGCATCAGGGCGAGGTCGATGCCGGGGTAGCGGCGGCCGATGCGGGAGAACCAGTGGCCGTAGCCGGTGTCTCCGGCGAAGTAGAGGCGGGGGCCGCCGGGGGCGGTGAGGACCCAGCCGCCCCACAGGCTGTGGCAGGTGTCGGTCAGGGTGCGCTTGGACCAGTGGTGGGCGGGCACGAAGTCGAAGCGGACGCCCGCCAGTTCGGCCCCCTCCCACCAGTCCAGCTCGGTGACGCGGGTGAACTCGCGGCGCCGGAACCAGCGGCCGAGCCCGGCCGGTGCGAACACCGGGGTGTCGCGCGGGAGTCGGCGCAGGGTGGGGGCGTCCAGATGGTCGTAGTGGTTGTGGCTGATGACGACCGCGTCGATCCGGGGCAGCCGGTCCCAGGGCACGCCGACGGGGGTGATCCGGGCCGGGGTGCCGAGGATGCGGCGTGACCAGACCGGGTCGGTGAGCACCGTCAGACCGCCCGTCTGGACGATCCAGCTGGCGTGCCCCGCCCAGGTGACGGCGAGGGTGCCGGTGTCGGCGCGGGGCAGCGGGGCGGGCGCGTACGGCAGTCGGGAGATGTCGGCGAGGCCCTGCGCGTCGGGGCGTACGGCGCCCTCGCGGGCGAAGCGGGCGAGGGCCTTGAGGCCGGGCAGCGGTGCGGTGAGCCGGTCGTGGAACGTGCGCGGCCACACCCGGCGTTCGCCCAGCGGGCGGGGCTCGGCCAGCGGCGGGAAGGGGGGCGCTCCGGAGGCGGGCGGGGCGTCTGTGACGGCGTCGGCCGCCGTCGCCGTACCGGCGTCGATACCCGTACGGGTGCCGGTCGCCGTCGAAGCCGTCGAAGCCGTCGGAGCCGTCGGAGCCGTGGGAGCCGTGGGCGGGTTGTCGGTCGTCGGGGTCGATCCGGGCTCTTGCGTCTGCTGCGTCATCGAGGGGGCTCCCATCGCTGGGCGTCGTCGCGGAGATCGTCGAGGACCGACCTCAGGGAGATCAACGAGCGTTGCACAAAGGGCAGTTCCCATGGTGTCGGCGAGGTGAGGGCTGCCGTGCGTTCCGCGTCCGTGCCGCCCAGCAGCGGCCCGGTGCCGAGCCGTACGCGCGGGGCCGCCAGATCGTCGCCGAAGCGGTGGCCACCGGGTGCGGGCATGCCGGTCCTGGCGGTGAGGAAGTCCTCCAGCTCCTGGGCGTCGGTCACGTCCTGGGCGGCGAGCGCCTCGCGCAGCGGGCTCAGGTCGGCGTAGACATGGCGCCCGGCCTGCGGGGGGCGGGCGAGGGCACCGGCGGCGGTGATCTCGGCGTGCGCCGCGCCGGCCAGCCGGGCGTGCAGCCGTACGGCGGCCTCCCGGCGCTCGGTGACGGGCGGGGGTTCGTCCAGGGCGTAGCACGCGGCGGCGGCGACGGGGGTGGCGAGGCGGGCGCCGAGCCCGGTGAGGATGTCCAGCACCCGCGCGTGCAGGCGCCGTCCGGTGTCGCAGGCGGGGAAGCGGGCGACGGCGGCGGGCCAGCCGGGCGGCAGCAGGGCACCGGCCAGGTCGGTGACGACGGTGACCCGGTCGGGCCGCATCTCGGCGGGGCTGAGCAGGACGGTGTCGTGCGGCGCGTGCACGGTGTCGCGCCAGGTCTCGTCGCTGACCAGGTGCAGGCCCTCGGCGGTGGCGGCCTCCACGGTCTCGTGCAGCAGTTCGGGCGGGGCGACGGTGGCGGTGGGGTCGTCGGCGACGGACAGCACCAGCAGCCGGGGGTCGCCGCCCTCGGCGCGGACCCGGCGCACGGTCTCCAGCAGCGCGTAGGGGTCGGGGACGCCGCCGCTCTCGGCGGGCGTGGGCACATGGAAGACGGGCCGGCCGAGGACCCGGGCATAGGGGGCCCACCAGGCGGCGCAGGGGCGGGGCACGAGGACGTCGGCGCCGTCCCCGGCGAGCGCGGCGGTGAGCGCGAGGAGCAGGGCGGGGGCGCCGGGTCCGGCGGCGACCTGGTCGGGGACGCAGGGCAGGGCGCGGCGGGTCCAGTAGCCGCAGGCGGACTCCAGCAGGGCGGGGGCGCCGCCGACGGGCTGGGCGGACCACGGCGGCCAGTTCGGGGAGCACGGGCAGGCCGTCGCCGGGCAGGGGCGGGCCGTAGCGGACGGGGCCGTGGCCCTCGGGGTCCGTCCGCCGCATGTCCGCCTCCGCGCAGTCCGTGGTGCCGCCCGGCCCGGGGCCGTGCCGTCCGGTGTGCCGCCCTGGACTCCTCCCGCCCCGCGCCGGGCGGTGCCGAAGGTGCGACGGGCGGCGGGTGGGTCCGGTGGGTCGGGGGTGTCCTCGGGATCCTGTGTACCCGCTGGGCGTAACTCCATGGCCGGGGCGGGAGTTGTGCGGGTCACACGTCCGCAGGCCGGTCACCTCCGCCGGTGCGGAAGCGGCCGTGGATCCGGTATCCGGCGCCCGCGCAGGCGGCGGCGATCAGGGCCGCGCCGGTGGCCAGGGCGGGGACCGAGTCGTTGAAGGTGCCGCCCGCGCCGGCCGCCACGCCGTGCTGGGTGCCGCCCCCGGCGGCGCAGTCGTCGCCCTCGTCGTCACCGCTGCCGGGACTCCAGCCCGTGTCGCCGTCGCGGTCGTCGCCGCCGCCGTCGTCGTAGGAGTCCTCGGAGTAGCCGGAGGCGGAGCGGGGCTCGCGGCAGGAGTCGTCGCCGGAGTCCGCGCAGGCGCCGGAGCGGGCGCCGTCGCAGGCGCGGTCGTCGTCGGCGCAGGACCCGCTCCTGGCGCCGGTGCACTGCCGTGTGTCACCGGTACAGGTCTCCCCCGCCCGGCACTGGGTGCCTGTTCCGGTCCCGGTCCCGGTGCCTTTCCCGGTCCCGTCGCACGATCTGCCGGGGCCGCCGCTCGCCCGCGGGTCGGGGCCCCCGCTCGCCCGTGCCGTGGGTCCGGGCACCCGGCCCGCGCCGCCCCCGGTGTCCTGGTCCGGCGCGCGCCGGGGGCGTCCGCCGCGGCGAGGGCGACGGGGCCGGTCAGGGCGAGCGCGGCGCCGGCGGCAAGGGCGACGGGCAGGGCGCGGACGGTGCGGCGCATGGAAGGGCTCCTCGGGAGCTACGGCGGACTGCGGATGACGGGCGGCAGACGACGGGTGGTGGATGACGGGCGGCAGACGGCTGGTGGCGGGCAGTGGGCGGCGGACGGCGGGCTGACAGTCGTACCCGCGCGGTCGTACCGGCGCGGTCGTACCGGCGCGGTCGTACGGGCGGCTGGGGCGGCGGGACGACTCCCACGCGCTGCGGCGCCCGGGGCCGTACCCCTTCCCCAGCCATCACAGCCCGCCCCACGCCCCGGCGCGCGCCGCCGGGCCCCATTCGCGGGACGCGGACGCCCACCCGGGTGACGGCGCGGTCCGGCGCGAGGCCCCCGGGTGCCGGAGCGCGCGGGACTCGCGGACCCCCGGGAGGTTTTCCGGACTGCCCACCGGAGACTCGGTCGACGCTGACCGGATCGTCCGCTTCGCAACCCCACCGGGGAGGTCCTTGCATGAGTACGAAGGTGTCCGACCATGTCCTGGAGCGTCTGCGCGCCTGGGATGTCGAGCAGGTGTTCACCTATCCGGGCGACGGCATCAACGGACTGCTCGCCGCCTGGGGCCGCGCCGGGGACAAGCCGCGGTTCATCCAGTCCCGGCACGAGGAGATGTCCGCGTTCGAGGCGGTCGGGTACGCGAAGTTCAGCGGGCGCATCGGTGTGTGCGCGGCGACCTCGGGACCGGGCGCGATCCACCTCCTGAACGGCCTGTACGACGCCAAGCTCGACCATGTGCCGGTGCTGGCGATCGTCGGCCAGACCGACCGCAGCGCGATGGGCGGCTCCTATCAGCAGGAGGTCGACCTGCACTCGCTGTACAAGGACGTCGCCTCGGAGTTCGTGGAGACGGTGACGGTGCCCGAGCAGCTGCCGAACGTGCTGGACCGGGCGATCCGTACGGCGTACGCACGGCGCTGCCCGACCGCGCTGATCATCCCCGGCGATGTGCAGGAGCTGGACTACTCGCCGCCGACGCACGCGTTCAAGATGGTGCCCTCCAGCCTGGGCGTCAGCGAGTGGACGGCGACCCCGACCGACGAGGCGCTGCGCCGGGCCGCGGACGTGCTGAACGCGGGTGACAAGCCGGCGATCCTGGTCGGGCAGGGTGCCGCGGGCGCGGTCGCGGAGGTGCGGGAGATCGCGGAGCTGCTCGGCGCGGGCGTCGCGAAGGCGCTGCTCGGCAAGGACGTGCTCAGCGATGAGCTGCCGTACGTCACCGGGCCGATCGGGCTGCTGGGCAGCCGGCCGTCCTACGAGCTGATGCGGGACTGCGACACGCTGCTGACCATCGGGTCCTCGTTCCCGTACGCCCAGTTCCTGCCGGACTTCGGCAAGGCGCGCGCCGTGCAGATCGATCTCGACCCGCACATGATCGGGATGCGGTACCCGTACGAGGTGAATCTCGTCGGCGACGCGCGGGCGACGCTCCAGCGGCTGATCCCGCTGCTGGAGACCGACCGGGGCGGCCGGGAGTGGTACGACACGGTGGCCGCGAACGTGCGGCGGTGGCACGAGACGATGGACCGGCGGGCCGGGCTCGCGGCGGACCCGATCAACCCGGAGTACGTGGCGCGGGCCGTCGATCCGCTGCTCCCCGAGAACGTGATCCTCACCGCCGACTCGGGCTCGGTGGCCAACTGGTACGCGCGGCACATCACCATGCGGCCCGGTATGCGCGGCTCGCTGTCCGGGACGCTCGCGACGATGGGGCCCGGGGTGCCGTACGCGATCGGCGCGAAGTTCGCGCACCCGGACCGGCCGGTGGTCGCGCTGGTCGGTGACGGCGCGATGCAGATGAACGGTCTCGCGGAGATGATCACCGCGGCCAAGTACCGGGACCGCTGGGCGGACCCCCGGCTGGTGGTCGCGGTGTGGAACAACCAGGACCTGAACCAGGTGACCTGGGAGATGCGGGCGATGGAGGGCGCGCCGTCCTTCCTGCCCTCGCAGGAGATCCCGGACGTGCGGTACGCCGCGTTCGCCCGGTCGCTCGGCCTGGAGGGCATCCGGGTGGAGAAGTCCGAGGACGTGGCGGCGGGCTGGCGGGCGGCGCTGGCGGCGGACCGGCCCTGCGTGATCGAGTTCCTGACCGACCCCGCCGTACCGCCCGTACCGCCGCACGCCACCTGGGAGCAGATGGAGGCCACGGCCGCCTCGGTCCTCAAGGGCGACCCGGACCGGGGCTCGGTGGTCAAGCAGGGCCTGAAGGCGAAGGTCCAGGAGTTCCTGCCGGGCCGGACCAGGCAGTAGGCCGCGGTGTTCGGTGGTGCCGTACCGGGTACGCGGGTGCGGACGTTCGACCCCTGGAGGGAGATATGCAGCGAGGCAGTGACCGGCTGAACGTGCACCGGGACGACGAGATGAAGCACGAGCTCAAGGGGCTGCTGAGGTCCGGGCACCCGACCCGGGCCGAGGAGTGGCACGACCCGGAGCCCGCCGCCGACGACGACCCGGAGGTGACCGGCGGCCCGGTCGGCGGGATCGGCTCCCCGGCGTCCCTGGAGAAGGTGCGGCTGGAGCTGGCCCGCAGCCTGAACCGCAGCGCCTTCCCGGCCCGTCCGGGCGAGCTGGTCTCGGCCCTGCGCCGGGACAACGCACCGGATCCGCTGGTGGACGCGGTGGCGGAGCTGCCGCGCGGCGAGCGGTTCCGCAATGTGCAGCAACTGGCCGAGGCGCTCTCGGGCGGCGGATGAGCGGCGGATGAGCGAGGGAAGAGCGGGGGAAGAGCGAGGGAAAGGAAGACGAAGATCATGCGCATCGCGTTTCTGGTGGCGCCCGAGGGCGTCGAGCAGGTGGAACTGACCGAGCCGTGGAAGGCGGCCTCGGACGCGGGGCACGAGCCGGTGCTGGTGTCGACCGAGTCCGGGAAGGTTCAGGGGTTCAACCATCTCGACAAGGCGGACACCTTCGAGGTGGACGAGGTGGTCGGCGAGGCGGCCGCCGGCTCGTTCGGGGGGCTTGTGCTGCCCGGCGGGGTGGCGAACCCGGACTTCCTGCGGATGGACGAGAAGGCCGTGGCGTTCGTGAAGGACTTCTTCGACCAGGGGCGCCCGGTCGCCGCGATCTGCCACGCGCCCTGGACGCTGGTGGAGGCGGACGTCGTACGGGACCGGGTGCTGACCTCCTGGCCGAGCCTGCAGACGGACATCCGCAACGCGGGCGGCGCCTGGGTGGACGAGCAGGTCAAGGTCTGCGACCAGGGGCCCAACCAGCTGGTGACCAGCCGTAAGCCCGACGATCTGAAGGCGTTCTGCGAGACGTTCCTCCAGGTGTTCGAGGGCGCGGCCGGCTGAGACGCCCGCTCCCCTCGGCTCCGGGAAGCTCCGAAAAGCTCCGGGAAGCTCCGGGAAAGAAGAAGGGGCCGGCCCGCCGTGGGCCGGCCCCTTCCTCGTGGGCGGCCGGGCTCAGGTGCCGGGCTGCCCCGGGGTCACCGACTCGCCGCAGTGGCGCTCCCGGGCGCCCTCGCGGGTGCGGCCCGCGCTGACCAGGCGGCGCGGGTTGCGGCGCAGATACTCGCCCTCCAGCTGCGCCATGCGCTCGTTGTGGGCCCGCAGAGCGTCGTTGGAGGCGTACAGGAGGGTGTCGTGGCGCGTGCGGTGGATCGTCTCCAGCTCCTTCATGAGCTGCTGGTCGTCCAGTCGGCTGGGGTCGACTCCGGTCATGGTGGTGCCCCGCTCGTCGTGTCCGTTCATGGGGTCCGGGTACCCGCGTTCCTGAATCCACTGTACGAACATCCCGGTCCCCCGGCCTCCGCATGCCGCCGGGTGCCCCCGGGCGGCTACCGGGCCCGCTCCACGCGGCGCTCGTCCCACACCGGCTCCGGGGTCTCACGGACCCGGCCGTCGGTGCCGAAGACCAGGAAGCGGTCGAAGGAGCGGGCGAACCAGCGGTCGTGGGTGACCGCGAGGACCGTGCCGTCGAACGCCTCCAGGCCCTCCTGGAGGGCCTCGGCGGACTCCAGGTCCAGGTTGTCGGTCGGCTCGTCCAGCAACAGGGCGGTGACGCCCGCGAGTTCGAGCAGCAGGATCTGGAACCGGGCCTGCTGGCCGCCGGAGAGCCGCTCGAAGCACTGCTCGGCCTGCTGGGTCAGCTCGTAGCGGCGCAGCCGGGACATGGCCGGGCCGCGGTCCTGGGCGTGCTCCTTCCACAGGATGTCCAGCAGGGTGCGGCCCTGGAGTTCGGGGTGCGCGTGGGTCTGCGCGAAGTGGCCCGGCACGACGCGGGCGCCGAGCTTCCACTGACCCGAGTGCGCGACGTCCTCGCCGGCCAGCAGGCGCAGGAAGTGCGACTTGCCGGAGCCGTTCGAGCCGAGGACCGCGACCCGCTCGCCGTAGAACACCTCCAGGTCGAACGGATTCATCAGGCCGGTCAGCTCAAGTCCCGCGCAGGTGACGGCCCTTACGCCGGTACGGCCGCCCTTCAGGCGCATGGTGATGTCCTGCTCGCGCGGCGGCTCCGGGGGCGGTCCGACCTCCTCGAACTTGCGCAGCCTGGTCTGCGCGGCGGCGTAGCGCGAGGCCATCTCATGGCTGACGGAGGCGGCCTGCCGGAGGTTCAGGACGAGTTTCTTCAGCTGGGCGTGCTTCTCGTCCCAGCGGCGGCGCAACTCCTCGAAGCGGGCGAAGCGTTCGCGGCGGGCCTCGTGATAGGTGGCGAAGCCGCCGCCGTGCACCCAGGCGTCCGCGCCGGCCGGTCCCGGCTCGACGGAGACGATCTTCTCGGCGGCGCGGGCGAGGAGTTCACGGTCGTGGGAGACGAACAGCACCGTCTTGCGGGTCTCCTTGAGCTGCTGCTCCAGCCACCGCTTGCCGGGTACGTCCAGGTAGTTGTCCGGTTCGTCCAGCAGCAGGACCTCATCGGTGCCGCGCAGCAGCGCCTCCAGCACCAGGCGCTTCTGCTCACCGCCGGACAGGGTGCGCACCTGGCGCCACTGCGCCTTGTCGTACGGCATCCCGAGCGCGGCGGTGGTGCACATGTCCCACAGCGTCTCGGCCTCGTAGCCGCGCACCTCGGCCCAGTCGGCGAGGGCCTGCGCGTAGGCCAGCTGGGCGGCCTCGTCGTCCACCGTCATGACGGTGTGCTCGGCCTCGTCCACCGCCTTCGCGGCCTCGCGGATCCGGGGCGGGGCGACGGAGACCAGCAGGTCCCGCACGGTCGTCTCGTCGCGCACGGAGCCGACGAACTGGCGCATCACGCCGAGGCCGCCGCTCACGGTGACCGAGCCGCCGTGCGGCTTCAGCTCGCCGGAGATCAGCCGCAGCAGGGTGGTCTTGCCCGCTCCGTTCGGGCCGACCAGGGCGACGGCCGAGCCCTCGCCGACCCGGAAGGAGACATCGCCGAGCAGCGTCCTCCCGTCGGGGAGGTGGTATTCGAGGTGCGCTGCTTCCAGATGTCCCATGAGGCCGCATTCTCCGGTCCGGGGGCGGACAGGGGCAAACCGATAACGGACGCCCCCGCCCGGACCCCGTGGCCGCACCGGTTCCCCGGGGTTCCGCCCCTGCTCCCCCGCCCCGGTTTCAGCCCGTGGTGCCCAGCGGCTCTCCCGTCGGGCCGGGGGTGCCCGGCGGCTCGACGGTGTGGGCCTCCCAGGTCAGGGCCCGCCAGCCGGTACCCGGGGTGCCCTCCAGGGTGATCACACCGGTGTTGGCCAGCGGACGCGCGGCGGCGAAGGCGACGTCGATGTTGCGGGCGCGGGCGGCGGTCCACATCCGGATCGCGGCGCCATGGCTGACCAGGGCGACCGTGCCCGCGCCGCTGAGGTACGCCTCCTCGATCACCGCGTCGTACCGGCCGAGCGCCTCCTCGCCGCTCTCCCCGCCGGGGACGCGCAGCGCGGTGTGCCCGGCCGCCCAGGCGAAGGCGGTACGCATGTAGGGCTCCGCCTCGGGGGCGTCCCCGGGCAGCATCTCCAGACGGCCCGCGGACAGCTCGCGGATGCCGTCGCGGACGCTCACGTCGAGCCCCCGCGCGAGGGCGAGCGGGGCGGCGGTGAGCTGGGTGCGGATCAGCGGGGAGGCGTAGAGGGCGCCGATGTCCTCGGCGGCCAGCGCCCGGGGCAGCGCGGCGGCCTGGGCCTCGCCGAGCGGGGTGAGACCGGGTCCGGGTGCGGCGGTGTCCAGCAGCCGGCGCACGTTGGACGTGGTCTGGCCGTGGCGGATCAGGAGCAGGCGCATCCGGGCGTTCTCCTTGTGGCGTCCGGGCGGCGTCCGCGCGGTGCGGGACGCGGTGGGACAGGAAACGGGCACTTCAGGGTAACCGCACCCCTATGAACGAGACCGAGAGCCCGGACGTGGACCTGACCGCCCCGACCGCCCTGCCGCACCCCCTGTACGAACGGCTGCTGGCGGCCGACGCCCATCTCTTCGAGCGGGCCGCCCGCTGGAACTGGCCGGGTGCCGAGCGCGTGCTGCCCCGGCTGAGCCGCAGCGCCAACCACGGGGTGCTGTGGGCCGCCGTGGCCGCGGCGGTGGCGGCGACACGTACGCCCAGGGCGCGGCGGGCCGCCGTGCGGGGCATGGCCTCGCTCGCGGTGGCCTCCGCGACCGTCAACACGCTCGGCAAGCGGTCGGTGCGCCGGGCCCGGCCGCTGCTCGACCCGGTGCCGCGCGGGCGACGGCTGCGGCGGCAGCCGGTCACCACGTCCTTCCCCTCGGGCCACGCGGCCTCGGCGGCCGCCTTCGCCGTCGGGGTGGCGCTGGAGTCCCCGGCGTGGGGCGCGGCCGTCGCGCCGCTGGCGCTCTCGGTGGCCGCCTCCCGGGTCTACACCGGGGTGCACTTCCCGAGCGACGTACTGGCCGGTGCGGCGCTGGGCGCGGGCGCCGCCTTCCTGGTACGACGCCTCGTGCCGGCCCGCGTGGCGACGGTGCCGGGCGCCCGGCCGCGCGCCGAGGTGCCCGCGCTGCCGGAGGGTGAGGGACTGGTGGTGGTCGCCAATCAGGGCTCGGGCACCGCGGACCGGGTGAGCGGGCTGCGGGCGGCGCTGCCGCGCGCGGAGATCGTGGAGTGCGAGCCCGACGAGACGGGCGACGCGCTCGCGAAGGCGGCAGCGCGGGCGCGGGTACTCGGGGTGTGCGGCGGCGACGGCACCGTGAACGCGGCGGCGGCCGTCGCCCTGCGCCACGGGCTGCCGCTGGCCGTGCTGCCGGGCGGCACCCTGAACCACTTCGCGTACGACCTGGGTGTGGAGGACGAGCGCGATCTGGCCCGCGCGGTGCGCAAGGGCGAGGCGGTACGGGTGGACGCGGGGCGGTTCGTCTCCGAGGGCACCGAGCACCTGTTCCTGAACACGCTGAGCCTCGGGGTGTACCCGGAGCTGGTGCGCGCCCGGGACTCCTGGTCGCACCGGATCGGCGGCTGGCCGGCCGGGCTGCTCGGCGCGCTGCGGGTGCTGCGCGAGGGACGGCATCCGCTGGAGGTGGAGGTGGGCGGTGAACGGCGGCCGCTGTGGATGCTGTTCACCGGCAACGGCGTCTACCACCGGATGGGGCTCGCGCCGGGGCGGCGTACCGATCTGGCGGACGGGCTGCTGGACGTGCGCGTGGTGCACGGCAGCGGGCGGCCCGCGCTGCGGCTGCTCGCGGCGGCCGCGGCGGGGCCGCTGACCCGCTCGCCCGCGCATGCCGCCGTCCAGGTGAACCGGCTGCGGCTGACCGGCCTGGCGCCCGGCACCCCGCTGGCCTACGACGGGGAGGTCACGACCGTCTCGGGTGAGGTGACGGTGGAGAAGCTGCCGGAGGCGCTGACGGTCTACCGCCCGCTGCCCAGCACTTCCTGACGGTTCATCAGCCGTCAGGCATTGAGAACTGACGAGCCGTCAGTCCATATGGCAAAACAGGGGTCTCATCATTCGGCCCGCGCGCGTACCGTGAACCGTGGCGCGGGCCGCTCCGGCCGGTGCGACGGGACACGCGTCCAGGACGCGACGAGCAGGGGAACCGGCATGCCGAAAGCACGGGAGACGGCCGTCTACACGCATGGGCACCACGAGTCGGTGCTGCGCTCGCACACCTGGCGCACCGCCGCCAACTCCGCGGGCTATCTGCTCGGTTCCCTCAAGCCGCACATGAGGATCCTGGACATCGGCTGCGGGCCGGGCACCATCACCGCCGATCTGGCCGAGCTGGTGCCCGACGGCCGGGTGACCGGCGTCGACCACGCTCCCGGCATCCTGGAGCAGGCGCGGGAGACGGCCGCCGCGCGCGGGCTGGCCAACGTCGACTTCGCGGTCGCCGATGTGCACGCCCTGGACTACCCGGACGACACCTTCTGCGTGGTCCACGCCCACCAGGTGCTCCAGCACGTGGGCGACCCGGTGCAGGCCCTGCGCGAGATGCGCCGGGTGACGAAGCCGGGCGGCTTCATCGCCGTACGGGACGCGGACTACGCGGCGATGACCTGGTACCCGGCGCTGCCCGGTCTGGACGACTGGCTGGAGCTGTACGAGGACGTGGCGCGCGCCAACGGCGGCGAGCCGGACGCCGGGCGGCGGCTGAAGTCCTGGGCGCTGGCCGCCGGGCTGCGGGACATCACCGCGAGCTGCGGCACCTGGACCTTCGCCACCGAGGAGGAGCGCGCCTGGTGGAGCGGTCTGTGGGCGGACCGCACCGTCGCCTCCGCCTACGCCGAACGGGCTACGGCGGGCGGCCACGCCACGCCCGAGCGGCTGCGGGCGGTGGCGGACGCCTGGCGGGCGTGGGGGCGGCGGGAGGACGGCTGGTTCGCGGTGCTGCACGGGGAGATCCTGTGCCGCAAGGAGGCGTGAACCGGCGTACGCGGGCGCCCGCGACCGAGTCGCGGGCGGCTCAAGGCGCGGGCGGCTCAGTCGCGGGGCAGCAGCGGGCCGAGCGGTCCGAGGTCCAGGTTGAGGTCCTCGGGCCGCAGCCCGTAGCGGTTGCGCAGCTCCGCCATCCGATCCTCCAGGAGCATCAGGGTGAGCCCGATCCGCTCCTCCTGCTCCTCGGACAGATCCCCGGTGTCGAAGCGCCGTACGGCCTGCCGCTCCATCAGCTGGCGCAGCAGTTCCACCACGGTGAGCACCAGTTTCACCAGATCGCGCTCGACCGTGTCGGGTTCGAGGTCGAGCCGGTTGCGGGCGGACATCACAGCTCCTTCGCGGGCGGCTCGGGCAGCATTTCGAACGGCGAGGGCACGGACGCGTTGACCGAGCTGATCAGCGCGTTCAGGTCGATCCGGACGAGGTCCACGTCGGCGATGCGCAGCGTGACATCGCCGGTGATGACCACGCCGCCCGCCAGCAGCCGGTCCAGCAGGTCGACCAGCGCGATCTCCCGGCGTTCCACGACGGTCACCGGCCCTCCCCCGCCGACGCGCCGTGCCGCGCGTCCTCCTCGGCGAGCCCGCTGAACGAGTACGCGGCCCAGGGCCCGGTCAGCTCCACCCGCAGCCCACCGGCCTCGTCCTTCGTGCGGTCCACCAGCTCCACGAACTCCTCGGAGCGGTCCCGGGGCACCAGATAGGCCGCGTTCAGCACATTGCGGCCCCGGGCGCCGGACAGCGAGGCGTTCTGCGGGGGATGCAGCCGACTGGCCTCGGCGTGCGCGCCCAGCCGCTGGTGCAGGGCGTCCGCGAAGGCCTCGGCGGCCTGGAGGTCCGCCTCGTGGGCCCGGGTGTCGGCGCGGCGACGGCGCAGATAGTCCCGGCCGCTCATCGGCTTGTCGGACTTCTCCGCCGTCCCAGCCGTCCCCGCCGTCCCCGCCGTCCCGGCCCGCTCGTCCGTGGCGGGCTCCGGGGGCGGCTCCGTGAACACCTTCACGCCCCACTCGACCCGGCCCGCCAGCCGGTCCAGGGCGTGCAGGAAGTCCGTCTCGCGCGCCTCCATCATGCTGCGCACGCCGCTGTCGTCCCGGAAGACGGTCGCCAGGCGCAGCGGCAGCGGGGTGGTGACGGTGGTCAGCGCGTCGATCACGCCCTGGTGGGCACGGGCGGTCGCGGCCAGCCAGTCCAGGTCCTCCAGATGGGCCTTGAGCCCCTCCTCGCAGAAGTCGGCCTCCGGCACCGTACTGACCACCGCGATCAGCCCGCGGTGGGACAGCAGGGCCGGCGGGGCGCCCCCGATGCCCGTCAGCTGGGCCTGCAAGGGCGCCCCGAGGGGACGGCAGACGGCGTACACGTAGCGCAGTCCGGTCACGGCGCCTCCTTCCTCGCGCGGCCCGGCTCCAGCTCCTCCAGCCGGGCCAGCCGTTCTCTCAGCTCCGCGTTCTCCCGGGTCAGCTCGTCCCGGCGGGCCCGGGAGGACAGGGCCGGGTCGGTCTCCCACCAGTCGATCCCCATCTCCTTCGCCTTGTCCACCGAGGCGACGATGAGCCGCAGCTTGATGGTGAGCAGTTCGATGTCGAGCAGGTTGATCCGGATGTCACCGGCGATGACGACGCCCTTGTCGAGGACGCGTTCCAGGATGTCGGCGAGGTTCGCGCCCGAGCTGTGGCCGTACGGGTCGGGAAAACCGCTCGACCGGGGGGCGGGCGTCGTCATCGACGGCTCCCGCGCTCGGCGTACTCGGGTTCTTCCTCCTCGTCGCCCTCGTACTCCTCGTCCTCGGGCTCCTCGTCCTCGTACTCGTCCTCCTGCTCCTCGTCGTCCTCCTCCGGCTCCTCGTCCTCGTCCTCGCCCTCGTACGAGCCGTCCTCCTCGTCCTCGTACTCCTCCGGCTCCCCGGACTCCTGGTCCTCGGCCCGGCCCTCCGGCTCCTCGGACTCCTCGGATCCCTCTGCTTCCTCGGACTCCTCCTCCGCGACCGCGTCCTCGTGGCTGCGGACGACCTCGCCGTCGCGGATCTCGCCGCGCCAGCCGTCGTCCGCCTCCGCCTTGAGGGTGATGAAGCGGGCGAAGTGCTTCAGGTCCAGCCTGACCCGGCGGCCCTGGGCGCGCCACAGATTGCCGGTCTTCTCGAAGAAGCCGCTCGGGTAGTACTCGATGACCAGCAGGACCCTGGTCAGGTTGTCCCCGAGCGCGTGGAAGGTGACGACGCCCTTGGTGCTGCCCTTGGCGCCCTCGGAGGTCCACTGGATGCGCTGATCGGGGATCTGCTCGGTGGTGCGGGCCTTCCAGCTGCGGCTGGACAGGAAGATCTTCGCCTGCCAGTCGGTCTCGGTGTCGCCCGCGCGGGAGACGCTCTTGACGCCGTGCGCGAAGGTGGAGAAGTCCTGGAACTGGGTCCACTGGTCGTAGGCGGTGCGCAGCGGCACGCCGACGTCGATGAACTCCATGATCACGGTCGGCTTGTTGCCGCCGCGGCCCTTGCCGCCCTTCTTGCCGCCCCCGATGTTCTTGACCGCGTCCATGACGTTGTCCTTCACGCGGGAGGTGCCGAGTTCCAGCGCGGTGCGCAGCGGCCCCTTGCCCTCGGCGAGCTTGCGGCCGCCGTCCAGCGCGAGGCTCGCGAAGCCGGGACTCTTGCCCTCGGCGATGTCGTTCAGCTTGCCGGTGGTCTCGCCGAGCTTGCGGCCGAGGCCGGTGAGCAGCCGCTGGGCCTGTGCGGACAGGTACTCCTGCGCCTCCTCCTTCAGCCGGTCGGCGGCCTCGCTGTGGGCGAGGTCGGTGAGCGGATTGGCGTCGTTGGCGGCGCCCTTGGCCTTGCCCGCGGCCGAGGCCGCGGAACCGACGGTGTCGGTCATCGTTCATCGCCGCCCTTCGCGGAACCGGCGCCGCGGGAGCCGGCCGGCTTCTTCGCGGCCGTCTGACGCTGGGCGCCGGTCTTCTTGCCCGCCGTCGTCTTCTTCGCGGGGCCCGTCTTCTCCGCCGTGCCCGTGCGCCGTGCCGCCGCGGTCTTCCTGGCCGCCGGCTTCTGGGCGCGGGACTTCCCGGTGGACCGGCCGCCGCCGTCCGGCTCCTCGTCGCGCCCGGCCGCGCGGTCCTCGTCGTCACGCCCGGTCCCGGCCTCGGGCCCGTCGTCGCCCTCGGGCCCCTCGTCGGCCTCGTCCGCGGGCGCTCCGGGGAGTTCGCCGCGCACCTGGGCCGTACGGTCGTGGAGGCGGTCGGCGAGGGTGCTCATCTGGCGTTCGACCATGGCCCCGGAGGCCGCCTTGCCGACGCCCCGCAGATCGGTGCGCAGCTGGTCGCCGATCTCCTTGAACTGCGGGTTGTCGCGCAGCTGGCGGCGGGCCAGGTCGGCGAGCGCGCCCGGGCCGAGGTTGAGCTTCTTGCCCGCCACGAGCGAGCCGACCGCGATGGCCATCTTCAGTTTCCTGGTGCGTCCCAGGAAGTATCCGGCCCCTATGGCGAGGCCCAGTGCCGTTCGGTTCATCGTCCCGTTCCGTTGCCTGTGGTGTCGCCGGGGCCCTGGGGGGCTTCCAGCCGGTCGAGCAGTTCGTCCTCGCGCCGGTCGAACTCCTCCTCGGTGATCTCGCCCGCCGTCAACTGCTCTTCGAGGCGGGCGAGTTCGGCCCGTACGGTGGCGGGGTCGTAATAGATACGCTCCGCCTCGCGGAGCACCTGGTTGATCGCCCAGCCGCTGCCGCGCACGGGCGCGAAGGGCAGCAGCAGCACTTCCTTGATCAGTCCCATGGGGTCCTCCTTCCGGTCTCCGTCCGGTCCCTGTCCGGGCCGTTGCCGTTCGGGTCACCCGGGCGGCCCGGTCGCCCGGGTCGCCCGGTCGCCCCCTAAGGGGCCGGGGCGGTGGTCTCCGCCGGCTGGGCGGGGCCCGGTTCGACGAAGCTGTACGGCGGCAGCGGGCCGTTGACACGCAGCTCCAGGTGCGGATGGCCGGCGTGGACCCGCTCGACGGCGGCCAGGAAGTCCTCGGCGGTGTCGCGGGCCACCAGGAACGAGTCGTTGAGCAGCCAGCCGGTGGACTGGGGTCCGGCGCTGACCGCGGCGGCGGCCGGCTCCAGCAGGCCCCGCACCTCGGCGGCGTCGGCGGCCTCCCGGGCCTTGACGGCACCGGCGACCAGTTCGCCGAGGCGCAGCTTGTCGTCGTAACTCCCGCCGCCCGCCTTGCGGTTGGCGTCCGCGAGGGCGCGTACGTCCGGCTGCTCGGCCATCACCAGGTGCAGCGCGGCCTCCTCGATGTGATTGGCCTTGACGTTGTACTCGACCTTGCCGTCCAGGGCGGCGAGCCGCTCCCGGTAGTGCTCGGCGCGTTCGTCGAGGACCTGGGTGACGGTGTCGTCGTCGGGGGCCACGTTGCCGAACCGCATGGGCAGCACACAGCCGCCGGCGCCCGCCTCGGCGAGCACGTTCTGGTGGGCGAGCAGGTCCCGGCGCTTGGGACGCAGCCCCTCGGGGGCCTCGCTGACCAGCGCGGCCAGCTCACCCTCGGCGAGGACGCGCACCGTCCTGGCCGGTTCGCCCACGCCGGTCATCCCCTCGGGGAGCGCCGGGTGCGAACGGGCGGTGATCCCGTAGACGTACGTGCTCACTCCTGCTCCTCCTTGCGGCGGGCCGCGGCCTTACGGGTGCGGGGGCGCTCCTCGCCCTCTTCCCGCGCCTGCTTGAACGCGTCGGATATGGTCTCGGCGGCGCCGGAGAGGGCGCCCTTGGACTTGCCGCGCGCACCGGACTCGGTGACCTGGCCGACCACGTCGGGCAGGCCGGGGCTCTTGTTGGGTCCGGATTCCAGATCGAGGCGGTTGCAGGCCTCGGCGAAGCGCAGATAGGTGTCGACACTCGCCACGACGACCCTGACGTCGATCTTCAGGATCTCGATGCCGACCAGGGAGACGCGCACGAAGGCGTCGATCACCAGGCCGCGGTCGAGAACCAGTTCCAGTACGTCGTAGAGGCCGCTGCTGCCTCCGCCGCCGGACTGCTGTGCCGGGACAACGGTCATGCCGGCCGTTCCTCCTCCGGGATAGTCGCTGATGGTCCGATCGGTGCGGCCCGCTAGTGGCCGCCGGGTCGCGGGTCGGCTCTGCCGCGTTCGTAGCGGCGGACCCGCCGGTAGCCGGTGAGCTGTCCGTCCCGGTCGAGTTCGACCTGGTAGCCGCCCATGAGGCTCATGGTGTCCGGCACCCTGGACAGCTCCAGTACCTCGACCTCGAGAGACCAGCCGTCCTCGGTCTGCTCGAAGGAGGACACCGATTCGGCTTCGAGCCCGGTCAGCTCGGCGAGCTGGCCGCGCGCCCGCCGCAGCACCTCCATGAGGGGCGGCCGACGCCCTTCGGGCTCGTGCGTGGACTCTTCGCCGCCGGGGGACGGCCGGGAGCCCTTGCGGGTCTTCCGGGGCTCCGCCTCCGGCTCCTGTTCGATTTCTTGCCGAGCTTCGCGCTCTTCTTCCCGCTCTTCTTCCCGCCCGGCTTCCTGTGGGGATTCTTGGGATTCCCGTGAATTCCGTGTCCGTGATGTGCGATGTGTGTTCGACATGGCCACCTCTTGGTGCGGGTGGCCGCTCATCCCGTGGCCAAACCTTCGAGCCGTCCTCAGTCGCGCAGGTCCGCGAGACGCCGCCGGGCGGGGCCCAGACCGCGCCCCCGGGCCGGCAGCTCCGCCCACGGGTCGGTGCGGGCCTGCTCCAGGGCGTCGGCGATGGTCCAGCGGCGGGCGTGGAGTCCGGGGTCCTCCAGCTGCGGCCAGGCGACGGGCACGGCGACGGGGGCGCCCGGGCGGGCCCGGACCGCGTAGGGGGCCACCGCGGTCTGTGCGTAGCCGTTGCGCTGCACGTCGAGATAGAGGCGGTCGCCGCGGTCGTCCTTGCGGACCGCGGTGGTGAGCCGGTCCGGGTGCCGCGCGGCGGCGAGTTCGGCGACGTCGTGGGCGAACTTCCGTACCTCGTCGAAGCCTTGGCGTCCGTCGAGCGGGACGACGAGGTGCAGCCCGCGCGAGCCGGTGGTCATCGGGGCGGCGGGCAGGGCGAGTTCGTCCAGCAGCGTGCGCAGCACGACCGCGGCGGCGCGGACCGGGGCGAAGTCGTCGTCCGGCGGGTCGAGGTCGAACACCAGCCGGTCGGGGTGGCCGGGGCCCCCGGCGCGGTCGGTGCGGGACAGCCAGCGGTGCGGGGTGACGCAGGCCTGGTCGGCGAGGAAGAGGAGGGTGGCGGTGTCGTCGCACACCACATGGGTGACGGTGCCGCCCTCCTTGGCGACCTCGGCGCGGGTGATCCACTCCGGGTAGTGCTCGGGGGTGTTCTTCTGCATGAACCGCGGCCCGTCGATGCCGTCCGGGTGGCGCTCCAGCATCAGCGGGCGGCCCCTGAGGTGCGGCAGCAGGTAGGGGGCGATGGCGTGGTAGTAGTCGGCGAGGTCGCCCTTGGTGTACTCCGGGGCGCCCCCGCGGCCGGGGAAGAGGACCTTTCCCGGCCGCTGGATCCGTACGGTGCGACGGCCGGCCCGTATCGGCCGGTCCGCGTCCGCGCTCACCGCACCACCGCCTCCTCCACCAGCAGTTTCGCGGCGGCCACGATGCCGAGGGCGTCGATGCCCGCGGCGTGCAGCTGCTCGTCGGGGGCGGCCGAGCCGGGCATCGTACGGACCCCGAGCCGGACCAGGCGGGGCACCGGGCGGCCGTCCGCGAAGGACTCCGCGACCGCGTCCCCGATACCGCCCTCGGGGTGATGGTCCTCGACGGTGAGCAGACAGCCGGTGTCCTCGGCGGCCCGGCGCAGCGTCTCGGCGTCGGCGGGCTTGACCGAGTACAGATCGATCACCCGGACCGCGATGCCGTCCTCGGCGAGCCGGTCGGCGGCGGCCAGCGCCTCGGGCACGGTGACCCCGGCGGCGACGATCGTCAGCCGGTCCTCCTCCGAGGAGCGCAGCGTCTTGCTGCCGCCGACCGGGAACTCCTCGTCGGCGTCGTAGAGCACCGGCGTCTTGCCGCGCGAGGTGCGCAGATAGCGGATGCCGTCGAGACCGGCCGTGGCGGCGACCAGCCGGGCGGTCTGGTTGGCGTCGCAGGGGTAGAGCACCGTGGAGCCGTGGATGGCGCGGAACATGGCGAGGTCCTCCAGGCCCATCTGCGAGGGCCCGTCCTGCCCGATGGCGACCCCGGCGTGCGAGCCGACGAGGTTGATCCCGGAGCCGCTGATGGACGCCATGCGCACGAAGTCGTGGGCGCGGGTGAGGAACGCGGCGAACGTCACGGCGTACGGCACCCAGCCGCGCACCGCCATCCCCACGGCGGTGGCGACGAGCTGCTGCTCGGCGATGTAGCACTCGAAGAAGCGCTCGGGGTGCGCCTTGCCGAACTCCTCGGTGCGGGTGGAGTCGCCGACCTCGCCGTCCAGGGCGACGACATCGCCGCGCGCGTCGCCGAGGGCGGCGAGGGCGGCGCCGAAGGCGTCCCGGGTGGCGGCCTCGTCGCCCTTGTCGTAGCGCGGGAGCCGGATCACCTCGGTGGTGCGGTCGCGCAGCGCGGCGGCGGCCGGCGGCTCCCCCACCCGGACGTGCAGCTCACGGGGGCCGCCGAGCTCGGCGATGGCCTCGTCGGCGTCGGGCAGCGGCTTGCCGTGGTGGCCCTCCTGGTCCTCCACGGCGGCCACGCCCTTGCCCTTGAGGGTGCGGGCGAGGATCACGACGGGCTGCCCGGTGGTGGACAGCGCCTCGCCGTACGCCCGGTCGATCGCGTCCACGTCATGGCCGTCGATCTCGATGGTGTGCCAGCCGAAGGCCTGGAAGCGGCGGGCGTAGGCGTCCAGGTCGTGGCCGTGCCGGGTGGGGCCGCGCTGCCCGAGCCGGTTGACGTCCACGATCACCTTCAGGTTGTCCAGGTTCTCGTACCCGGCGTGCTCGGCGGCCTCCCACACCGAGCCCTCCGCCAGCTCGCTGTCCCCGCACAGCACCCACACCCGGTAGCCGGTGCGGTCCAGGCGCAGCCCGGCGAGGGCGATGCCGACCCCTACGGGCAGCCCCTGGCCGAGGGAGCCGGTGGCGGTCTCCACCCAGGGCAGCCTGCGGGGTGTCGGATGTCCTTCGAGCCGGCTGCCGAGCTTGCGGAAGGTGACCAGCTCGCCGTCCTCGACGGCGCCGGCCGCCTTGTACGCGGAGTACAGCAGGGGCGAGGCATGGCCCTTGGACAGCACGAAACGGTCGTTGGCGGGATGCTCGGGGCGTTCGAAGTCGTAGCGCAGATGGTTGGCGAGGAGTACGGCCATCAGATCGGCGGCGGACATCGAGGACGTGGGATGCCCGGAGCCCGCCGCCGCGGCGGCCCGTACGCTGTCGACGCGCAACTGCTGTCCGAGTTCGGCGAGTTCGGCGGTGTCCATGGCTCTCCTTGCGCGAGATCGTGGTCGTCGGTCGGTGGGCGTCCGTACGGGCCACCCGGGATCACCGGGGCGCGGGGACGGCCGGCCGGACCGGCACCGGCGATCGGCACGCGCGGTCGACCCACGAAGGACGCCCCGGGCGGTGGGCTCGTGCGAGGTTTCCCGCGTATCCGGGGCCGGACCAACCAAACGCGGGGGCACTCACCCGGCCGGAGCACACGGGGTACCGGCCGGACCGGGGAGTGCCCCCGCGAGGGGGGGGCTTCCCGCGCCGGTTATCGGCGCGGGTCGTCCAGGTCGGCCGGGGTCTCCGGCGGATTCTTGGGGATCGGCGGGTACGGCATGCCGAGGCCGCCGGGCGGGGCGACCGGCGGGCTCCCGCCGACCACGTGGTGCGGCGGTCGCGGTCCGTGGCCAGAGGAGTGGGCACTGGCCCGCAGCGCGTACGCCACCGCGGCCATCAGCGCCCCGGTGATCAGCGCGGCCGCCCAGCCGGGCAGCCCGATCGCCAGGGCCAGGCCGACGGCGACCACGACCGCGCCGCCCGCGTACAGGGCCGCGGCGCCCGACGCCCCGTAGAGCACGGCGGTACGGCGCTGCTTGCGGGTCTGCTCGCGCAGCTCCTCCCGTACCGTCACACGGGCCACCTGAGCCAGCTCCTCGACCAGCTCCTTGTCGAGATGTTCCAGATGATCCAAAGGTTGCGAACGGTTCATGTCACGCGGGTACCCTGGGCGCACCCCGGATAACTCCGGGGGTACCTGCGCACCGGCCCTCGCCCCAACTAGGCTCGGCCGCATGGAGATTATGGGCGCCTCGCTGCGTATCTGCGTTGCCGACATCGAGACCGCGATCCCCTTCTACGAGCGGCTGGCCGGTGGCACGGCACAGCGGTTCGAACGCGGCGGGGTCCAGGTCGCCGCGATCGGCTCCTTCCTGTTGATGAGCGGTCCGGAAGCCGAGCTGGAGATCCTGCGGAAGGTCACCGCGACCATCGCCGTCAAGGACGTGGGCGAGGCGCGTGAGCTGCTCACCGGGCTCGGCGCCCGCATCCTGGTGGAGCCGGTGCCGACACCGGCGGGCAGCAACATGCTCGCGATGCACCCGGACGGTTCGCTCTTCGAGTACGTGGACCAGCACGGCTGAGCGCTCAGGCGGGATCGGGACGCATCCTGAAGTCGTAGCGGGCGGGCAGGGGTTCGTCGGTGAGCCGGGCCCACACCCGGTCGAGCACCTGGGATCCCTCCCGCAGGTCGGCGATCTCGAAGCCCGCCTCGAACACGGCCCGAGCCTCGGCCCGTCGGCCCTCCGCAAGCAGCAACTCCGCCTCCAGCAGCCGGAATCGGCCGCGCCGCCGGACGTCTGGCGGCAGCCGTTCCCAGACGGCGCGGGCCTCCGTCGGCCGCCCGACCCGCAGCAGCGCCTCCAGCGTCTCGCGGCCGAGGGCGGCCCGCGCGGCGGTCCGGTCGGCGGCCCGGTCCACATCCGGGTCCGCGTCCCGGTCCGCGTCCTCGGGGCGCCCCGCCGCGCACAGGTCGGTGAACGCGTCGGCGTACCGGTCGGCGGCCCGCTCGTGGTGGCCGTCGTCCTGGTCGGCGACGGCCAGCGCGCGCAGCAGCGGCCAGCGCGCGGGGGCCAGCGGCAGGGCCCGTTCCCAGCTGCGGACGGCCTGCGCCCGGTCGCCCGCGTGCCACTGGGCGATGCCGAGGTGGTACTCGGCGTGCCAGGTGGCGGGCGCGCTCTCCAGCAGGTCCCGCCAGTGCGGGGCGACCAGCGTCTCCCCGCCCGGCTCGGGGCCGCGCGGCGCGGGCAGGCCCCCGGTACGCAGCAACTCCCGCCAGGGCTCCTGGGCCTGGCCGAGCGTGCACTCGGGGAAGGGCGTGCCCGGCAGCTTCCGTCCGGTGCGCAGCACTTCGAGGGCGCCCCAGCCGGAGCCGGTGGCGAGGATCTCGCCGGGTTCGGTGTCGGCGTGCGCCCGCCATCGCGCGTACGCCTCCTCGACCCGGGCGCGCGGCAGCACCGACTCCAGCTTCTCCTCGGCCCTTCGGACCGCGCCGGACCACTCCCCCGCGGGCGGGCTGTCGAGCGGGCCGTACGCCTCCAGCCAGGACACCTCGCTCTCCGCGTCCAGGCGGACGTGCTCCAGCTGGGTACGGGCCAGGCCCGCCTGGATCTCGCAGTAGCCGCCGGTGCCGGGCTCGGTGAGCCACCGCTGCCAGCGGCGGCCGCCGGTGCCGCTGCCCCAGACGAACAGCTTGCGGCCGCGCAGCACATCGGTGGAGGTCTGCACCAGCCCGCGCCCGGCCGCGTCCAGCGCGGCGATCCAGCGGCGCCGCCCGTCCGGCACGTCGTAGAAGTAGTCGGCGGCGTAAGGGCTGTTGAGGGGGTAGGTGCGGTCGATGCCGTCGTACGACGGGACGGGCACCCGGCGCAGCCGGCGCTCGTAGCCGAACCGCCAGGCTTCCTCGGCGGGGGCGAGGACCCGGACCTCCTCGGGCACCGCGATGTTGGACCACCAGTAGGTGGGCACGGGGTGCTCGTGCGGGTTGCGGACGCGGACGCCGACGTAGAGGAAGTCGGAGCCGTCGGGCAGCCACAGATCGACCTGGAAGGGCACATCGCGCAGCCGCTCCCACTCCCACAGGCGCAGCATCTCGCCGCCGTCGGGGGCGGGCACGCGCGCGGCGTGCAGGGGGGCGCAGGAGAGGGTGGTGTGGCCGGTGGCGCCGATGTTCCACTCGATGCCGCCGGAGTACCAGGCGCCGTTGAGGGCGAAGTCGGCGGGCTGGAACACCGGGTTGCGGTACAGGAGTTCGCGTCCGGTCGGCAGGTGGAGCAGCGAGGCGACGCGGCCGCCGAGGCCGGGCAGGACGGTGGCGCGCAGCCGGTCGTTCTCGATCACCAGGACGTCCAGGGCCCGGGGTTCGCGGGTCCTGCCGTAGCCGTCGCGCAGCCGGACCGGCAGCAGGCTGCGCAGCGGCGCGTACCCGAGCCCGCGCGCCATGTCCCGGGGTATGTCCTCCCGGTCGCGGTCGTCGACGCGGTGGACCTCGTCGAGCGGGCGCAGCGGGGGCAGCGGGTTGTCCGGGCCCAACTCGGCGGCGGGCAGGGTCAGTACCTCACGTCGGATCCTTGTCACGACGACCATGGAACCCGGCGCGCGGTGACTCGGCCAGGGGAGCTGCCGGTCAGGATTGCGCAAAGGGCGTAAAAACCGCGACGGGGCGGGCCGCCCGAGGTCAGGCGCGCATCTCCGCGGTGAGCGCCCAGCGTTCGTGGTCGCGCCAGTCCCCGTCGATGTAGATCATCTTCGGGGAGAAGCCCTCCAGGCGGAACCCGGCGCCCCGGGCC
The DNA here is from genome assembly GCF_049222185.1 of Streptomyces sp. LaBMicrA B280. NCBI lineage: Bacteria > Bacillati > Actinomycetota > Actinomycetes > Kitasatosporales > Streptomycetaceae > Streptomyces > Streptomyces sp. LaBMicrA B280. Next base: position 36,164 of record NZ_JBMJCT010000022.1, on the reverse strand, counting down.
AGCGCGGCCGAGGCGAGGTTCTCCGGCTGGGCGTTGATCTCCAGGCGGTGCAGCCCGAGCGGCCCGAAGGCGTGGCCGATCACCAGGTCCAGGCCCTCGCGCATCAGGCCCCGCCCGGCGGCGTGCGCGAACGCGCCGTACCCGAGGGCGCCGCAGCGGAAGCCGCCCCGGACGATGTTGTTGATGTTGATGAACCCGGCGATGTCCCCGCCCTCGCGCTCGCACACCAGGAAACCGGCCTTCGTGGGGTCGTCGATCAGCCGCCCCGCGTACTCGGCGTACGCGTCCTCGGTGTCCGGCGGGAACAGCCACGGGCGGTGCAGGTCCTTGCTTTCGCGGGCACGCGCGGTGAACTCGGGACCGTCCTGGAGGGTGAAGTGACGGATGCCCACCCGGGGGCCTTCGGCGAGATAACGGGACGCGATGTGCGGCATCCGGCCAGCTTACGCGTCCCTTCTCGCCGCGCGGCGGGTGATCAGCTCAGCGCGGGCTCCGCCAGTGTCAGCGTCCCGGCGTCCGCGTCCAGCTCCGCCTCGGCCCCGAACGGGATCGTCAGCGCGTCCGCGCAGTGCCCGAACCCCATCTCCTCGCAGACCGGCACCCCAAGGACGCCGAGCCGGTCCCCGAGGACGGCGCGCACCTCCTCGTAGGGACCGCAGCGCTCCCAGGATCCGAGCCCGATCCCGGCGACCCCGTCCAGCCAGCCGGAGCGCAGCAGCTGGGTGAGCAACCGGTCGATGCGGTACGGCAGTTCGGTCACGTCCTCGATCATCAGCAGCCCGCCGCGCGCACCGGTCCGAGCGAGCGGGGTGCCGAGGTCGGCGGCGAGCCCGCCGAGGTAGCCGCCGAGGGTCACCCCGCGGGCCCGGCCGGGCACCAGCGCCGTCCCGGTCGTGGTGATGGTCCGTACCGTCTCGGGTGCGAACAGCGTGGCCTTCAGATGCTCCTGCGCCCGGGCGCTCTTGATGAAGTCGATCCCGGCGGCCACCGGCCCGTACAGCGTGACCAGGCCGAGGCGGGTGGCGAACGCCTGGTGCAGATGGGTGACATCGCTGAACCCGAGGAAGACCTTCGGCCCGGCGGCGCGCAGCGCGTCCCAGTCGACCAGGTCGGCCATGCGCTGGGCGCCGTAGCCGCCGCGGGCGCACAGCACCGCGGCCACCGACGGATCGCACCAGGCGTTCTGGAGGTCCGCGGCCCGGTCGGCGTCGGTGCCCGCCAGATAGCCCAGCTCGGTGTTCCGGTCCAGGACATGGGGCATGACGACGGGGTCGAGGTCCCAGCCGCGCAGCACGTCGAGGCCCGCCTGGAGGCGCTCCTCGGGCACCGGGCCGCTGGGGGCGACGACGGCCACCCGGGCGCCCGGGGCCAGTCTCGGCGGGCGGGTGAGGGGTTTCACCGGCGCAGCTCCAGTCGGGGCACATCGGAGATGTCCAGCTTGAACACCTGGGCGTACAGCGAGAGTTCGGCCTCCAGGGCGCGGATCACGGTGTCCGCCCTGCGGAAGCCGTGGCCCTCCCCCTCGAAGGTGAGGTAGGCGTGCGGGACGCCCTTGCCCTGGATGCGGGCGAGGAACTCCTCGCACTGCACGGGCGGGCAGATCACGTCGTCCAGGCCCTGGAGCATCAGGAACGGCACGGCGAGCCGGTCGGCGTGGCTCGCGGGCGAGCGCTCGGTGTAGCGGGTCGGCACCTCGGTGAACGGGCCGATCAGGGACTCCATGTAGCGCGACTCGAAGTCATGGGTGCCGCCGGAGGCCCAGCTGGTCAGGTCGAGGACCGGGTAGAGGATGGTGCCGCACGCGTAGACACCGGTGGTGGTGAGGGAGGCCGCGGTGGTCCAGCCGCCCGCGCTGCCGCCCCGGATCGCGAGCCGCGCGGGGTCCGCGGTGCCCTCCTCGGCGAGCCCGCGGGCGACGGCCGCGCAGTCCTCGACGTCGACCACGCCCCACTGCTCGCGCAGCCGCTCGCGGTAGGCGCGGCCGTACCCGGTGGAGCCCCCGTAGTTGACCTCGGCGACACCGATGCCCCGGGAGGTGAAGTAGGCGATCTCCAGGTCGAGGACGAGCGGCACCCGGCTGGTGGGGCCGCCGTGCGCCCAGATGACGTAGGGCGGCAACTCACCGTCGGGCGCGGTGTGTTCGGGGTGGTGCGGCGGGAAGACCTGGGCGTGCACCTCGCGCCCGTCGGGTCCGGTGAAGACGCGGATCTGCGGCTCCGGGTAGTACACCGGGTCCACCGGGTCCCGGTGGCGGGCGCCGACGGCGCGGGCGCGGCCCGTGATGGTGTCCAGCTCGACCACCTCGTACGCGGTGCGCGGGCTGGCGCCGACGGCGGCGACCCGGCCGCCGTGCACGGCGAGGTTCGCCGCGAACTCGGTCCAGGGGCCCGCCGCGTCGACGATCTCCCCGGACTCCGGGTCCAGGATCCCGAGCACGGTCGAGCCCTTGCCGTGCACGACCGCGATCAGCCCGTTGTCCAGCGGTGCGAACCAGCGCAGGCCCAGCTGCCACAGCGGGCCGCCGAACTCCTCCTCGCGGGTGCACAGCGGGACGTCGTCGCGGTAGAGGTTCCACCAGCCGCCGCGGTCGCTGGAGTACAGCAGCCCCCCGTCCGGGGCCCACTCCACCTGGGCGACGGCCTCGTGCTCTCCCCCGGCGACGGTGTGCGCGCCGTGCAGGGTGCCGTCCGCGCCGACCTCGGCGACCCGCAGTTCGGTGCCCTCCCAGGGCATCCGCGGGTGGTCCCAGGCGAGCCAGGCGGCGCGCCGGCCGTCCGGGGAGAGCCGGGGTCCGGTGACGAACCGGTGCCGCTCCTCGGTGAGTTCACGCACCGCGCCCCGGTCCTCGGCGGCCGAGCCGTCCAGCGGCACGGCGGCGAGGACGCGCCGGACGTCGCCGGGGTCGTCGCCGGTGTACTCCTCCAGCACGCACCACACCTCGCCCCGTTCGAGGTCGAGGTGCGGCTCGGCCCAGCGCAGTCCGCCGCCGACCGGGGAGAGCGGGGTGAGCGGGCGGGGTTCGCCGCCGGGCTCGTACCGGTAGAGCCGCTGGTCGGCGAAGTGGGCGAACACCACGAGGGGCGCGCCGCCTTCGCTCTCGGCGGTCCAGGGTCGGCCGCCGTACTCGATGACGCGGGTGCGCACGTTCCACGGCGCGGGCAGCAGCGATTCCTCGGTGCCGTCCGCGCGGCGCCGTATCAGCGTCCGGCGGCCGCCCTCGCCGGGGCGTGGCTCGGTCCACCAGGTCTCGTCCCCGACGTAGCCCACCCAGTCCGGGCGGCCGCCGTGGGCGGCGGCGAGTGCCGCGTCGATGGGTGACGGCCAGGTGCCGTAGGGCGCCCTGTGCATGGTGTCCTCCCCCATTTCGTCTAGGCCGTGCGCAGGAAGCGGTCGAGGACGCGGACGCCGAAGTGCAGCGCCTCGACGGGCACGCGTTCGTCCACGCCGTGGAACAGCGCCTGGTAGTCGAGCCCTTCGGGCAGTTTCAGCGGTGCGAAGCCGTAGCCGGTGATGCCGAGCCGGGAGAACTGCTTGGCGTCGGTGCCGCCCGACATGCAGTACGGCACGACATGCCCTTCGGGCGCGAGCTCCCGTACGGCCGCCCGCATCCGTCCGAAGAGCGTGGAGTCCACCGGTGCTTCGAGGGCGACCTCGCGGTGCGCGAACTCCCAGTCGACGTCCGGTCCGGTGAGCCGGTCGAGGGTGGCGGCGAACTCCTCCTCGCCGCCCGGCAGATAACGTCCGTCGACATGGGCGACGGCTTCGCCCGGGATCACGTTCAGCTTGTAACCGGCGTTCAGCATGGTCGGGTTGGCGCTGTTGCGAACGGTCGCCTCCACCAGCTTGGCGGCCGGGCCCAGCTTCTCCAGCAGCCGGTCGAGATCGCCGAAGTCGGCGTCGATGCCGTACAGCGCGGCGAGTTCGGTGAGCGCGGCGCGCACCGTCGGGGTGAGCCGCGGCGGCCACTGGTGCTCGCCGATACGGGTGACGGCGGCGGCGAGCCGGGTCACCGCGTTCTCCCTGTTCACCTTGGAGCCGTGCCCGGCGCGGCCGCGCGCGGTCAACGTGAGCCATCCGGTGCCGCGTTCCCCGGCGGCGATCGGGTAGATCTGCCGCCCGGCGCCGTCGTGGAAGGTGAAAGCGCCGGACTCGCCGATGCCCTCGGTGCAGCCCTCGAACAACTCGGCGTGCTCGTCGGCGAGGAAGCCGGAGCCGTCCTCGGCGCTGGCCTCCTCGTCGGCGGTGAACGCGATGACCACGTCCCGGCGGGGCCGCACCCCCGAGCGGGCCCAGGAGCGGACGACCGCGAGGATCATCGCGTCCATGTTCTTCATGTCGACGGCGCCCCGCCCCCACACCACCCCGTCCCGGACCTCCCCGGAGAACGGGTGCACGCTCCACTCGGCGGCCTCGGCGGGCACCACGTCGAGATGACCGTGGACCAGCAGGGCGTCCGCGCCCGACTCGGTGCCCTCGATCCGGGCGACCACATTGGTACGGCCCGGGGTGCGCTCCAGCAGCAGCGGTTCGAGGCCGGCGCCGGCCAGCCGCTCGGCCGCGTACTCGGCGGCGGGCCGCTCCCGGCAGTCGCCGCCGCCCCGGTTCGTGGTGTCGATCCGGATCAGCCCCGAGGTGAACTCCACGACCTCCTCGAGGGCCCGCGGGTCAGCCATACTGCTCCTCCACGGCGTTGGAGACGATCGTGGTGACCGCCTTGAACGTCCGGATGCCCTCGTACATGGTGGCGCTGGTGTACGCCACCTTCCGCTCGCCCACGCGCGCGACGCCCGGGACCACGGTCGCGGCCATCGCCAGATGCTCGGCGTCGAACTCCACGGCGACGGTGAACGGCCCCGCCTCCACGGGTGCGTGGCGCACCGCGAGCCGGGCGGCGTCCTTGGCGGCGGCGCGGATGTCGGCGGCGGTGCGGGCCGGGGTGCGGCAGACGGCCGCGTACCGGGACACATGGTCCTTGACGGCGACCTTCAGCGCCTCGGGCGCGTAACCGAGCGCGTCCTCGCAGGCCACGTCGTCGCCGGTGACGAGGACGACGGGGACGCCGTACTCGGCGACGACATGCGCGTTGAGCAGGCCCTCGCTGGCGCGTACGTCGTTCAGCCAGACGCCGGTGATCTGGTTGGCGAGGTAGGTGTGGGCGAGCACGCCCTCCATCCCGGCGCCCGCGTGGTAGCCGATGAAGGCGATGCCGTCGACGTCCCCATGCTGGACGCCCTCCACCATGGACAGCGCCTTGTGCCGCCCGGTGAGCATCTCCGTCCGCTCATCGAGCTGTTCGAGCAGCAGATTGCGCATCGTCCAGTGGGCCTCGTTGACGAGCACCTCGTCGGCGCCGCCGTCGAGGAAACCCTGCACGGCGGCGTTCACGTCCGAGGTGAACATCCCCCGGCACCGCTCCCACTGCGGCGTCCCCGGCAGCACGTCGGCCGGCCAGGTGACACCGGTGGCCCCCTCCATGTCGGCACTGATGAGGATCTTCATGGAGCAGCACGTTACGCGCTGCGGGGTCACCGGACCAGGAAAGCGGCCGAGACGACGTGGCGACTCCGGCACTTCTTTTGCATAATGCAAAAGTGAGGGAGGAGAATCAATGAGTGCCATATCGGCGGCAGAGGACGAGAAGCCCGGGAGCGGCGCGGGAGCGAGGGGCCGGGCGCCCGCGCCACAAGGGTCAGGACCGACGCGACCGATGGGGCCGGCGAGGCCGGTGGGACCGTCCCAGGGGGCCTGGGCCGTCCTGGTCCTGGCCGTCGTCGGCGCCGGGGCAGGCGCGGGCTCGATCGTCTTCCGCTGGTGCATCCGGACGTTCACCCTGCTGCTGTCCGGCCACTCCGACTACGCCGCCGCACCCGGCGCGGCCAATCCCCATGTGCCCTGGCTGGGGCCGTACTTCGTGCTCCTCGCCCCGGTCGTCGGCGGCCTGCTCCACGGCCCGCTGGTCAACCGGTTCGCCAAGGAGGCACGCGGGCACGGGGTACCCGAGGTGATGCTCGCCGTCGCCCAGCGGGGCGGCCGGATCAGCCCCAAGGTCGCCGTGGTCAAGACGCTGGCCTCGGCGCTGACCATCGGCTCCGGCGGTTCGGTGGGCCGCGAGGGCCCCATCGTGCAGATCGGCTCGGCGCTCGGTTCCACCCTCGGGCGGCTGACCGGGGCGGCCGAGGGCCGGCTGAAGCTCCTGGTCGCCTGCGGCGCGGCGGGCGGCATCGCGGCCACCTTCAACGCGCCCCTGGCCGGTGTCTTCTTCGCCATGGAGCTGATCCTCGGCACCTTCTCCGCCGAGGCGTTCGGCGCAACCGTGCTGGCCAGCGTCACCGCGAGCGTGATCGGCCGCGCCGCGTTCGGCGACAACGCCTTCCTGGACCTGCCCGGCTTCCACGTCGGCCACCTCTCCCAGTACGCCCTGTTCGCCCTGCTCGGGGTCGTCGCGGCCGCCGTCGGCGTGGGCTTCACCCGCGTCCTCTACCTGGTCGAGGACGCCTGCGACCGGCTGTGGCGGGGCCCGGAGTGGCTGCGCCCCGCGGTCGGCGGACTGGCGCTCGGCCTGGTGCTGCTGGCCCTGCCCCAGATGTACGGCGTCGGCTACCCGGTCCTGCAACGGGCGACCGAGGGCGGCTACGCGGCGGGCTTCCTGCTCCTGCTGCTGGCCGGGAAGATGCTGGCGACCAGCCTCACCATCGGCATCGGCGGCTCCGGCGGCGTCTTCGCGCCCAGCCTGTTCATCGGCGCGATGCTCGGCTCGGCGTACGGCATCGGCGTCCACCGGCTGCTGCCCGGCTCGGCCGGTGCCATGGGGGCGTACGCGCTGGTCGGCATGGGCGCGGTGTTCGCGGGCGCGGCCCGGGCGCCGATCACCGCCGTGGTCATCCTCTTCGAGCTGACCGGCGAGTACTCGATCATCCTGCCGCTGATGCTGGCCGTCGTGCTGGCCACCGCCACCGGGCGGCTGCTGTCCCGGGACACCGTCTACACCCTCAAGCTGCGCCGCCGCGGCATCGACCTCGAAGGCCCCGCCCCGGGGGCGCCGCTCGGCGCCCAGCGCGTCGGCACCGTCATGGAGCCGCTGCCCGCTCCGCTGCCCGTGGCCATGCCGCTCAAGGAGGCCACCGACCTGCTCAGCCGGTCCAGCCATGGCGCGCTCCCGGTCGTGGCCGCCTCCGGAGAGTACCTCGGCGTGGTCACCGCACAGGCCGTGGCCGAGGCCCTGGCGGAACAGCCGGACGCGGCACCGGCGACCGTGGGGCAGCTCGCGGAGCCCCCCGCCGCGGTGCTCGCCGACCAGCCGCTCGCCCAGGCCCTGCACACCCTGCTGACGGCCGCCGGGGGCGGGCTGCCCGTGCTCGACGCCGAACGGGGCAGGCCGGTGGGCTGGCTCAGCCACCAGGGCGCGCTGCGGGCGGTGCATGCGACGGCCTGAGCGACACCGGCTTCTTTGCATCATGCAAGGCAGCGCCCGGGAGCGGGGAGTCAGATCTCGTGGGCCGTCGAACCGTCCACGATCCAGCCCAGGGGATGCGGTTCGGGGTCGTCCACCCCGGGCGCCGGCGGCTCCCCGCCCGCCTCGTTGAAGGCGTTGAGGGCCTCGATGAGGGCCAACCGCTCGGTGGGGCGCAGCCGTTCGACGATGGCGGCGATCTCGGCGCGGCGCCCGGCGGTCACGTCGGCCACGATGCGCCGGCCCTCCTCGGTCGGCCGCAGCAGGGTCTCGCGCCGGTTGTCCGGGTTGGGCTGCCGGTCCGCGAGCCCGGCGGCGATGAGCCGGTCGACCATACGCATCGCGGTCGAGGGCGCCACCTGGAGCAGTTCGGCGAGCGCCACCAGCTTGGTCGTCCCCCGGGTCGCCAGGACCACGAGCATGCGGAACTGGGCGAGGGTCACCCGCTCCTCCACGGCGGCGAGCGAACGGGCGGAGACGGCCACCAGCAGACGGGAGGCGGTCAGCACGGCCCTGGTGACCGCGTCGACGTCGTCCAAGGCGCCCGCGGGGGTGTTTCTTTCCGGCATGGCTCCTTTCTACCGCGCCCGGCCCGTCACGCTCGCACGGGCGTCCCGCCGAGGCCGGTGCGGGACGGCGCGAGGGGCCGTCCCGCAGCTCGGGGTGGGCCCGGCTACCGGCCCGCGAGCACGAACCAGCGGGCCGGCAGATCGATCCGGGTGCCGTCGGTGAGGTGTTCGGTCTGCGGGAGGACGGTGTCGCCCTCGGCGAGGACGGTCAGCCCTGCCTCGCCGAGCAGGCGCGGGATCTCGCCCTCGTCGGCGTCGGCGGGCTTGAGGTGGTGATGGAAGACGCGCCGCAGCTTGGGCGGCGGGCCGGACGGCTCCGCGGCGGCGCGCCCCAGGACGTCGCGGGAGGCGGGGGTGAGTTCCACGACGAAGGCGCGGCCCGCGCTGCCGATCAGCGTGGCGACGGCGGCGGCGACCGCGGGGCGCGCGGCGGGTTCGCTCTGGTGGATGACGGCCCGCATATAGACGTTGCAGTCGCCGAGCCGGTCGTGCAGGGCCTTCACCGCGTCGCTGTCGGTCAGATCAAGCTGTTCGAACTCCACGGGCGCGTCCCCGGCGGCGCGCCGGGCGTGTTCGACGGCCGCGTGCGAGAGGTCGACGCCGATGGCGCGGGCGAACCGGGTGGCCAGATAGCGGGTCTGGGTGCCGTTGCCGCAGCCGAGGTCGACTATGGGGCGGGCCGGGTCCGCGTGCGGCAGGAGCAGCGCGGAATGCGGCTCCGCGGTCAGCGAGGGGTCCGAGTCCCAGATCGCCTCGCCCGGAGCGTCGGAGGTCTCGCTCCAGTAACTCTCCCAGTTGCCACGATAGTTGTCCGAGACGTTCATGCGCCCTCCCACGATCGGTTGCCGTGATCGGGATATCGCGGGGAGCGGGGTGCGGGCAAGAGCCCGGCGGCCACCTTCACCGGACGTACCGACGGCTCTCGCCGGTTCAGTGGGTTCCCGTGACCGACTGTTCGAACCAGACGGTCTTACGGTGCCCGGTGGCGCTCGCGCCCCATTCGCGGGCGAGCCTGCTGACCACGCGCAGTCCGCGCCCGTACTCGTCGCCGGGACCGGCGGTGATCATCGCGGGCAGGGTGGGCTCGTCGTCGGTGACCTCGAACAGCAGCGCGTCGGTGCGCACCACCCGCAGCCCGATCCGGTCGCCCTCGGCATGCCGTACGGCGTTGGTGACGACCTCGCTCACCAGCAGTTCCGCGGTCTCCACCGGCTCCGGCAGCCCCCAGGCGAGGAGCTGTTCGCGGACCAGGCGGCGGGCCCGGCCCACCTCGCGGGCGTCGTTGTCGAGCCGCCAGTCGGCGACGTGTTCGGCGGGGATGCCGTTGAGCCGGGCCATGAGCAGGGCGACGTCGTCCTTGCGGCCGCCCCGGGTGTTGAGGGCGCGGATGATGGTGTCGCAGGCGGCGTCCATGGAGGCGGCGGGATGCGCGGCGGACTCGCAGAGCGCGGCGAGTCCCTCGCCGATGTCCGAGCCGCGCACCTCGACCAGTCCGTCGGTGCACAGCACCAGCCGGTCGCCGGGCGCGACCCTGATCCGGGCCGCCTCGAACGGGACGCCGCCGACGCCGATGGGTGCCCCGGTGGGCAGGTCGAGCAGCTCGCTGGTGCCGTCCTCGGCGCGCACCAGCACCGGCGGGATGTGTCCGGCGTTGGCGAGGGTGACCTCGCCGCGGATCGGGTCGTAGACCGCGTACAGACAGGTGGCGAGGTAGTTGTCGCCGAGCCGGCGGGCCAGGTCGTCCAGATTGCGCAGGAGCTGGGCGGGCGGGGTCTCCAGCGTGGCCATGGTCTGTACTGCGGTGCGCAACTGCCCCATCATCGCGGCCGAGTTGAGGCCGTGGCCCATGACGTCGCCGACCACGAGGGCGGTACGGGAGCCGGGCAGCTTGATGGTGTCGAACCAGTCGCCGCCGATCCGTCCGAGCAGGGTGCCCGGCAGATAGCGGGTGGCCACGTCGCAGCCCGCCATCCGCGGGGTGACCTGCGGCAGCATGCTGTCCTGGAGGGTGTCGGCGACGTTCTCCTGGTAGGTGTACATGCGCGCGTTGTCGAGCACCAGCCCGGCGCGGGCGGCGAGTTCGGCGCCGGTGGTGCGGTCCATGTCGTCGAACTCGGGCCGGTCCGGGCGGCGCATCAGCACCATGAAGCCGAGGACGACATTGCGCGCCTTGAGCGGCACGATCAGCAGGGAGCGGCCGCCGATCAGCGGCCTGAGGTCACGCTTCTCGAACTGCCCGGAGATCCGCTCGGACAGCTCGTCGGTGACCTTCGGGACGAGCACCGGGTCGCCGGTGACCATGCACTGGTAGAACGGGGTGTGCTCGGGGAAGGCGAAGGCCTCGCCGACCGGCACGGTGTCGTCCCAGCGGCCCGGTTCGTCGTTGTGCTCGACCCACACCCGGAACATGACGGTGCTGGCGTCCGGCGGGCCGTCCGGGAAGCCCTCGCCCGCGAGGACGGCCGCGCGCAGATGGGTGCCGGCGAAGTCGGCGAAGCGGGGCACGGCGGCGCTGGTGACCTCGCGGATGGTCTCACCGAGGTCGAGGGAGGAGCCGATGCCGGAGCTGACCTCGTTGAGGAATTCGAGGCGTTCGCGGACGGCGACGTACTCCAGGTCCCGTTCGGCGCCCAGGGGTACGGTCCGCGCGACGGGGGTGCGCTGGCGCGGTACGACGTTCTCGGCGGGATCGGCGAGGGTGCGGCCGAGGCGGCGGGGCACGCCCCAGTACGGGGTCACCGGGACCCGTTCGAACTGGCTGAACTCCAGGACGGGATAGCCGAGTTCGAGGACCTGGGAGACGATGCGGCCGCTGAGTCCCGGGCCCATGTTGGGCAGGATCTCCGGCAGCCGCCGTTCCAGTTCGTCGAAGGCGGGCAGCTCGGTGTGGCGGGCGAAGCCGGGCGCGATGCGTTCGGCGGTCTCGTCGTCGTAGCCGCGCTCCGCGCGCAGCCGGACGGCGTCGGCGGCGAGCACCAGCAGCCGCGCGGGTCCGGGACCGACCAACGGGTAGGCCCACCACAGCACATCGAGCCGCTCGGGGTCGGGCTCGGGCCCGCCGTCCGGTTCCCCTTGCCGGGGCATGGTGAGGCGGGCGCGACCGGCCGTGGCGAAGGAGGTCCGGCCGCCGAGGGACGCCTCCAGGTCGGGGCCCGGGTCCAGGTCGCCGTCGCCCGAACCGCCGTGCTCCGCAGGGTCGTTCGGCTCCCCGTCGTACGCCTCGTAGGCGTCCGGCATGGCCTCGCCCCGGAGTTGGTCGGGGAGGGCGCCGGAGACCGGCAGCAGATCGCCCGCGGGGCGTCCGACGGCTTCCTCGCGGGTCACGCCGAACAACCGGCGCGCCCCGCTGCTCCAGTGGGACACCAGGCCGCCGCGGTCCACGACGATCACGGCAAGCGGAATCCGGCCCGCGTCGGTGTCGGCGGCGCCGCGCCCGGGAGTCGTGTCCCGCTCGCTGCCACGGTCCATGGCCCAGGCCCCTTCTCCCCACGGCTGTTCGCAAACGATCTGTGCCGCTGGCCACTACGGTACGGGGGCGGCCGGTGGCGATGTGTGGCAATCCGGGAATTGGTTTCACATGATCGCACCGGCCCGCGGCCGGGCCCCTGGCGGCCGTCGGCTCAGTCCTCGTGCCCCAGCTGGAGATCCCGTTCCGTCCGGCCCCCGCCCGCGACCTGGAGGACCGTGGCGACCGGCGGGTAACCCGCGGCGATGACCGTGTACTCGCCGGAGGACAGATCCACGAACCGGAAGGCGCCGTCCGCTCCGGTGGTGAGGGTGTCCACGACATTGCCCGCGGCATCCAGCAGAGTGACCCGGGCGTCCTCCACGGCCCGTCCCCCGCTCGCCCGTACGACGCCCCGCAGCACGGCGCCGCCCGCGAGTTCGACGTCCTGCCGGGTCTCCCGGGACGCCTGCACGCTGACCGGGAGGGCGGCCGGGCGGAAGGCGGGGGCGCTGGCGGCGAGGGTGTACTCGCCCGCGACCAGCTCGGTGATGACGTAACCGCCCTCGCGGCCGCTGCGGGTGGTGGCGACCACCTCGCCGTGCACATTGGTGAGCGTGACGGTGGCGTCCCGCACGGGGCTGCCGTCGGCGGTGAGCACGCTGCCCGCGAGGCGACCGGCGCCGCCGAGGACGACATCGAGCTCCACGGGCCGCTCGCCGACGGTGACGGAGACGGCCTGCGGCTGATGCCCTCCGGCGGCGGCGATCAGGACGTACGACCCGGCGCCGGGGGTGCTCAGCGCGTACCGCCCGTCGTCGCCGCTCGCGCCCCGGCCGATCTGCCGGCCGGTGACATCGATGAGGGTGAGCGCGGCGCGGGGCACCACGGTGCCGTCGGGGTGCTGCACGGTGCCGCACACCGGGATCCCGGCGGCGTACGAACGCGGTTGCGGGACGGAGGTGGGGGCGCTGTCGGGGTCGGATTCGGTGGCGTGGTGGGACACCAGGGGTTTCTCCTTGAGGAAGAAGGCGACGAGGAGGCCGAGGACGAGCACCGGGACCAGGTACAGGAAGATCCGGGGCATGGCGTCGGCGTACGCGCGGACGTAGGCGTCGCGCAGGGCCGGGGGCAGGGCGTGGACCAGCTGCGGGGTGAGCGACTCGGGGTCGGGCAGCCGGGCACCGGCGCGCGGGGGCAGCTCGCGGCGCAGGGCGTGGGCGAGCCGGTTCGCGAAGAGGGTGCCGAAGACGGCGGCGCCGACGCTGCCGCCGATCTGCCGGAAGTAGTTGTTGGCGCTGGTGGCGGTGCCGAGGTCGGCGGGGCGCGCCGAGTTCTGCACGGCGAGGACGAGGACGGGCATCACCAGGCCGATGCCCGCGCCGAGGACGGCCATCCAGATGCTGTACTGGAGCCGGGAGGTGTCGGCGTCGAGGCGGGACAGCAGCCACATGCCGACGACGGAGACGGCGCCGCCGAGCACGGGATAGATCTTGTAGCGCCCGGTGTGGCTGATGAGTTGGCCGGAGAGCAGGGAGGCCACCACGATGCCGGCCGTCATGGGCAGCATCAGCAGCCCGGAGCCGGTGGCGCTGGCCCCGTCGACCATCTGGAAGAAGGTCGGCAGATAGCTGGCCGCGCCGAACAGGGCGACGCCGATGACGAGGCCGACCAGACCGGTGACGTTGAAGACGGAGTCGCGGAACAGCCGCAGCGGGATGAGGGGTTCGGCGGCGAAGCGCTCGGCGACCAGGAAGAGCGCGGTGGCGGCGAGCGCGCCCGCGCCGAGGCCGAGGATCTGCCGGGACCCCCACGCGTACTCGGTGCCGCCCCAACTGGTCAGCAGCACCAGGCAGGTGGAGGCGGCGGCGAGCAGCAGGGAGCCCAGCACGTCGAGTCGGCCGCGCGCTTCGGGCCCGGGCAGCTTGAGGACGGCGGCGACCACGACGAACGTGACCAGTCCGAAGGGGACGTTGACGTAGAAGCACCAGCGCCAGGAGAGGTGGTCGGTGAAGTAGCCGCCGAGCAGCGGCCCGGCGACGGAGGCGACTCCGAAGGCGGCGCCGATCAGTCCCATGTAGCGGCCGCGCTGCCGGGGCGGCACGATGTCGGCGATGATCGCCTGCACCCCGATCATGAGCCCGCCCGCGCCGACGCCCTGGAGCGCGCGGTAGGCGATCAACTGGTCCATGTCGCCCGCGCGTCCGGCGAGCGCGGAGCCGAGGACGAAGACCGCGATGGCGAACAGGAAGACGCCCTTGCGGCCGAAGAGATCGCCGAGCTTTCCGTACAGCGGCAGGCCGATGGTGGAGGTCAGCAGATAGGCGGTGATCGCCCAGGACATCCGGTCCAGGCCGTGGAGTTCGCCGACCACCTTGGGCAGGGCGGTGGCGACGATCATCTGGTCGAGGGCGGCCAGCAGCATCGCCAGCATCAGCCCGAGGAAGACCAGCCGCACCCGGCGCGGGCTCAGCGCGGCGGCGGGGCCGGGCGCCGGGGCCCCGGGGCCGCCCGCCACTCCCCCCACACGACGCTCTTCCGATCTCCACGCGGTGCGCCGCGCCGTCCGCCGGGGCTTCGCCCGCGGCGCTCTCGGCGGGTGCCGTCCGGGCCGCGGGCAGCAGCACGAGCGTGTCGTGGTCCTCCAGAGTCGTCCCGCCCACGTGCCGCTCCCCTCGTCGCCGTCATCGCGGCTGTCGTACCCGTGCAATTTCTCGCGCGAGGCGACAACTACGAACAACAGCGGGGGGTTACGGGGCGGTTCCCGGTGGGCGGGACTTCCACTCGAACCGGTGAAGGGGGGACCCTTCCGAGGGCTCAACACCCCTTCACCGCGCGGAGGTTGGGACTACTTCTCGACCTCGGTGGCGAGCCGGGCGAGCACGGCGTCGTAGATGCGGCCGAGGCCCTTGGGGGCGAAGGTCCGCTCGAAGAAGCCGCCGATGCCGCCGGCGCCCTTCCAGGTGCTGGTGACGACGACGCGGGCCCTGCCCTCACCGGCGGGGGTGACGCGCCAGGTGGTCACCATGGAGGAGTTGCGGTCCTTCTCGACCAGTTCGCCGTCGGTGGGCTCGCTCACCTCCAGCAGGCAGTCGCGCACCCGCTTGCTGGTGGCCTGGAGCTTCCAGTGGACGAGGGTGCCCTCGCCGTCGCCGCCCTCGCGCACCTCGTACTCGCTGAACTGCTCGGGCAGCAGCTTCTGCCGGGTGCCGCGGTAGTCGGCGAGGGCGTCGAGCACCTTCTCCGCGTCCGCCGCGACGACCCGCTCCGTAGTGGCCTCGACCTGCGCCATTGCGTTCCTCCAGGACCTGATTGCTCGGGGTTGGGAAAAGCCAACCACCCCGGGTCCCGGCCGCCCAAATCGGGGGGTGCCTCGGGGGCCGTGTCCGGGCCCGGAGCCGGGTGCGCACGATCATGGGAACACATGTTCTATTGTGGCGCTGAGTGCTACCGAGGAGGACGGCTCATGCGCTGGGACAACCTCACCGACGAGCCCGTCGAACACGGCCGGACCCCCGACGCCGCCCTGTTCGGCGCGGACGCGGTCACCACCCGTACGTTCGACACGCCCGAATTCCGCGGGATCACCTTCCACGAGGTCCGGGCGCGCTCGGTGCTCAACCGGGTGCCGGGCGCCTCGCGGATGCCGTTCGAATGGACGGTCAACCCGTACCGGGGCTGCTCGCACGCGTGTGTGTACTGCTTCGCGCGCAAGACGCACGGCTATCTGGATCTGGACACCGGCATCGGTTTCGACACCCAGATCGTGGTGAAGGTGAACGCCCCGGAGGTGCTGCGCCGCCAGCTGGGCTCCGGCCGCTGGCGGGGCGACCACGTGGCGATGGGCACGAACGTCGACTGCTACCAGCGCGCCGAGGGCCGCTACCGGCTGATGCCGGGGATCATCTCCGCCCTCACCGAGCACGCGAACCCGTTCTCCATCCTGACCAAGGGCACCCTCATCCTGCGCGACCTGGACCTACTGGTGCGCGCGGCGGAGGTGACGGACGTCGGGATCTCGGTCTCGGTGGGCTTCCTGGACACCGGGCTGTGGCGCACCGTGGAGCCGGGCACGCCCGCGCCCGAGCGGCGCCTGGACGTCGTACGCGCCCTCGGCGAGCACGGCATCGGCTGCGGTGTCCTGATGGCGCCGGTGATCCCGTTCCTGAGCGACCGGCCGGAGCAGCTGCGGGCGACCGTCGCGGCCGTCGCGGCGGCCGGGGCGACCTCGGTGACCCCGCTGGTGCTGCATCTGCGGCCCGGCGCGCGGGAGTGGTTCATGGCCTGGCTGGCCGAGCACCACCCGCATCTGGTGCCCCGTTACGAGCGGATGTACGCCGGCGGGTCCTACGCGCCGACCTGGTACCAGCGCCGGATCACCCGTCAGGTGCACGAGCTGGCGCGGGAGTACGGCATCGGGCCCACGCGCGCGGACGCGGCCCGCAGGATCAGCCCGGCGCGGCCCGCGCCGGTGCCCGAGGCGGCCGAGCCGACGCAGCTCACCCTGATGTGAGACCCCCCGCGGGAGCGTTCGAGGGCTTCGCGCGGGCAATAGGGTCAACTATCGGCGCAACACGTTCTCCAGGGGCCCCGCATCGGGACGATGCGGCGAGGACCGCGATCGCGCGGTCCGCTCGACCTCTCCGTCCCGGGAGGACCCATGAGAAGACGCGCAGCCGTGCTGTGCGCGGCCGCCGCCGTCCTGGCGGGCTCGGTCACCGGAGCCCCGGCGCGGGCCGCCGCACCCGCGCCGCTCACCTGGAAGAAGTGCGCCACCGGCGACTATCCGACGCTGGAGTGCGCGACGTTGAAGGTGCCGCTGGACCACGCGGACCCGGCGGGCCGGCAGATCACCCTCGCCCTGTCCCGCGTCCCGCACACCGCGGCGGCCTCCCTGGGCCCGCTGCTGGTCAACCCCGGCGGCCCCGGCGGCAGCGGGCTCACGCTCGCCGGGTTCGTGGCCTCGGCGCTGCCGAAGGACGTGGCGGCGCGGTACGACGTCATCGGCTTTGACCCGCGCGGGGTCGGCCGCAGCAGCCCCGCCCTCGACTGCGCGCCCGGCCATTTCACGCCGGTGCGCCCGGACACCGTGCCGGGCACGCCCGCGCTCGAACAGGCGAACCTGGAGCGCGCGCGGTCCTTCGCCGCGGCGTGCGGCAAGCGGTACGGCGATGTGCTGCCGTACATGAACACCGTCAGCGGCGCGCAGGACATGGACAGCATCCGCGAGGCCCTCGGCGCGTCGCGGATCAGCTACTTCGGCTACTCGTACGGCACCTACCTCGGCGCGGTGTACGCCAAGCTGCACCCCGGGCGGGTGCGCAGGCTGGTGCTGGACTCGATCGTCGATCCGACCGGGGTCTGGTACGCGGACAACATCGGCCAGGAGCGGGCCTTCGACGACCGGCACCGCGCGCTGATGGCCTGGATCGCCAAGTACGACGCGACGTACGGGCTCGGCAAGGACCCCGCGAAGGTCGAGGCCGGGTGGTACGCGATGCGGGCGGACCTGGCGAGGAGACCGGCCGGGGGGAAGGTGGGCGCGGCCGAGCTGGAGGACACGTTCGTCCAGGGCGGCTACTACAACGGCTACTGGCCCTACCTCGCCGAGGCGTTCGCCTCCTACGTCCACGACAAGAAGACCGAGCCGCTGGTGGAGGTGTACGACGACTTCGCCGGTGCGAGCTCCTCCGGCGACAACGGCTACAGCGTGTACACGGCCGTGCAGTGCGGGGACACCGCCTGGCCGCGCGACTGGGCGCGCTGGCGGCGGGACGCGTGGGCGGTGTACGAGAAGTCGCCCTTCATGGCCTGGAACAACGTCTGGTACAACGCGCCGTGCGTGTACTGGCCGACGGGCCGTGCCCAGCAGCCGAGCGTGGCCAACGCCGGGCTGCCGCCGACGCTGCTCTTCCAGGCCACGGACGACGCGGCCACCCCGTACGCCGGTGGCGTCGCGGCCCACCGGCTGCTGACCGGCTCCAGCCTGGTGGTCGAACAGGGCGGCGGCAACCACGGCATCACCCTGAGCGGCAACGCGTGCCTGGACCGCTATCTCGCCGCCTACCTGGCCGAGGGCAAGGTCCCCCGCTCCGCCGGTCCCGCCGACGCGGTCTGCGCCAAGTCCCCGGATCCGACGCCGCTCGCGTCCAAGGCGGCGTCGACGGCCTCGCGCGGGTCGATCCTGCACGGCCTGCTGGGGTTCCGGCGCTGAGGGCGGGGTGAAGGGGGGCGCCGCCAAGGGGCGGGCGCCGCGCGGGCGTTGTCGGTGGCGTGGTCCATGATGGGGCGCATGACCGAACCGATCAGGATCACCGCCCCCGCCGGTGTCGCCCCCGCGGCGCAGTACAGCCATGTGGTGACGGCGACGGGCCGTCTCGTCGCCGTCTCCGGCCAGCTGGCCCTGGACGAGGACGGCGAGCTGGTCGGCCCCGGCGACCCCGCGGCCCAGGCCCGCCAGGTCTTCGCGAACCTGCGCCGCTGTCTGGCCGCGGCGGGCGCGGGCTTCGAGCATGTGGTGAAACTGACGTACTTCCTCACCGACATGGCCCATATGCCGGCCGTGCGCGCCGCCCGCGGCGCCCACATACCCGAGGACCGGCTCCCGGCCGCCTCCGCGGTCCAGGTGGCCGGTCTGGTCTCCCCGGACTTCCTGATGGAGATCGAGGCGCTGGCGGTGCTCCCGGACCCCGGGCCCGCCGCGGCCTGACCCGGACGCCGCCCGCACCGGCCGGGCCGCGCGCACCGCCGACCGGGGTGACCTCCGCTCCGCCCCATGACTCCGCGCCGACTTCGGGGTACTCGCCCCCCATGGAGAAACCGCATCTTCCAGGACGCAGGGACCGTGACGGCGGCGAGCCGGACGCTCGGGTGCCGTCGCCCGAGGAGGCCGGGCCGGGGCGGGAGGTGGAGGACAGGGCGCCGCGGTCACCCGCGCAGCTGCCGAAGGCCGCGTGGGTGGCCGTGCTCAAGGGGAGCCTCAAGGAGTTCAAGAAGGACGAGCTGACCGACCGGGCGGCGGCGCTGACCTACTACTCGGTGCTGGCCCTGTTCCCCGCGCTGCTGGTGCTGGTGGCGCTGCTCGGCATCACCGGGCGGTCGACCACCGACCGGCTGCTGAACAGCATCCGGCAGCTCGCCCCCGGCTCGGCGCGGGACGTGCTCACCCGCACCGTGGAGCAGTTGCAGAACAGCGCCGGGACCGGCTCGATCCTGGCGGTCGTGGGCATCGTGCTGGCCCTGTGGTCGGCGTCCGGATACGTCGCCGCCTTCATCCGCACCGCGAACGCCGTGTACGACGTGCCGGAGGGCCGCCCGATCTGGAAGGTGCTGCCGGTACGCCTCGGGGTCACCGTGGCGCTGATGCTGATCGCGCTGGTCTGCTCCGTGATCGTGGTCTTCAGCGGTGGCCTGGCCCGGCATGTCGGACAGTCGCTGCACATGGGGGACGCGGCGCTGACCGCCTGGTCGATCGCCAAGTGGCCGGTGCTGGTCCTGCTGGTCGTCCTGATGATCGCCATCCTGTACTGGGCCTGCCCGAACGCCAAGGTCCGGGGCTTCCGGTGGATCACCCCGGGCAGCCTGCTGGCCCTGCTCATCTGGATGGTGGCCTCCGCCGGCTTCGCGATCTACGTGGCGAACTTCTCGTCGTACAACAAGACCTACGGCGCCATGGCCGGCATCATCATCTTCCTGATCTGGCTCTGGATCTCCAATCTGGCGATCCTCCTGGGCCTGGAGTTCGACGCCGAGACCGCCCGGCAGCGGGCCATCGCCGGTGGCCATCCGCCCGAGTCGGACGCGCCGTACACCGAGCCGCGGGACACCGCGACATGGGACCAGGACGATGTCCGCCGTATGAAAGACAGCTGATCGCCGCCCGCGCGCCGGGTGCGCGGGGGCGGCGCGCGGGACATGCCCCCACTGCTCCTTGCCCGCTCCCCCGCACTGCTGTCAACCTCGACCTCGGGCCACTGTGCGCACGGTGTGTCAGAGATCGGTGACACCACGCAGTCGGCAAGAGGGGGCAGCCGCATGGTGATCAAGTCCAGGGGCGTGGTGGCCGCGATGGCCGGGGTGGCGGTGCTGGCCGCCGCGTCGGCGGCGACCGCGACGGCGGCCCAGACCGCGCGCCCGGCCGGTGCCGCGGCCTCCTGCGGCACGAGCATCGACCCCGACACCCGGATCCCGAGCGGCCGTCGGCACTCCGGCCCGACCCTGCGGATCGGCGGGGCCACGGTCAAGGTGCGCTACGGCAACGCTAAGCAGGGCGCGCCGTACTACGTGTGGGCGGCGGTCTCGGGCGCGCGCGGGGGTGACACGGTCGCCCTGGAGTGGGACGTCGACTACGGCTCGTGGGCGGACTTCGGCGTCTGCTCGGCGACCGTGCACTCGGGCGGGGCGCAGAACACCCGCGCGGTCAAGTACGTGCACGGCAAGGGCTGGCACCTGGAGGCGGAGGCCTGCGGGCGGCACGCCGGGCACCGGGCGTGCACCGCGTACTGGCCCTGACCGCACAGGCCGTGTAGCCGCACAGGCCGCGTAGCCGCAGAAGCCACGTAGCCGCACAAGCCGCGTGATCGCACAAGCCGCGGGCCGGGCGCCGAACCGCCCGGCCCGCCGTTCCGCCCGGCCGCCGTGCCCGCCGTTCCGCCCGGCCGCCGTCCCCCTGCCGCCGTCCCGCTGCCGCCGTCAGCCGGTCCGCTTCTCCGCGGGCAGCCGGGCCAGCGCGTGCACCGCCGCCTCCGCGAGCGCCGGATGGGCGAGGGCCTCCGTGAGGACGCGCCGGGCGCGGCCGTCGCCGAGGGTGCCGAGGCCCTCCACACAGGCGAGGGAGACCCGCCGGTACGGATCGTGCGGGCGCAGTCGCCGCTCCAGGGTGGTGATCAGCGCGGGCACGGACTCGGGGGCCCGCAGCACGACGAGGAGCCGCACCGGGTGCAGGGCGTAGGCGACGCGGAGTTCATTGGTGGCGAGGGCGGCGGCCGCGCGGGCGGTGCGGGGGTCGCCGAGCCGGGCCAACGCGTGCGCGGCGCCGGCGCAGCGCGGGGGGTCGCGGTGGTTGAGGAGGAGCACCAGGGACTCGAACGCGCGCCGGTCGCCCGCGCGGCCGAGCCGAAAGGCGGCCAACTCCCTGGCCCACAGCGGCTGTCCGGGCGCGGTGAGGACCTCCGCCAGTTCGTCCAGGTCCCCGGTCGCCAGCAGGGCGTCGAAGGCCGCCGAGCCTCCCGACTCCCGCCGTAAGCGTTCCGTGACCGATCGCAACTCTTCGTCCACGGCATCAGGTTAAGCATGTTGCCGGGGCAACGGGAGACACCTCGCACACAAAGAACCCTTCAGGGGACTGGCGCGCTCGTTACCCACCGGTTAAGCTCATACGAGCGAGCAACCCTCTCTCGCACTCCGCTGGTGACGGTCTGGTGACGCGGCCGTCGCGGGCAAGGAACGGTTCGGTACGCCAGGTGCGCCTCGTGCGCTAAGTACCGCGAGTACGACCCGGCTTGGGACAGAGCCGGTCGGAAGACATCGCCACCGCTGGGCGCCCAAAACGCCCGTCGGCACCGGCACCGGGCGTGTGCGCTCGTCAGCCCGGCAACACCCGCACTCCTCCGCGCTCCGTGGTGCGCCCTCGGCGCACCCGGCGCTTCCTCGTCGTCACCCTCATACCTGGAGTCCCGCGATGGCCACTCCCCTGTCCGACACCCCTCTGTCCCTCAAGAAGATCGCCGTCGTCGGCCTCGGCACGATGGGCACCGGCATCACCGAGGTCCTCGTGCAGGCCGGCCGCGAGGTCGTCGGCATCGACGTCAGCGAGGCCCAGGCCGCCCGCGCGCTGACCGCCCTGGAGGCATCCACCGCCCGCTCCGTCGAGCGCGGCCGGCTGACCGGGGCCGAGCGCGCGGACGCCCTCGCCCGGCTGCGCACCTCCACCGATCTGGCCGCGGCGGCCGACGCCGACCTGGTGATCGAGGTGGTCCCGGAGTCGTACGAGATCAAGCACCAGATCTTCCGTGAACTGGACGGTGTCGTCCGCCCGGAGACCATCCTG
Organism: Streptomyces sp. LaBMicrA B280; assembly: GCF_049222185.1. Classification (NCBI taxonomy): domain Bacteria; kingdom Bacillati; phylum Actinomycetota; class Actinomycetes; order Kitasatosporales; family Streptomycetaceae; genus Streptomyces; species Streptomyces sp. LaBMicrA B280. Next base: position 14,652 of record NZ_JBMJCT010000022.1, on the reverse strand, counting down.
GCCACCGGCACCAACGCGCTGTCGGTGACCCGGCTCGCCGCCGACTCGGCCCGCCCCGAGCGCGTGCTCGGCCTGCACTTCTTCAACCCGGCCCCGGCGATGAAGCTGGTGGAGGTCGTCTCCTCGGTGCTGACCGCGCCGCAGGTCGTCGCCGCCGTCACGGATCTCGCGCTGGAGCTCGGCAAGGAGCCCGTCGCGGTCGGCGACCGCCCCGGCTTCGTCGCCGACGGCCTGCTGTTCGGCTACCTCAACCAGGCCGCCGCGATGTACGAGGCCCGCTACGCCTCCCGCGAGGACATCGACGCGGCGATGCGGCTGGGCTGCGGTCTGCCGATGGGCCCGCTGGCGCTGCTCGACCTGATCGGCATCGACACCGCGCGCACCGTCCTTGACGCCATGTACGCCGAGTCCCGCGACCGGCTGCACGCCCCCGCCCCGATCCTCAAGCAGCTCAGCGAGGCGGGTCTGACCGGCCGCAAGGCCGGGCGCGGCTTCTACACCTACGAGGCGCCGGGCAGCGCCGCCGTGGTGCCGGACCCGCTGACCCCGGCGGCGGACGGCACCGGCGCCGCGGGCCGCGAGGTCCGCTCGGTGGGCGTCGCCGGTTCCGGCACCATGGCCTCCGGCATCGCCGAGGTGTTCGCCAAGGCGGGCTACGACGTCGTCCTGGCCGCGCGCAGCGAGGAGAAGGCCGAGGTGGCCAAGGCCCGGATCGGCAGGTCGCTGGCGCGCTCCGTGGACAAGGGCCGGCTGACCGCCGAGGCGGCCGCGCAGACCCTGGAGCGGATCACCCCGGCCGGTTCCTACGACGCGTTCGCGGACGTCGACCTGGCCGTCGAGGCGGTGGCCGAGGACCTGGAGGTCAAGCGGCAGCTCTTCCAGGCGCTGGACAAGGTCTGCAAGCCCGGCGCGGTGCTCGCCACCACCACCTCCTCGCTGCCCGTCGTCGCCTGCGCCCGCGCCACCTCGCGCCCGCAGGACGTGATCGGCATGCACTTCTTCAACCCGGCCCCGGCCATGAAGCTGGTCGAGGTCGTGCGCACGGTGCTGACCGCCGACGAGGTGCACGCCACCGTCCGCGAGGTCTGCCGCACGGTTCGCAAGCACGCGGTGGACTGCGGCGACCGGGCCGGTTTCATCGTCAACGCGCTGCTGTTCCCGTACCTGAACAACGCCGTGAAGATGGTCGAGGAGCACTACGCGACGCTGGACGACATCGACGCGGCGATGCGGCTCGGCGGCGGCTACCCGATGGGCCCGTTCGAACTGCTGGACGTGGTCGGCCTGGACGTCTCGCTGGCCATCGAGAAGGTGCTGCACCGCGAGTTCCGCGACCCCGGCCTCGCCCCGGCCCCGCTCCTGGAGCACCTGGTGGCCGCGGGCTGCCTCGGCCGCAAGACCGGGCGCGGCTTCCGCGAGTATGCCCGCCGCTGACGGCGTCGGCGACTGGTCCCGCGCGGAGACGGACGCGGGGACGGACACTCAGACGGACACGCAGGCGGACACGGAGACGGACTGGGGCGGGCTGCTCGGCCCCGCCACGGCTCCCCCGCCAGGCCCTTCGTGGCCTGGCGGGGCAAACCGGACTCCCGCACATGGCACCGCGTCCATGCAGTACGTTCGGGTCATGTCCCAGCCCGCCAAGTCCTCCCGTACACCAGCTACGCCCGACGCGCCGGAAAGTGCCGCAGGCAGTCGCGCCGCCGCCCAGCGGCTCAAGATGCGCCGAGAACTGGCGGCCGCAGCCATGGAGCTGTTCGCGACCAAGGGGTACGAGGGCACCACCGTCGACGAGATCGCGGCGGCGGCCGGAGTCGCCCGCCGCACCTTCTTCCGCCACTTCCGCTCCAAGGAGGAGGCGATCTTCCCGGACCACGACGACACCCTGGTCCGCGCCGAGGCGGTCCTGAACGCCGCTCCGGCGCACGAGCATCCACTCGACACGGTGTGCCGGGGCATCAAAGAGGTCATGCGGATGTACGCGGCGCATCCGGACATCTCCGTGGCCCGCTACCGGCTCACGCGCGAGGTGCCCACCCTGCGCGAGGCCGAGATCGCCTCCGTCGCCCGCTACGAGCGCCTGTTCACCCGCTATCTGCTCGGCCACTTCGACGAGCGCGCGCACGCGGACGACGCCAACGACGACCCGCTGCTGGCCGAGGTCGCCGCCTCCGCCGTCGTCACCGCGCACAACCATGTGCTGCGGCGCTGGCTGCGCGCGGACGGCCAGGGCGATGTGGAGGCGCAGCTCGACCACGCGTTCGCGATCGTCCGCAAGACCTTCGGCACCGGCATCGGCGCCGGCCGGAGCACGGCCGCCCGGACGGCCGCCACCGCCCCGGCGACGGTGTCCCCGCACGGCGAGGTGCTGGTCACCGTCGCCCGTACCGACGCCCCCCTCGAAGAGGTCATGCGCACCATCGAGGAGGCGCTGAAGGAGCGCTGAACCCGCTCTGCCCTTGTGATGACGGCCACCCTTCGGGGTGGCCGTTTTGCCATGTCAGGGGCCCTTTTCCCGCGGATTCCGGAGGCCGTTCGATCGATCATCGCTCATTTGTTACGTAAAGATTTCATCTGAGAGGAACTTCTGGCACTCAGTGCCTTGTCACCTGACACGCGGTGTCATACGTTGAAGAGGTCCGGGCGGCCGGCGAGCAGCGACCATTCGTTCGCCGGCTGTCCCCGGGGCCTTATGGCCCGCGCGCCCGGACGCCTGCGTCACAGGCAACCTCCCGCGCCACAAAGCGCTGCCGAAGCACCACCGAGCCGAACCGACGGCACTTTTCACCAAACCCTCAGCAGCACGCCCCGCAGCACCGACGAACCCTCAAGCGCCCCTCCCTCAGGGCGCTCACCGCCGGAGGCAATACCGTGACCGTGAAGGACATCCTCGACGCGATCCAGTCGAAGGACGCCACGTCCGCCGACTTCGCCGCACTGCCGCTGCCCGAGTCCTACCGGGCGATCACCGTGCACAAGGACGAGACGGAGATGTTCGCGGGTCTGGAGACCCGTGACAAGGACCCCCGCAAGTCGATCCACCTGGACGACGTCCCCGTGCCCGAGCTCGGGCCGGGCGAGGCCCTGGTGGCCGTGATGGCCTCCTCGGTCAACTACAACTCGGTGTGGACCTCGATCTTCGAGCCGCTGTCCACGTTCGGGTTCCTGGAGCGCTACGGCCGCACCAACGAGCTGGCCAAGCGCCATGACCTGCCGTACCACATCATCGGCTCCGACCTCGCGGGCGTCGTCCTGCGCACCGGCCCCGGCGTCAACGCCTGGAAGCCGGGCGACGAGGTCGTGGCGCACTGCCTCTCCGTCGAGCTGGAGTCCTCCGACGGCCACAACGACACGATGCTCGACCCCGAGCAGCGCATCTGGGGCTTCGAGACCAACTTCGGCGGCCTCGCCGAGATCGCGCTGGTCAAGTCCAACCAGCTGATGCCGAAGCCCGGCCACCTCAGCTGGGAGGAGGCCGCCGCCCCCGGTCTGGTCAACTCCACCGCCTACCGGCAGCTGGTGTCCCGCAACGGCGCCGGGATGAAGCAGGGCGACAACGTCCTCATCTGGGGCGCGAGCGGCGGACTCGGCTCGTACGCCACGCAGTTCGCGCTGGCCGGCGGCGCCAACCCGATCTGTGTCGTCTCCAGCGACCAGAAGGCGGACATCTGCCGTTCGATGGGCGCCGAGGCGATCATCGACCGCAGCGCCGAGGGCTACAAGTTCTGGAAGGACGAGACCACCCAGGACCCCAAGGAGTGGAAGCGCTTCGGCAAGCGCATCCGCGAGCTGACCGGCGGCGAGGACATCGACATCGTCTTCGAGCACCCCGGCCGCGAGACCTTCGGTGCCAGCGTCTTCGTCACCCGCAAGGGCGGCACCATCACCACCTGCGCCTCGACCTCGGGCTACATGCACGAGTACGACAACCGCTACCTGTGGATGTCCCTGAAGCGGATCATCGGCTCCCACTTCGCCAACTACCGCGAGGCATGGGAGGCCAACCGCCTCATCGCCAAGGGCAAGATCCACCCGACGCTGTCGAAGGTGTACTCCCTGGAGGACACCGGCCAGGCGGCCCACGATGTCCACCGCAACCTGCACCAGGGCAAGGTCGGCGTCCTGTGCCTCGCCCCCGAGGAAGGCCTCGGCGTGCGCGACGAGGAGATGCGGGCCGAGCACCTCGACGCCATCAACCGTTTCCGGAACATCTGAGAGCCGTAGATGACAGAGCGTCAGTCTGTGTCCCAGGCGCAGAAGAAGAAGGATCGTCCGTGGCTGATGCGGACGTACGCCGGCCACTCGACGGCCGAGGCGTCCAACGAGTTGTACCGGCGCAATCTCGACAAGGGCCAGACGGGTCTGTCGGTGGCGTTCGACCTGCCGACGCAGACCGGCTACGACCCCGACCACATCCTCGCCCGCGGCGAGGTCGGCCGGGTGGGCGTGCCCGTCTCGCACGTCGGTGACATGCGCCGGCTGTTCCAGGACATCCCCCTGGAGCAGATGAACACCTCGATGACGATCAACGCCACCGCCATGTGGCTGCTGGCGCTCTACCAGGTCGTCGCCGAGGAGCAGGGCGCGGACATCACCAAGCTCCAGGGCACGACCCAGAACGACATCGTCAAGGAGTACCTGTCCCGCGGCACGCACGTCTTCCCGCCGGGACCCTCGCTCCGCCTGACGACGGACATGATCGCGTACACGGTCTCCCACATCCCGAAGTGGAACCCGATCAACATCTGCAGCTACCACCTGCAGGAGGCCGGGGCCACGCCGGTGCAGGAGATCGCGTACGCGATGTCCACCGCGATCGCCGTGCTGGACGCCGTGCGCGACAGCGGCCAGGTGCCGCAGGAGCGCATGGGCGACGTGGTCGCGCGCATCTCCTTCTTCGTGAACGCGGGCGTCCGCTTCGTCGAGGAGATGTGCAAGATGCGGGCGTTCGGCCGCATCTGGGACCAGGTCACCCGCGAGCGGTACGGCATCGAGAACCCCAAGCAGCGCCGCTTCCGCTACGGCGTCCAGGTCAACTCCCTCGGCCTGACCGAGGCGCAGCCGGAGAACAACGTCCAGCGGATCGTGCTGGAGATGCTGGCCGTGACGCTGTCCAAGGACGCCCGCGCGCGTGCCGTGCAGCTCCCGGCCTGGAACGAGGCGCTCGGCCTGCCCCGCCCCTGGGACCAGCAGTGGAGCCTGCGCATCCAGCAGGTACTCGCCTACGAGAGCGACCTGCTGGAGTACGAGGACATCTTCGACGGCTCGAAGGTGATCGAGGCCAAGGTGGCGCAGCTGGTCTCCGACTCCCTCGCGGAGATGGCGCGGATCGAGGAGATGGGCGGCGCGATGGCCGCCGTCGAGTCCGGCTATCTCAAGTCCCAGCTGGTCTCCTCGCACGCCGAGCGCCGGGCCCGGATCGAGTCCGGCGACGAGAAGATCATCGGCGTCAACGCCTTCGAGGGCACCGAGCCCAACCCGCTCACCGCCGACCTGGACACCGCGATCCAGACGGTGGACCCGGCGATCGAGGCCCAGGTCGTCTCCGCGCTCCAGCGGTGGCGGGACACCCGCTACCAGCCGCCGTTCAACCATCCGCGTCCCTGCAAGGCGCTGGAGCGGCTGAAGGAGGCCGCCCGGGGCACCGGCAACCTGATGGAGGCCACCCTGGAGTGCGCCCGCGCGGGGGCCACGACCGGCGAGTGGGCGGGGGCGCTGCGCGAGGTGTTCGGCGAGTACCGGGCGCCCACCGGGGTCTCCTCCGCGCCGGTGGCCGTGCCCGTCGAGGCCGGCTCGGCGCTCGCCGAGGTGCGCGCCAAGGTGGACGCCACCGCCCGCGACCTGGGCGTCGGCAAGCTGCGTTTCCTGGTCGGCAAGCCGGGCCTTGACGGGCACTCCAACGGCGCCGAGCAGATCGCCGTGCGCGCCCGTGACGCCGGCTTCGAGGTGGTCTACCAGGGCATCCGGCTCACCCCCGAGCAGATCGTGGACGCGGCCCTCGCCGAGGACGTGCACGCGGTCGGCCTGTCCATCCTGTCCGGCTCGCACGCCCAGCTGGTCCCGGACGTGCTCCAGCGCCTGCGTGTGGCGGGTGCCACAGATATACCGGTGATCGCAGGTGGCATCATCCCGAACGGTGACGCCGAGCAGCTCAGGGAGGCCGGAGTGGCCGCCGTCTTCACCCCGAAGGACTTCGACATCACCGGGATCATCGGCCGCATCGTCGACGAGATCCGGACCGCGAACAAGCTCGACCCCCTGGAGGTCCCCGCATGACCGCCCCCGTCAACCGCCTGCGTCCCCGGCGCTCGTGTCTCGCCGTCCCGGGCAGCAACCCCCGCTTCCTGGAGAAGGCGCAGGGCCTGCCGGCGGACCAGGTGTTCCTGGACCTGGAGGACGCGTGCGCCCCGCTCGCCAAGCCCGAGGCGCGGCACACCATCGTCAAGTTCCTCAACGAGGGTGACTGGACGGGCAAGACGCGGGTGGTCCGCGTCAACGACTGGACGACCGAGTGGACGTACCGCGATGTCGTGACGGTCGTGGAGGGCGCAGGGCCGAACCTCGACTGCATCATGCTGCCGAAGGTGCAGAACGCCGAGCAGATCGTGGCGCTCGACCTGCTGCTCACCCAGATCGAGAAGACGATGGGCTTCGAGGTCGGCCGGATCGGCATCGAGGCGCAGATCGAGAACGCGCAGGGCCTGAACAACGTCAACGCGATCGCACAGGCCTCCCCGCGCATCGAGACCATCATCTTCGGCCCGGCCGACTTCATGGCCTCCATCAACATGAAGTCCCTGGTCGTGGGCGAGCAGCCGCCCGGCTACCCGGCGGACGCCTACCACTACATCCTGATGAAGATCCTGATGGCCGCCCGCGCCAACGACCTCCAGGCGATCGACGGCCCCTACCTCCAGATCCGCAATGTCGACGGCTACCGCGCGGTCGCCCAGCGCGCCGCGGCCCTCGGCTTCGACGGCAAGTGGGTGCTGCACCCGGGCCAGGTCGAGGCGTCCAACGAGATCTTCTCGCCCTCGCAGGAGGACTACGACCACGCCGAGCTGATCCTGGACGCGTACGACTACTACACGTCCGAGGCCGGCGGCAAGAAGGGCTCCGCGATGCTCGGCGACGAGATGATCGACGAGGCCAGCCGCAAGATGGCCCTGGTCATCTCCGGCAAGGGCCGCGCGGCCGGCATGCGCCGCACCACCGAGTTCGAGATCCCGGAGGGCTGAGCGCGATGCAGTTCGGACGCACCTACGAGGAGTTCGAGGTCGGGGCGACGTACAAGCACTGGCCTGGCAAGACGGTCACCGAGTACGACGACCATCTGTTCTGTCTCCTCACCATGAACCACCACCCGCTCCACATGGACACCAACTACGCGGAGAGGACGACGGACTTCGGCAGGAACGTCGTCGTCGGGAACTACATCTACTCGCTGCTGCTCGGCATGTCGGTGCCGGACATCTCCGGCAAGGCGATCGCCAACCTGGAGATCGAGTCGCTCAAGCACGTGGCGCCGACCTTCCACGGCGACACGATCTACGGCCAGACGACCGTGCTGGACAAGTGGCCGTCGAAGTCGAAGAACGACCGCGGCATCGTCTACGTCGAGACCAAGGGCTACAAGCAGGACGGCACCCTGGTGTGCGTCTTCCGCCGCAAGGTGATGGTGCCGACCGAGACGTACATCAAGGAGCGCGGCGGCGAGCAGCCGGGCCGCCCGGAGCCGAAGCAGCAGGAGAAGTGATGGCGCGCCTCGCCCAGACCGCCGGTCTGACCGACGTCCAGCAGGAGATCCTCTCCACCGTCCGGGACTTCGTCGACAAGGAGATCATCCCGGTCGCCACCGAGCTGGAGCACCGCGACGAGTACCCGCAGCAGATCGTGGACGGCCTCAAGGAGCTGGGCCTGTTCGGTCTGATGATCCCCGAGGAGTACGGGGGTCTGGGCGAGTCGCTGCTCACCTACGCGCTGTGCGTGGAGGAGATCGCCCGCGGCTGGATGTCGGTGTCCGGCATCATCAACACCCACTTCATCGTCGCGTACATGCTCAAGCAGCACGGCACGCGGGAGCAGAAGGACCACTTCCTGCCGCGGATGGCGGCCGGTGACATCCGGGGCGCCTTCTCGATGTCGGAGCCGGCGCTGGGCTCCGATGTGTCGGCGATCAGCTCCAAGGCGGTCAAGGAGGGCGACGAGTACGTCCTGACCGGTCAGAAGATGTGGCTGACCAACGGCGGCACGTCGTCGCTGGTGGCCGTCCTGGTGCGCAGCGACGAGGGCCACCCGGAGGGCACCGCCCCGCACAAGTCCATGACGACCTTCCTGGTCGAGAAGGAGCCGGGCTTCGGCGAGGTCCGCCCGGGCCTCACCATCCCCGGCAAGATCGAGAAGATGGGCTACAAGGGCGTCGACACCACCGAGCTGATCATGGACGGGCTGCGGGTCCCGGCCGATCGGGTGCTCGGCGGCGTCACCGGCCGGGGTTTTTACCAAATGATGGACGGCGTGGAGGTCGGCCGGGTCAATGTCGCGGCCCGCGGCTGCGGCGTCGCCCAGCGCGCCTTCGAGCTGGGTGTGCGGTACGCCCAGCAGCGGCACACCTTCGGCAAGGCGATCGCCCAGCACCAGGCCATCCAGTTCAAGCTGGCCGAGATGGCGACCAAGGTCGAGGCCGCGCACGCGATGATGGTCAACGCGGCGCGCAAAAAGGACTCCGGGCAGCGAAACGACCTGGAGGCCGGCATGGCGAAGTACCTCGCCTCCGAGTACTGCAAGGAGGTCGTGGAGGACGCCTTCCGCATCCACGGCGGGTACGGTTTCTCCAAGGAGTACGAGATCGAGCGCCTGTATCGTGAGGCGCCGATGCTGCTCATCGGTGAAGGTACCGCCGAGATCCAGAAAATGATCATCGGTCGCAGGTTGCTCGAAGAGTATCGATTCCAAGGCTGATTGTCCGCATACGGGGTGTTTTCTTCGAGGGGAAGATCACACCCCGTAGAGGTTGTTCAGCCGGTCTTCGGCCGCCGACTCGGCTTCCTGGCTTGCCCAGTTGTGGCCCGCGACCGGTACGATCCCCGGAAAGCCGCCGTCCCCCGTCTTGCGCGGCATCATCCGCTACGAAGGTCATCCATGCCCCACAGCCAAACCTCTGCACCTCGCGACAGCCGAGCCGGCGTACGCCTCGCGCGCGGAGCATCGCCGTGGCTTCTCCCGACCGTCGCCACCGCAGCCCTCAGCCTGGCCCGCGCCCGCCGCTCGGGTGCCGCCAAGGCCGTCGCCGTGCCCGCCACCGCGCTCGCGGCGGGCATGCTGTGGTTCTTCCGCGACCCCGAGCGAGAGATCGCCCAGGGCCGGGTCATCTCCCCGGCCGACGGTGTGGTGCAGAGCATCATGCCCTGGAAGGACGGCCGCACCCGCGTCGCCATCTTCATGAGCCCGCTCAATGTTCATGTCAACCGCGCGCCGCTCGCGGGCGAGGTGACGTCGGTCGAGCACATCTCCGGCGGCTTTGTTCCGGCTTTCAACAAGGAGAGCGAGAACAACGAGCGCGTAGTCTGGCATTTCGACACCGAACTCGGCGACATCGAGATGATCCAGATCGCCGGTGCGGTGGCCCGCCGCATCGTGCCCTACATCCCTTCGGGCACGAAGGTCGAGCAGGGCGACCGTATCGGTCTGATCCGCTTCGGCTCGCGTGTCGATCTCTACCTGCCCGAGGGCGTGGAGGTGGCGGTCGAGGTCGGTCAGAAGACCGTGGCTGGGGTGACTCGCATTGACCGTGATTGATCCGGAGACCCAGGCGAACTGGGTGCCCGAGGCCGACGAGGTGGACGAAGAGGAGGAGATGCCGCTCTCGCTCCGCCTGTCGATAGCGGACACCCTCACGCTCGGTAACGCCACGTGCGGGTTCATGGCGGTGTACTTCACCACCACCGGCATCCTGATCCCGCACCTCACCGGCAGCCAGGAGTCCGGCATGGCCCGCCACAGCGCGGCCACGGCGGTCATCCTGATGCTCTGCGCGGCGGTGTTCGACCTCTTCGACGGTCTGGTGGCGCGCAAGCTGCGGTCCTCGCCGATGGGCGCGGAGCTGGACAACCTCTCCGACCTGATCAGCTTCGGCCTCGCGCCGGCGTACTTCGTCCTCGTCTACGGCATGGTCGCGGACGACGCGCATCAGAGAGTGGCGGCGCTCGGGGCAATCGTGGTGCTCTTGGCCGTCGTCCTGCGGCTCGCCCGCTTCTCGTGCGTGACGATGAAGGACGGCGTGTTCCAGGGGATGCCCTCGCCGTTCGGCGCGCTCACCGTCGTCTCGATCGTGCTCCTGGAGCTGCCGTTCGTGGCGACGCTGCTGGCGATCGTCGGTACGGCGTGGCTGATGGTGAGCCGGGTGGAGTACCCGAAGCCGCGGGGGCGGCTGGCCGGGGCGATGCTGTCCTGGATCGTCCTGTCCATGGGTCTGCTGGCGGCCTGGGCGTTCGACGCGCCGAGCGGTCAGCTGCTCCTGCAGACGGGGTGTGCGCTCCAGCTGGTCATGGGCGCGGTGATCCCGCTGTTCGCCACGGCGCGGCGGGTGAACAACTTCCGCGACAACCGGCGGGAGGCGCGGGCGGCGCAGTTGCCGTGACGGCGTCTTGACGAAGGGCCCCGAACCCAGGGTTGGCTGGGTTCGGGGCCCTTGTCTTTTCCCGCGCTGGCCGGGGCCGAAGCCCCCAAGGCAGTCACGTCAGGGTGGTCACACCAGCAGGTCCTCCGCGATGCGGGACGCGAGGCGCTCCAGGATCGGGCCGGCGTCCGCGATGCAGCGGGAGACGTCGGGCTCGACCGACGTCAGGGGGTAGGCCCGGCTGATCCCGGCCGACCGCAGCGCGGCCTCCGCCAGCGCCAGCCGCCCGCACACCGCCACGACCTCCTTGCCCGCCGCGCGCGCCGCCGCCGCCACCCCCGCCGGGGCCTTGCCGTGCAGCGTCTGCTCGTCCAGGGAGCCCTCGCCGGTGATCACCAGGGATGCCCGGGACAGCGCGGGAGCGAAGCCGAGGACGTCGAGCATGATCTCGATCCCGGGCCGGAACCGCGCGCCGAGCAGCAGCGCGCCGTAGCCGATGCCCCCCGCCGCCCCCGCACCCGGCGCCGCCGCGTACTCCACCGCCCGCGCCCCGGCCGAAGCCTCCAGCACCGCCACGTAGTGCCCGAGCGCCGCGTCCAGCGCCCGTACGTCGTCCGGCGAGGCCCCCTTCTGCGGTCCGTACACCGCGGGCGCGCCCTTCGGTCCGGTCAGCGGGTTGTCGACATCGCTGGCGAGCACCAGGGAGACCGAGGACAGCCGGGGGTCGAGACCGGAGAGGTCTGCGCGGGCCAGCCCGGCGAGAGCGCCGCCCCCCGGCGGCACCGGCTCCCCGTCCGCCCCCAGGAACCGCGCCCCGAGCGCCGCCAGCATCCCGGCGCCGCCGTCCGTCGTGGCGCTGCCGCCGACGCCGAACACGATGGTCTCCGCGCCCGCGTCCAGCGCGGCCCGCAGCAGCTCACCGGAGCCGTACGTGGAGGCGGTCAGCGGGGCGAAGACGCCGGCCGGAAGCCGGTGCAGCCCGCTCGCCTCGGCCATCTCCACCACCGCGGTGCCCTCGCGCAGCGCGAACGCCGCCGTCACCGTCTCCCCCAGCGGCCCGCTCACCCGCACCTCATGGCGCTCGAACCCGGCCGCGACCGCAGCCGCCACGGTCCCGTCGCCGCCGTCCGCGACGGGCAGCGCCTCGACCACCAGGTCCGGCACCACCCGGCGCAGCCCGGCCGTCACCCGCTCGGCGACCTGCACGGCCGTCAGCGAGCCCTTGAACTTGTCCGCGGCGATGAGTACCCGACGGCTCTCACCCACAGCTTCCGCCACCTTGCCATCCCCTTGCTCTCCGGGCCCCGCACGTGTCGGGACCGGTCGCGCCGCTGCGACCCTAACCTCGGCGCCCCCTCGCCGTCATGCCCCGACCACGGGCTGAGCGGGCCGGGGGCGGGAATCGGGAACAGGACCGGGGAAAACGGGTAGGCCCCTGGCATGAGCAGCGAGCACCCCCCGCCCACCGGCCTCACCGACCGGATCCACGGCGGCTGGCTCGGCCGGATCGCGGGCAACATGCTCGGCAAGCCGGTCGAGCAGGGCGAGGTGTGGACCCGGGCGCGCATCGACCGGTATCTCGGCGACCGCGACGCGCTGCCGCTCACCGACTACCTGCCGGAGCCCGCCGACCCGGCCGACATCGCCGCACTGCGCCCCGAGTGGCGCTCCTGCGTCCGGGGCCGGATCTACGGCAGCTGCCGGGACGACGACGTGGACTACACGATCCTCGGACTGCACCTGCTGGAGAGCCGCGGCTTCGGCTTCAGCACCGAGGACGTCGGCGAGCTGTGGCTGCTGCGGCTGCCGTACCTCCAGACGTTCACGGCGGAGCGGGCGGCGTACCGCAACCTCGCGGGCGGGCTGCGGCCGCCGCTGACGGCGACGTACGACAACCCGTACCAGGAGTGGATCGGCGCCCTCATCCGCGCGGACGTCTTCGGCTGGGTCTGCCCCGGTGATCCCGGGCGCGCGGCCGGTCTGGCGCGCCGGGACGCCGTGCTGTCGCACACGGGCAACGGTGTCTACGGCGCCATGTTCGCGGCCGCGCTGATCGCGGCGGCCTTCACCGCGCCGACCGTGCGGGACGCGCTGGAGAGCGCACTCGGGGTGATCCCGGCGAGCAGCCGCCTCGCCCGTACGGTGCGCCGCGTCATGTCGCTGCACGCGGCCGGCCTCGACTGGGCGGACACCGTGGACACCGCGACCGGGGAAAGTCCCGGGGGCTGGATCCACACGGTGCCGAACGCGGCCGTCCTCACCGCGGGGCTGCTGTACGGCGACGACGACTTCACCCGCACCCTCGCGCTGACCGTGCGCGGCGGTCTTGACACCGACTCCAACGGGGCGACGGCGGGCTCGGTGGCCGGGGTCCGCACCGGCGCCGCGGCCCTGCCCGGCCAGTGGAAGGACCCGCTGGAAGACACGGTCCGCAGCGCGGTGTTCGGATTCGACGGGGTGCGGATCAGTGCGCTGGCCGAACGCACCGTGCGCCTGGCGCACGACGGTTCGCGGCCCGGCCCGGCTGGATACCCTTCCCTCCATGACGTCCACCACTGACTACGCCGCGTACATCGCCTCACTGCCCCGGGTCCTCGCCGGGGCCGCCGCGCTCTTCCGGGACAGCGCGGGCCGGGTGCTGCTGGTCGAGCCCAACTACCGCGAGGGATGGGGGCTTCCGGGCGGCACGGTGGAGTCGGACAGCGGGGAGACGCCCCGTCAGGGGGCTCGGCGGGAGACGCGGGAGGAGATCGGGCTCGACCGGGCGCTCGGGCGGCTGCTCGCCGTGGACTGGGTGCCGGGGACGGGACGGCCGCCGCTGGTGGCGTACGTGTACGACGGCGGGGTGCTCACCGATGACGAGCTGGGCGCGATCCGGCTCCAGGAGGAGGAGCTGCTGTCCTGGCGGCTGGTCCCGCGCGCGGAACTCGCCGCGCACCTCCCCGGCGCCCTCGGCCGCCGCGTCCTCGCCGCCCTGGACGCCCTCACCGACGGCTCGGGCCCGGCCGAGCTGGAGAACGGGCACCGGGCGGGCTGACCGCGCGGCCGCGCCGCCACCGCGCGGATATCCGTTGGCCCCTCGCCGCCCGGCGTCCTACCCTCGGCCCCATGGGCAAGCCTCTCGTGGCCGTTCTCAGTGGCGCAGGTATCTCCACCGATTCCGGGATCCCCGACTACCGGGGCCCGAACGGGCTGTGGCGGCGCGATCCCGAGGCCGAGAAGCTCGTGACGTACGAGTACTACATGGGCGACCCGGAGATCCGCCGGCGTTCCTGGCGGATGCGCCGCGAGAACCGCGCCCTGGAGGCCGAACCCAACGCCGCCCACCGGGCAATCGCCGAGCTGGAGCGGTCCGGGGTACCGGTGCGGGTGATCACGCAGAACGTGGACGGGCTGCACCAGCTCGCCGGGACGCCCGCCCGCAAGGTGCTCGAACTGCACGGCACCGCGCGGGAGTTCCTCTGCACCCTGTGTCACACGCGTGGTCCGATGCAGGACGCCCTGGAGCGGCTGGCCGCCGGTGAGGACGATCCCCGCTGCCGGGAGTGCGGCGGCATCCTGAAGTCCGCCACCGTGATGTTCGGCGAACGTCTCGACCCGATGGTCCTCGGCCAGGCCGTGGCCGTCACCAAGGCCTGCCAGGTGTTCATCGCCGTCGGCAGCAGCCTCCAGGTCCAGCCCGCCGCCGGCCTCGCGGGCGTCGCCGCCGACCACGGCGCCCGCCTGATCATCGTCAACGCCGAACCCACCCCGTACGACGACCGGGCCGACGAGGTGATCCGCGAGCCCATCGGCACCGCGCTGCCCCGGCTGCTGGCCGCGCTGGCCGGGGATGTTCCGGCGGGTTGAGTCAGAACAGGGCGGTGCCGCGTTCGAAGTCGAGCAGGCGGCGTTTGCGGTCCAGACCGCCGCCGTAGCCGGTGAGGCTGCCGTCGCTGCCCACGACGCGGTGGCAGGGCACGATGATGCCGATCGGGTTGCGGCCGTTGGCGAGACCGACCGCCCGGGAGGCACTCGGCTTGCCCAGGGCGTCG